>JBILNZ010000013.1:0-77212 GCA_044374745.1 Prochlorococcaceae cyanobacterium | reverse complement strand
CGCCCAGCGCCAGATAGGCGGTGGGGAACAGGAGGAGACCGGACCACCCGACAAAAACGAAGCGGTCGCGCTTGAGCCAGTCGTCGAGGACGTCAAACCATCCCCGACCAGCTGGGGCGCGCCCTACAGCGATCGTCATGGAAACAACGGGATACCGGGCGATGGTAACAACGTTTCCCGACACCGCGAGGCGCTTTGCAACGGGCTGAAATCCCTTGCCTGATCTCGTTTCTGGCTCTCTGCCCATCGCCCGTGCGCCCGCTGTTTCCGCTCGGGATGCCTTGCCCAGGCGCCAAGATGGCGCTTCGCTGATTTCTGGAGCTCGATGCCTGCCGCCGACGATCTGCTGGAGCAGCCGGTGCTCGGCTCGCGCCGCCCGTCCAACCTGCTCGTGGCCTTGATGGTGAGTTTGGGAGGCGTGGGTTTTCTGCTCACCAGCCTCTCCAGCTATCTGGATCGCGATCTGCTGCCCGTGGGCCATCCCGCTGAGCTCGACTGGGTTCCCCAGGGCCTGGTGATGGGCCTCTATGGGGTGGCAGCCGTGTTGCTGGCCTCCTATCTGTGGGCGGTGATCGGCATCGATGTGGGCAGCGGCAGCAACCGCTTTGATCGCGCCGCCGGCCAGGCCACCATTTCCCGGCGGGGATTCCGCCAGCGCATCGATGTGGAAATTCCCTTGCGGGACATCCAGGCGGTGAAGGTGGAGGTGCGCGACGGCCTCAACCCCCGGCGCAGGTTGGCCCTCAAGGTGCAGGGCCGGCGTGACCTCCCGCTCACGCGGGTGGGTGAGCCCATGCCCCTCGCCGATCTGGAGCTCTCCGGAGCCCAGCTGGCCCGCTTCCTGGGCGTGCCCCTGGAGGGTGTATGAGCCGCTCCGCTTGGGTTCGATCCCTGCTCTCGGGCGGACTCTGTCTGCTGGCCAGCGCTGTGATCACGGGTTGCTCTGCCGAGGGCAATGCCTCCAGGCCCATGGGGTGTGCTACAGCGAGCACCCCTTGTCTCAGCGGCAGTGCCACCGTTGCCATGGACACCAGCAAGGGGCAGGTGCGATTTGAGCTGGATGGAGCCGCCGCGCCCCTCACCGCGGGCAATTTCGTGGATCTGGTGCAGAAGGGTGCCTACAACGGCACGGCGTTTCACCGGGTGGTGCGTCAGCCCTCGCCTTTTGTGGTTCAAGGCGGCGACCCCCTCAGTGCCAACCCCATGACTCCCCCCAGCCAGTACGGCCAGGGCAGTTTCATCGAGAATGGTGAGGCGCGTCTGATCCCCCTGGAGATTCGCCTCAAGCAGGATCAGGTGCCTACGTACGGGCAGGAACTCACCGCGCCCGGCATCACCCGTGAACTGGCTCTGGTGCACCAGCGCGGTGCTCTGGCCATGGCCCGATCCGCCGATCCCAATTCGGCCAGCGCCCAGTTCTATGTGGCCCTGCAGGCCCTGCCTGAACTGGATGGTCGCTACGCCGTGTTCGGCCGGGTGAGCGAGGGCATGGAGGTGATCGATCGGATCGAGCAGGGCGACCGGATCCTCCGTGCCACCGTGGTGGACGGAGGCAAGCTGGTGAAGGGCGGTGGTGCGGCAGCCCCAGGAACCTGAACGCCAACGCCTAAGCGGGGACCCGCTTGTCTGAGGAGGTGACCTTCAACCAGGCCGTGTTGACCCCGGAGGCCCGCTCGAGTGCCACCCGACCGGTGCGGGCGATTTCCAGGATTCCGTAGGGCTCCATCACCTGCTCGAGTGCCACCAGCTTGCCGGGGTCACCCACCACTTCCAGGGTGAGGGCCTCGTCGGCCACGTCCACCACCTTGGCGCGGAACACCTGAACCAGCTCCAGGATCTCGCTGCGCTGCCTGGGCGGGGCCGACACCTTGAGCAGCATCAATTCCCGTTCGACCGCGGGAATGGTGGAGAGATCGATCACCCCCAGCACGTTCACCAGTTTGTCGAGCTGCTTGGTCATTTGCCCGAGGGTGCGGTCGTCGCCTTCCACCACCATGGTGAGCCGCGACATGCCGTTCTTTTCGGCTGGTCCCACGGCCAGGCTCTCGATGTTGAATCCCCTCCTGGCAAACAGTCCGGAGATGCGGCTGAGCGCACCGGATTCGTCTTCCACCAACACCGAGAGGGTGTGCTTCATGGCTGGGGACGGTCCGGAAGGGGCACTCCAGCCAAATTACCGGGCCAGGGAGGTGGGCAGGGCCACGGGCAGCCCCTCCAGCCATTGCAGCAGGGTGCGATTGAAGGCTTCGGCGTCCTCATCGTGGGGACAATGGCCGCAGTGTTCCAGCACGGCCAGGGACACGTCTGGCCTCTGCTTGCGGATCTGGTCGGCCACGCGCAGGGGAACGAGCTGGTCGCGGCCTCCCCAGATCAGCAGTAGGGGGCGTCGCAGCCGACGCAGCAGGGCCGGAGCGGTGGCTCCGTGGGGGCGCAGGGCCATGGCCATGCTCATGGCCCGTAGGGTTCGCACGGCGCCGGGCCTCCGGGCCGGCCTGGCGATCAGGTGGTGCAGCTCCTGATCGCCGATCACGGGCGTGGCGTAGGCACTTTGGATGCCCAGGTCGAGCAGGGGGGAATAGGCCAGCAGGGGCACCAGCAGTTCCAGGGGCAGGAGCCGGCAGAGCAGCTGCACCAGCCAACGCTTCAGGCGACGCCGCCAGGGCGGGCGGCGGGGGGGCCTTGCCCCTAGCTCCATCAGCAGGGTGGGATCGGGCAGGGGAGCTGCCACCACTGCCCGCACCCATCCAGGAAAGAACACGGCGCAGCTCAGGGCCACCAGGCCGCCGAGGGAGTGGCCCACCAGCACCGCGGGCTGGCCCACCACCTGGGCGAGGAAGTCCTGCAGTTGCCTTGCCCAGAGCCGGTTGTCGAGCCGCAGGGCCGGCTGGCTGGAGGCGCCGAAGCCGATCAGGTCCACCCCATACACGCACCAGCCGGCCGCCGCCAGCACGGCGGCATTGCGCCGCCAGTGGCCGCTAGCCGCCCCGAAGCCATGCACCAGCAGCAGAGGGGGGTGGCCGGGATCGCCCAGCTGGCGCCAGTGGCAGCTCTGGCCTTGCCAGATCCACTGGCTGTGGCGACCCCAGCCGGCTGACGGCTTGCCAGGCTGAAGGCGGCTGCTGTGCAACTGATCTCTCCCGATTCCAGTTCTGCCGCTCACTATTGCGAAGGGGCGGTCCGTGTGCAGCCAGGCAGGGGCTTCTTCCGGCCGGAATCGCGACCATCCCGCGATCTGGGGGTGCTGCTGGCCTGCCACCTGGCTGAGGCGGGGCCATTGCGGGTGCTGGATGGGATGGCCGGATGCGGCATTCGGGCCCTGCGCTACGCGCAGGAGGCCAGGGCTGCGGCGGTGTGGGCCAACGACGCCGATCCCGAGCGTCTGCTCCTGCTGCGCGCCAACCTCGCCCCCCTGCGTCACGGTTCCTGCCGCCTGAGGCTGAGCAGTTGCACCGCCCAGAAGCTGTTGGCCGGCTGCCTGCTGCGCGAGCAGCGCTTTGAGCTCGTCGACCTCGATGCCTTTGGCTGTCCGGTGGCCCTGTTGCCGCTGGCCCTGGAGGCCGTGGCCTTTGGCGGCGTGCTCTATCTGGCCAGCACGGATGGCCGCTCGCCCACGGGCCACGACCGGCTGGCGGCCATCCGCAGGCTGGGGGCTGCGGCCCGGGCCCATCCCGCCAGCTGGGAGCTGGCGCTGCGGTTGCAACTGGCCGCGGTGGCCCGGGTGGCCTGGGCCATGGGCCGGGGCGTGGAGCCCCTGTTCAGCTTCAGTGAAGGACGCACCTTTCGCACGGCCATACGCCTGAGACGCCGAGCCATCGCAGGGGAGGAGGCCCAGTTGGGGTTGCTGGCCCTCTGCCACGGGTGCGGCGACCAGCAGCTGCAATCGCTGTTGCGGCTCCGCGGCTGGGCAGCATGCCTCTGCACTGGCCACCAGGCACCGCCGTTGGCGGTGAGCGGACCCCTCTGGATCGGACCGCTGCAACATCCGCCCACGCTCGAGGCGATGGAGCGTTTGGCGTCCCAGTCGCCGGCAAGCCTGGGGCTGCCTGCCTCCCGGTTGCTGGCAACCCTGCGCACCGACCCGGGAGACCCGGCGCGCTGTTGGCCCCTGGCCGAGATCGGCCGCCGCCTGGGGGGTGGAGCGCCCCGGCAGGTGCGCTTGCTGGAGGAGCTGCGCAGTCGGGGACACAGGGCAACGGCCAGTGGCGTGATGCCTGGCCAGATCCGAACCGATGCCCCCTGGCGGGAGGTGCTGGCCAGCGCTCAGGCCCTGCAGGCCGGGCAGCCCCACGGCTCGGTGGCCGCTGCCCAAGGACCTGCTCCTGCTGAAGCTGCTGCTAAATAGGAGTGCCATCCATCCTTGCCAGCCCATGGCTTCCGAAATCTTCGGCACCGCTGCCCTGTTCTGGGTGCTGATTCCCGTCGGTCTGCTGGGCGGCGCCCTGTTGCTCAAGTTCGCTGATGAGGACTGAGCCCCTCAGCCCACACCATGAGCAACCGCCGCTCTCGCTGGCGGCGAACGCACCCCTAGGCTCAGGCCCGCTTGAGGGTTGAGCATGCAGGTACTGGTCGTCGGCGCAACGGGCACCCTCGGTCGTCAGATCGCCCGCCAGGCCCTCGATGCCGGTCATCAGGTGCGCTGCATGGTGCGCTCTCCCCGCAAGGCGTCCTTTCTGCAGGAATGGGGCTGTGAGCTCACCCGTGGCGACCTGCTCGAGCCAGACAGCCTCGACTACGCCCTCGAAGGCCAGGACGCGGTCATCGATGCCGCCACCGCCCGGGCCACCGACCCTGGCAGCGCCTACGACATCGACTGGACCGGCAAGCAGAACCTGTTCGCGGCCTGTCAGCGGGCTGGTGTGAAGCGGGTCGTGTTCCTGTCGTTGCTGGACGCGGCCAAGCACAGCGATGTGCCCTTGATGGACATCAAGGCCTGCACCGAGCAGTGGCTGGAGGCTTCGGATCTCGACTACACGATCCTGCGGGGTGTGGCATTCATGCAGGGGCTGATCAGCCAGTTCGCCATCCCCGTGCTGGAGAACCAAACGGTTTGGGTGAGTGGCACGCCCACACCCATCGCCTACATGAACACCCAGGACATGGCCCGCTTCGCGGTGGCCGCTCTGGAACGCCCCCAGACCGTCCGTCAGGCTTTCCCGGTGGTGGGTCCGCGGGCCTGGACCACCGGCGAGATCACCCAGCTCTGCGAGCGTTACACCGGCAAGGATGCCCGCCTCTTCCGGGTTCCACCCACCCTCCTGCAGCTCATGCGCGGGGTGACCAGCTTCTTTGAGGCCAGCCTGAATGTGGCCGAGCGGCTCACCTTCGATCGGGTGATTGGTGGGGGGACCCGCCTGGATGCACCGATGGAGGAAAGCTATGCCGCCTTTGGCCTCGATCCGGCGGACACCACCAGCCTGGAGGACTATCTGCGCGAGTACTACGACACGATTCTCAAACGGTTGCGGGAGATGGAGGCCGATCTCGACAAGGACGCCAAGAAGAAGCTTCCTTTCTGAGCCCAGGGGACAGACCTCCCTGGTGCATCTGTACTATCTTGTTTGAGTTCGCCCTCGGGAGTGGCGTGAATGTCGGTTGCTCAAATCAAGAATCTGCAGCGTCGCCTGGTGAACCTCGAGAGCGAGGCTTGTGATGAGCTCACCCGGGCCTGTGGCCATGAGCTCTGGCAGAGCCTTGGATTCGACGCCCTCGACAGCCTGGAAGACCCGGATCGACGGGCTCGGGCCAACTACTACTACGGCCAGCTGCAGACGGTGCGTGAGCTGCGCGACTACCTGGCGTGAGGAGGCCCGGCCTCCCTATCCTCCGGCTCCGCCTCGGCCCGATTTCCCGCCTCCGGCCCGGCCGCCTCGTCCAGGTGAATGCCGGCCCAGCAACTGCCTCAGTCGCTGGTCTTCGCACGCGGATGCGGGGCGCCACTGGCCCGGGGCCAGCTCCCTGAGATCCAGGGGAGGCTGGCCGTCCATCAGGTCGATCGCCATTCGGATCAACCGCAGTGTGGGGTAGCCGACGGCTGCCGTCATTCGCCGCACTTGGCGATTGCGCCCCTCCCGCAAGTCCAGTTCCAGCCAGCTGGTGGGCACCTGCACTCGATAGCGGATCGGCGGATGGCGCTCGGGAAGGTCGGCGGCTGCCAGCTCGGTGGTGGAGAGCGCCCTGGCGCGGGCTGGGCGGGTGCGCTGCCCCTGCACCATCACTCCGGAGCGCAGCTGGCTGATCGCCGCCTCGGCAGGTCCCTCGCCGGCCGACAGATTGCCCTCCACCTGCACCCAGTAGCGCCGCCAGTGCCCGAAGGCTGGGTCGGTGAGGCGCTGCTGCAGGCGACCCTGGTCGGTGAGCAGCAGCAGGCCCTCGCTATCAGCATCCAGCCGACCCGCGGCATACACGCCCGCGAGGTCGATGAAATCGGCCAGGCAGCCCCAGCGACTGCCGGCTTCCGGCGTGAACTGGCTGAGAACCCCGTAGGGCTTGTGGAACAGGATGGTGGTCAGAGCCCTATCCCGCTCAGGACTGGCGGGCCTTCCAAAGGTTCACCACGCCGATCGAGATCAACAGCAGGCCCAGGTCGATCGACAAAGGAGGGAACACCATGGAGTCGCCCGACGCAGAGCAAAGACCCTATCGCCGGGCAGCCTGCGGCGCCGGAGAGGCAGGGCGGGGCGACGCTTAAACTGAATGCTTATCCCTGATCTGGTTTGAGCTCCCCTGCATGATTGAGACCTCTGGTGTGATCGAAAAGGAACAGGGCAACGGGTTCTACCTGGTGACCCTTGAGCAACCTGCCGGTCACCAGTGCCTCTGCCGTGCGGCCGGCAAGCTCACCAAGTTCCGCATCAAGCTGCTCGCTGGCGACAAGGTTCTGGTTGAGATCAGTCCCTACGACCTCACCCGTGGCCGCATCACCTACCGGGAGCGCAACGCCGGGGCCGCTGGCCCTCGGCCTGGTGGCAACCGTCCGGGTGGTCCGCGGCGGCGTTAAGAGCGGACCTGCCCAGCTGGAGGGTGGTGGTGCGGCCATCTTCCTGGCCACCTTGAACCCGGACCAAGGAGCCCGGGTCATCCCATCCATGCCCAGGCTCGTTGGTTTTTCCTTGAATCGGGCTGATCCTCAGGCGTGCACGCCCAGCAGGCTCTCAATGGCGGCCTTGAATTCACTGCGCTGCTTCACCCCCTTGAACTGCTGCTTCAGCTCCTTCTGGAAGAACAGCTGCACGGTGGGCGTGCCGGTCACGCCGGCCTGCTGGGCGATCGCCTGATCGGCTTCGATGTCGATCTCCACGCCCTGGGCGGCGCCACCCAGCTCATCGAGCACCCGCTTGAGCTGGGGCTTGAGCACGTGGCAGGGGCCGCAGGTGGGGGAGGTGTACACCACCAGCAGGGGCTTGCTGCTGTCGTGATATAGCTTGCGCAGGGCGTAGCTGCCCTTCTGCCAGAGGGCGTTGGCGTCGTAGTTGGCCTCGTCGCTCTCGGCGGTGCGCTGCGTCTCTCCCACCTCCTGGGGCTCCACCGACTCACGCTTCACCTCCACCGCCAGGTTGTGGTGGCTCAGCCAGCGCTCGGCGGCCAGGGCCGCCTGACAGCCGCTGCCGGCGGCGGTGATGCCCTGACGCCATTCGGCGTCGGCCACATCGCCGGCGGCGAACACGCCCTCGATGCTGGTTTCGGGCCGGCCCGGTTGGGTCACCAGATAGCCGTGGCTGTCCACCTCCAGCTGGCCGCGTACCAGGCGGGTGTTGGGGGTGTGGCCGATGGCATAGAAGAGGCCCTTCACCGGCAGGTCTTCGGTGGCGCCGCTGGCCACATCACGCAGGGTGATCGCTTCAAGCCAGTCCGTTCCACTGCAATTGGCGACCTGGCGATTCCAGTGGACGGTGATGGCGGGGTTGGCCAGCACCCGATCGGCCATTGCCTTGCTGGCCCGCAGCTGGCCCGAGCGCACGATCAGGTGCACGTGGTCGCCGTATTTGGTGAGGTACACGGCCTCCTCGCAGGCGGAGTCGCCGCCGCCCACCACCGCCACCGCCTGGGTGCGGAACTGGGGTGTGGCGCCGTCGCAGATGGCACAGGCGCTGATGCCGCTGCTCCAGAAGCGCTCCTCCTGGGGCAGTCCCAAGCGGTTGGCGCTGGCCCCGGTGGCCAGGATCACGCTCTGGGCCCGATAGGTGGTGCCGTCGGCGGTGATCCGGAAGGGCCGCTGGGACAGATCGATTTCGGTGGCGTCGGCCAGCACCAGGGTGGTGCCCCAGCGCTCGGCCTGGGCCTTCATCTTGTCCATCAGCTCCGGACCGAGAATGCCGTCGGGGAAGCCCGGGAAGTTCTCCACGTGGGTGGTGGTCATCAGCTGGCCACCGGGGATGCCACCGTCCTGGAAGCCCGTGATCATCAGCGGGTTGAGATTGGCCCGGGCGGCGTAGATGGCGGCGGTGTAGCCGGCGGGGCCCGAGCCCACGATCACCAGATTCTCAACATGCGGACGCTCCGGGACAGGACGCTCAACAGCCACAGCTAAAGCGGATCAACTATGACTTAACGCTAGGCGATCGCTGGCCTGGATGGAGGTCAGATCTCGAGCAGCCCGTCCGTTTCGGGATTGGGACCCCAGCTGCTGCCTGAGCTGGGCGGTCGATCCACGAGGTTGCGGGGAACCATCAGAACGCTGGGCTCGAGCAGATGGGGGTGGTCCTCCAGGCAGACCAGCCACTCCCTGAACTCCTCGGTGAGGGCGTAGCTCTCCTCGAAGTGCTCAAGGGCGTCGAGGGTGGCCCGGCGAGCCAGGGCCCAGCTCACAGCAACGGTCAGTCTGCGATTCACTGCGGCGTCCATGATCCGCTGCCCCCGTTGGTGGCACCACGCTGCCGGGACGCGCAAGGATCTGGAGTATTGGTTGACACAACGTCGCAAACTTTCAGCATCACTCTGCGATTTTCAGTTGTTTTGCTGGTGCCGGTTGTTCGTGAATGGCCCATTCGTAGCACCTTTGCAGGCCTTTAGCTGTTGTTCTGCTGTGGCAGTGGATTGGTTTCAGGAGATCAGCGCAAGGGATTGAATCCAGGCGCGCTGAACAGCCTTTCTGATATCAGAAATCTTGGGTGTTTGCTCGCGCCGCGCTGGGCGCCTGGGGTCGGGGCCTTCTGGGTTGGAGGCCCCCAGCGAGACCCGTTCACCCTCCCGTGGTTGGGGCCGCCGGATTGTCTGCCGGGAGCCCTGGTTGCCCGAAGGAGCTCGATCCGTGGCTTTTCAGCCGGCTTGGGTGTGGCGCAGGCCAGCCGGGTTCTTTAAGAAGGCGGGCAGCTCAGGGGCCCGTACCCGCAGCATGGAGCCCGCCCGCTCGTCGATGGCTGCCAGGGGATGCTGGCGGGATCCGGCCAGGCCTCCCTGCAGCTCACTGGTGAAGAGCTGTCTGCTGCGCAACAGATAGGGCTCGCTCAACGACCAGCTGCGGGCATAGCCGATCAGCAAGGGGTCGGCTGGTGCGTAGACATAGGACGCCTTGCGGGGCACGGGCTCCAGATTGGCGCGCTCCCCGTCCATCCGCACCGCCCGGGTGATCGCCTGCACGAAGCGGCTGCGGGTCACCACGGTGGTGAGGTAGGCCACCACCCGCACCCGCGGCGCGTCGAAGCCTTCCGCACACATGTCGATGCTCACCAGCCAATCGGCCTCCCCGGCGCGGAAGGCGGCCAGGCGCTCGGCCGCTCCGGGATCCTGGGAGTGCACCAGATGCACCGCGTCACCCTGTTCCCGCAGCAGGGCGCTGATCTGTTCGGCGTGGGCGATGTCGCGGGCGATCACCAGGCCTCCAGCCGCGGGATGCTGGTGCTCCCGCAGTTGCTCCAGCCGGCGCCGGGCTCCCAGCAGCAGCCGCAGGGCGATGCTGCTGCCGTCGCCGAGCCGGATGGCGCGCCGCAGGTTGCGGGCCCGCCAGCTCTCGCGGGTCTCGGCCGAGAGGGGGGAGGTCTCGCAGTCGCCGCTGCCTTCGCCGTCGGCGGCGGGGCGGCCATGGTCCACCCAGCCGTCCTGGAAGCGGAATTCCAGGGGGCGTACGTCGCCGGCGCTGATCAGTTGTCGTGGCTCCACGCACAGGTCGGGCACGATCTGCTCCAGCAGCTCTTCGCCCTGACGGAGGCGCTGGCGGCGGGCCGCGCAGAAGGCCAGGTTGTCGGCCCGAAAGGGCGTGCCGGTGAGTCCGAGGCGCAGGGCAGCCGAAGCGGTGAGGTGGCTGAAGGCATGGCCCCAGACGGCGGCTTCGGGTTCATCTGGATCCAATCCCAGATGGTGCACTTCATCGGCGATCGCCAGCCAGCTCCCCAGGGCGAGGGTCGACCATTGGCGCTCAAGCAGCTGGCGATGCCGGGCGGCGCTCTGGTAGCTCAGCACCAGGCCATCCCAGTGGGGCTCGACGGACTGCACGACAGGCGGTGCCGCCAGGGCACCGTCCCAGTCCCGCAGCGCCAGCCCCAGCCTGGCGGCCGCCTGCTGCCACTGCAGGGCTATCGAGGTGCGGTGGCAGAGCACCACAAAACGCTGCAACCGGCCTTCCCGCTGCAGTTGGCGAAAGCTGAGCAGGGCTCCGAGGGTCTTGCCGGCTCCCGGGCCAGCGTGGATCAGGACGTCTTGGCCGCCAGGCATGGCCTGCACCAAGCGGGCACGCAACAGCTGGATCAGCTTGCGCTGCCACTGGCGTGGCTGCACGGGTTCCGCGGATTCCTCGGCCCTGCCACCAGGGGAAAGACCTCTGAGCTGGAAGGAGGGGGGCGTTGGCGAAGGGTCCATGGCGGCCATTGTGCGGGCAGACCTCCTGGACAGGCCCTGCAAGGACAAATGAGTGCTCTGAATGAGTGCTCTGGCCTATGGGCGCCGGGGCCAGCCGGCCTAGCTTCGGGCCAGATCTCGGGCGCACTGGCCCATCTCGCATGGCCCATCCCCACGATGTGCGCTTGCGCCGTGACGACGACCCCAGTGGCGATGAGCCTGAGCGTCACAGCCCAAGCGGCGAGGACCAGCCAGCTGGGGTCCGCCGTCACCTGCTCCGCTGCTGGCGGCGGGACTGCGACATTGATCCGCTGATCCTGCGCGTGCGATTGCTGCGCCGGCGGGGGAGCAGGCGGCTGGCCGCTTGCCTGGAGCAGGAGTTATGGCCCTTGTTCTGAGGGGAATGGTGGGTTGATTTGTGGGTCCCTGCCCACAAATGGACAGAAAGGCTTGCCGCGGTGACGCGGTCGGCCCCCAAATGGATTGAGTCAGTCTGTGCCGCGTTGACCCAGTTGCTCATTCCCAGGGAGCGCCGTTCAGGGGAAACCCGCGTGGCGGCCAGTCCCGAAACCGTTCAGCGATTCTCTGCCCGGGGCCTATCGGTGCAGGTGGAGGCCGGTGCCGGTGCCGGTGCCGGGTTCAGTGATCAGGCCTACACGCAGGCCGGTGCCACCCTGCTGAACCCCGACCATGCCGCCTGGCCCGAGGCGGAGGTGGTGCTGTGTGTGCATCCACCGGAACCGGACCAGCTGCAGCAGCTCCAACCGGGCGCCCTGCTGATCGGTCTGCTGGCGCCCTACGGGGCCCATCCCCTGGCTGAGCAGCTCAACAGCCGGCGGGTGTCCGCCCTCGCCCTGGAGCTGTTGCCCCGCATCAGCCGGGCCCAGACGATGGATGTGCTGTCATCCCAGGCCAACATCGCCGGCTACAAGGCGGTGCTGCTGGCTGCGGCGGCCCTCAACCGTTACGTGCCGATGCTGATGACCGCCGCCGGCACGATTCAGCCCGCCCGGGCCCTGATTCTGGGGGCCGGTGTGGCGGGCCTGCAGGCGGTGGCCCCCGCCCGGCGGCTGGGGGCCGTGGTGACGGTGAGCGATGTGCGCCCGGCGGCCCGCGAGCAGGTGGAATCCCTGGGAGGCCGCTTCCTGGCGCCGCCGGAGCAGGTGCCGGCCCCCGCCGAACAGGGGGGCTATGCCCAGGCCGCCAGCGAGGCCTTCCTGGAGGCCCAACGCCAGCAGCTCTGTGAACAGCTGGCCCTGGCCGACATGGTGATCTGCACCGCCCAGGTGCCCGGCCGGCCGGCCCCGCGCCTGATCAGTGAAGCGATGCTGGATCACCTGCGTCCCGGATCGGTGGTGGTGGACCTGGCCGTGGCCCAGGGCGGCAACTGTGCGGGCACCGTGCCCGGCCAGACCGTGGAACGCCAGGGCGTGATTTTGATCGGCGCCGATGCCCTGCCCTGCAGCGTGGCCCAGCACGCCAGTGCTCTCTATGCCCGCAACCTCGCGGCCCTGCTGGAGCACATCCTGGATACCCCTCCGGCAGCGGAACATGGACCTGGACTCAACCAGGACGACCCGATCGTGGCTGGTTGCCTGTTCACCCACGCCGGTGACTGCCTGCGCCACGACGTGCTGGGCGAACCCGTCTCCCGGGTGCTGGAGGTGGCGGCATGAACGACCTCAATCAGGCCCTCTGGGTGTTGCTGCTGGGCAGCCTCCTGGGGCTGGAACTGATCGGCAAGGTCCCCCCCACCCTGCACACACCGCTGATGAGCGGCGCCAATGCCATTAGCGGCATCACCGTGCTCGCCTCGCTCACCCTGATCCTTCAGGCCGATGGCAACACCGCCCTGCTGGTGCTCGGCTCGGCGTCTCTGGCCTTTGCCCTGTTCAACGTGGTGGGAGGTTTCCTGGTCACCGACCGGATGCTGGCGATGTTCTCGCGCAAGCCCGCCAAATCCCCATCCCCATCCCCATCCCCATCCCGGAACGACTCCTGATGACCGTTGACGTAGCCCTTGGCTGGGCCATTGATCTGCTGGCGGTGCTGCTGCTGGCCCTGGGCCTCAAGGGCCTCTCCAAGGTGCGTTCGGCCCGCTCCGCCAACGGACTGGCGGCCCTGGCCATGGGCCTGGCTGTGCTGGGCCTGCTGATCCAGTCGCCGCTCACGCCTCAGGCCTGGCTGTGGATCGCCATCGGCACCGCCCTCGGTGGTTTGGCTGGCCTGTTCACTGCCCAGCGCGTGCCGATGACGGCCATGCCCGAGACGGTGGCCCTGTTCAACGGCTGTGGGGGCATGGCTTCCCTGCTCGTGGCCCTCGGGGTGGCCCTTTTCCAGCAGTCCGGTGGCCTGGTGGAGACCATTTCGATCGTGGTGTCCGTGTTTGTGGGCGCCATCACCTTCAGCGGTTCCGTGGTGGCCATGGGCAAGCTGCAGGGCTGGATCGGCACCCCGGGCTGGACCCAGGGCCAGGTGCGCCATGGCCTCAACATTTCCCTGGCGGTGGCGGCTCTGGTGGCGGCGATCGCCCTGCCTGGGAATCCGGCCGGGGAGGCTCTCTGGATTCTGGTTGGGGCCTCCGCCCTGCTGGGCATCGGCGTGACCCTCTCGATCGGAGGGGCCGATATGCCGGTGGTGATCTCCCTGCTGAACAGTTATTCGGGGGTGGCCGCCGCTGCCGCCGGTTTTGTGGTGGGCAGTCCGCTGCTGATTGTGGCCGGCGCCATGGTGGGCGCCGCCGGCCTGATCCTCACCCAGGTGATGTGCACGGCGATGAACCGCTCGCTGCTCAATGTGCTCTTCGGAGGGGCCCTCGGCGGCGCTCCGGCGGGACACGTGGGCGGTGGCGGTGATGAGGCCGGCTACACTCGCATCACCAGTTGCAGCGCCGAGGAGTGCGCCCTGGCCCTGGAGGGGGCCGAGCGGGTGGTGTTCGTACCGGGCTATGGCCTGGCCGTGGCCCAGGCCCAGCATGCCCTGCGCGAGCTGGCCAAGCTGTTGGAGGCCAAGGGGGCCGAGGTGAGTTATGCCATCCACCCGGTGGCAGGCCGCATGCCGGGCCACATGAACGTGCTGCTGGCCGAGGCCGACGTGCCCTACGAGCAGCTGGCTGAGATGGATGCCGTCAATCCCGAATTCCCGCGCACCGACGTGGTGATCGTGTTGGGGGCCAACGATGTGGTGAATCCGGACGCCAAGAACGATCCCACCAGCCCCTTGTACGGCATGCCCGTCCTGGAGGTGGATCGCTCCCGCCAGGTGTTCGTGGTGAAGCGCAGCCTCGGAGCCGGCTATGCCGGCATTCGCAATGCCCTCTTTGAGCTGCCCCAGACGGCCATGGTGTTCGGCGACGCCAAGGCCGTGCTCCAGTCGTTGGTGAGTGAACTGCGCAGCGCCGCATGATTGGCTGCTGAAAATCCGGCATGCCATCGCCAACCCCTGGGCCGCCCCCACCACCCGCCATAGCCTTTCGACAGCGCTGGCCCTGGATCGGCCCCGATCTGCAGACCATCCGCGACAGCCTCCATCCCGACCGGCTGCCCGCCGATCAGGGCCAGCCCTGGACGGTGGATCTCCCCACGGGCGGCAAGCTGCTGCTCATGGAAGACCAGCCCTGGCAGGGCCGTCCCAGGGCGTGGGTGCTTGTCGTGCATGGCCTGGGGGGTAGCAGCAGTCGCCCGGGCGTGCGACGTCTGGCTCTGGCGCTGCTGGCCGAAGGGTTCGGGGTCTGGCGCCTCAACCTGCGCGGAGCCGGTGCGGGCCGGAGCCTGGCCACGGGCACCTATGCCGCCTCCTGCAACAGCGATCTGCTGCCCGTGCTAGCGGCGGCGCGCCAGCGGACTGCCGGCTTACCCCTGCTGGGAGCAGGGCTCTCTCTCGGGGGCACGGTGCTGCTCAATGCCCTGCTGGAGCAGCCGGCTGGCCTCGATGCCCTGGCCTGTGTCAGCAGTCCCCTCGACCTGGCCGCCTGCTCCGCGCAGATCGACGCGCCCCGCAATCGGCTCTACCAGCGGGTGCTGCTGCGGGGGCTGATTCGCCAGACCCTGGCCGATCGTCAGGCCAGTTCCCTGGCGGAGCGGTTGCACGCGCTTCGCTCGATCCGCCAGTTTGATGCGGCCGTGACCGCACCGCGCTGGGGGCATCCCACGGTGGCCGACTACTACAGCCGGGCCTCGCCGTTGTCTGGATTGCTCAGCGGAGTCGCCCTGCCCCCCAGCTTGCTGGTCCATGCCCTGGATGATCCGTGGGTACCCTCCGCCTCCATACAGACCCTGCAGGCCCAGGCTCCGCCATGGTTGGAGATCTGCCTGCCCAGCCATGGCGGCCACAACGGATTTCACGGCGTCGCCCGAGGAGGGACCCAGGCGGGGAAGGCCAGCTGGGCCGACCGCTGGGTGGCGGGTTGGCTCAAGGCAGTCTCAACAGCTGCCACTGAGGCCTCGTGATCTGAGCCCGCACCGAGCGGTTAGGACAGCGAGGCAGCCAATTCACGAACGGCCTTCACGATTCGGGGCACGTCGATCGAATTGGCCCGGGTGAAGCCTGAGGCGTTGGAGTCGGTGTCGTGCTCGGGTTGGCCGTGGCAGTCGAGGTAGAAATCGCCGAAGCCACAGACTTTCTCCACGCTTAGCCAGTTGCTTGGCAGGCACTTGGGGCCAGCCACTAGAAAGACCATCCTGGCAATTTGTGAGAGATCTTTGTGGGGAATAAAGGGTTTTAACATCATGCATCCCTGTGGAAAGCCAACAATGTAGGCATGGCTGCGCCACAGGGACATCTTCTGTTCAAAGTTCAGTTCTTCGGGGCAGATAATGTCAACTTGCGAGATTGTGCGAAGTTGCTCAACCAGTTGGCCTTCTTGGATGAACTTGCTGGTTCCGATAGATAGTTTGTGCCTGGACAGATAGGCAATGCGCTTGCCCTCTGGCCCAATTGCCGCCAGTTGACGACGTAATTTCGGCTGGAGTGCAGCCCGGGCTGCGGCGGCATAGTCCTTGTTGATGAATTTGAGGTCGCGATAGAGCTGGGGGCATGACACCAGCCGGTTGGGCCGCAGCGGCCGACGGATCAGCCGAAATCGGTCGGCCAGGCCCAGGCATTGCAACCATTCTTCAATTGTGGCCGCCCGGAGGCTGCGTGCTGAGCGTGGCGCTGCGTAGTGGAACCAGATCGGTTCCTTGCTGTGGCGAAACAGGCGTAGTAGTTGATATGCACGACAGGTGTCCACGAGCATGTCGCCAAAGTGCTCGTAGAGGGTTCCCCCATAGAGCATGAACTTCCGTCTTTTCACATTGGCTGGGTCATAGCCAACGGCGTCCTCGAGCCGCTCAGCAGGAAAGAAGAGCCTGCGGTTTCCACGCATGTCACTGAGGGCTTTGATGTGATCTCCATTGGCATTGAAGATCCCCTGGCTGTAACGGATGGCCCAGTCTTTGCTTTCCCGATGATTGAAGTGACGTGGGATGACGGTTGGCTCCTCCTCCATGATCAGTGGATCGGGAGGAACCAGTTCCGATTCTCCGAATAGAGATCGATGGTTCTCAGGGATCTCCAGCAGCGAACGCAGCATCACCATCAATGGATCGCGTGGGGCCCTGCCGGGATCTTCCCATGGGGTCCATGCTGTGCCGGGTGCGGATCGGCGCCTCCAGAAAGGGCGTATTCACGCACGATCCAGTCGGCAATGGGGCGCCCTCCCATCAGGTGCTCGCGCAGGATCCGCGCGATGCGTTCCGGTGTGACGCCGCCGTACACCACCCCATCCGGCCAGACCAGCAGCACGGGGCCCTCAGCGCAGATGCGCAGGCAATCGGCCTTGCTGCGCAGCACGATGCCGCCGGCGCGGGCGGGATCCTCCAGGCCGAGCTCACGCACCAGCTGCTTGAGCGCGTTCCAGCTGGCGGCGCCAACCTCCGGATCGGGGCAGCAGAGTGCCTTGCTCGGGGTGGCGCAGAGCAACAGGTGATGGCTCACCGGGATGGGGCCGGCGGTCCTCCGCTGGGAGGGCTGGGAGCTCCTTGGCAAGGCTGGCGTATCCATGGGTGGCTGGATCAGGCCGGCAGCGTTGCCGGGACCTTGGCATTCAGCTGGGCTGCGGCTTCGCGCACCGCCCCACGGCTCCAGGCGTCCACTGCCAGCACGTCGTCCAGCGAGGGATCGCTGGTGAGATCGGCCTTGTGGCGCTCGCACACCCGGTCGATCAGGCGGGGGATGTCGAGGAAGTGCACCTGCTCATCGAGGAACAGGGCCACGGCCTGCTCGTTGGCCGCGTTCATCACAGCGGGCATCGTGCCGCCGGCCCGGCCGGCCGCATAGGCCAGTTCCATGCACGGGTAGCGCTTGGGGTCGGGGGCGCGGAAGGTGAGCGAGCCCACCTCGGTGAGGTCGAGGCGGCGCCAGGGGGTGTGCAGCCGCCCGGGCCAGCTGAGGCAATAGAGGATCGGCAGCTTCATGTCGGGCCAGCCCAGCTGGGCCAGCACCGAGGAATCGGCCAGCTCCACCATCGAATGGATGATCGATTGCGGGTGGATCACGATCTCGATGTGGTCGTAATCGAGGCCGAACAGGTAGTGGGCCTCGATCACCTCCAGGCCCTTGTTCATCAGGCTGGCTGAATCCACCGTGATCTTGCGCCCCATGCTCCAGTTGGGGTGGCTGGTGGCGTCGGCCACGGTGGCCTTGGCCAGATCGGCCGGGTCCCAGTCGCGGAAGGCGCCGCCGCTGGCCGTGAGCTGGATGCGGCGCAGGCCCGGGGTGGGGGTGCCGGTGGAGAGGCGCGCCGTTTCGGCGTAGGGCGTGCCCTGCAGGCACTGGAAGATGGCGGAGTGCTCGGAATCCGCCGGCAGCAGGCGCGAGCCGCTCTTCTCCAACTCGGGCAGCACCACCGGTCCGGCGGCGATCAGGGTTTCCTTGTTGGCCAGGGCCAGGTCCTTGCCGGCGCGGATGGCGGCCAGGGTGGGAAGCAGGCCGGCGCAGCCGACGATGCCGGTCACCACCAGGTCGGCGCTGGGCCAGGCGGCGGCGGCCTCCAGGCCCACGGGGCCACCCAGCAGTTCGGGCAGGCGAGCCGGACGGGCGGAGGCATCGAGACCATGGAGGCGCTCGCGCAGCGTCGCCACCTTGTCGGCGTCGGCCAGGGCCACCACCTCAGGTGCGTGGCGGCGGATCTGCTCGACCAGCAGGTCGAGGTTGTTGCCGGCGGTGAGGGCCACCACCTTGAAGCGATCCTGGAACTCCTCGGCGAGCTCCAGCGTTTGGGTGCCGATCGAGCCGGTGGAGCCGAGCACGGAGAGGGCTTTCACGGCGAGGCTCCGCTGATGAGGAAATCCCAGTGTCCCATCAGGCTGGTTAGGAATTGGCCTCTTCAACCACCGGTAGGCACCAATGTGGCAACCAGTGGGTGAAGCTGCACCAGGATCTAGTGAGCTGTAGGCTCACAGGAGTACCAAGAACCCATGCACGACCCAGGGGTTCGTGGGTCGTGCTTCGATAAGCCCAGCATCGACCTTGGCGGTCGAGTTCGTGAAGCTCGGGTAACCGTGTGCTGATCGGAATAGGGCTGATATCCTGCGGCCGATCTTCATTCGTGGGTGGTTCATGGCTGGCCGCTGCTTCGGTTTCACTGGCAAGTGATCCGTTGCGGGACTTCGCCACGGATTGATTGAGATGTGGTGTTCCGCCTGGGGTTCCGGATTGGATCTGAGACTCAATGGCCTGAAGTCGGCTATTAAGATCCAGCAGGCAATGTTCGTTATTGACAAGAGTTCGCCGATCTTTCAGTTTTTGCCAGCAGGCTGCTTCGAGTGGCATGGTTCGTTGATGAGTGTTTCAGGGATTGGTTGTAGGTTGTTGTTGATCAACTGGTTGCTGCTGATCGGCTGAATTTGCTGTAACGGAGAGGTTGCTGCCTGGGGGTCGGGTGAGGACTGAGTGATCTCGATGATAGGCGAAATGCCCCTCAAGTCCCTCTGCTCGTTAGCCTGATTCCTGGCAATGCTTTCTTTGATTCTTGTGTTTTGCTCAGGTGATGGCGAGTTGTGAATGTTGTTGACTGTACTTTCTCCGCTTGGCTCTTCACAGGGCATTGTACTGGGAGGTGGTTCGCTTCTTGCGTCAGAATTCAGATCGCCTCCAGCTTGAGGAGTATTGAATTGGGTCGGCATAGCTTGATGCGTTCTGAAGTCTGCTGTTGTCGTCCTATTGGCGGTGGCGATTGGCGGTGGGAGCCGACGCTGAGGATACTGTGCTTCCCCACTCTTCTTGAAAGGGGCTATGGAAGCCTTTCTAAGGATTACAGAATATCTTTCTGATGTCGGGGATGGAGTGTCGTAGGCAGCAGAGTCTTGACGAAAGGGGACTGCCGCGCTTACAGGTGTCTGCGGTTTGTGTTTGATGAGTCGGCCGCCAGGTGCATCATCTGATTCGTTTTTCGAGGATGATTGGGGAGATTTTGCTGGGTTGTCCGGTGATTTTTCTGGCTTTGGAAGAAATGAATTGCGAAAGGCTGCAAGTGTAACTGCAACAACGGCCACCATCCCACCAGTCATGACCCAGGTCAAAGGCCCGCCTCGACGTAGAGCGGACCTGACAAATAGTCCCTTCCTCTCGGCAAGCTGTTTCTTGTTGTTCTTTTCGATCGCTTGGCGAATTCTTATTTCGATAGGCGGCTTTTCGTTGCTGCTAACGCTTAAAGTTTGTAGCTCTGGTTTTTTTTTGGATCTGGTGAGCCGATTTTGATGTAAGGCTGGCTTCCGATTGCGGGCTGGTCGGTAGACGAGTCATCGCTGCCTGGGTTTGGGGATGAGTCTTTGACACTCACATCGCTGATGGCGTCCTCGCCGGCAGTACTTGATTCAGGGTCAGGACTTGCCGATTCGTGAGAATCTTCGAGTTCTCGATCGACGCTTGTTGGTTGGAACAAGCCGTCTGAAGGATCTGGGGCTGTTGTGGAAGTCGCAGTAGGGGACTCCATCTCCAAAGGCGGCACCAGGGTGGCTTCCTCAATCACGATTGGATCAGCAGGGGGAAGCGTATCGGTCTGCGCACTCGCCTGCTTGAGAGGAGTGTGCTGCATTGCGGTGATTAAGGGTTCCATGAATGTCTTGGTTTCGCTTATCACGTCATCGAAGGAAGAGACTGAGGCGGTTTGCAGTTTGGCGTTCAAGGCTGCGATCGCCGCTTCTCCGACTTCCGCGGGCATGTCCCGCTGAAGGGTCGTGAAGTACGTGTCGATGAATTCGCCGATTGAACCCTCTCCACTGGCCCTCAGGCCTGGTGCTACAACCCCACCGCATTGATCGATGGAGATCTTTAGGTTCGAAAGCAGAGAGGGTGTCAGCTTGCCCGAGGACGCAGCATGCAGCACGTCCTGCTCAGAGCAGATGGCTTTGACGGCTGAGGAAAAAATGCTGGCTTCCAGGTCTGGTCTGCTGCTGATGGCAGTTTCAACCGTTCGGAAGACAAGCGATTGACGGTGGGGATCCAGCGTTTTGAAGCTCTGAAGAGTAGGGCTGGTCCAGCCCTGGGCCAGGAGAGGCATGAAAAAGGCCTGTACGCCCTTGAAAAGTGTGGGTAGAGCGTTAGGGCGAATCTCGCGAAGCCTGGCGTTAAGAGCAGAAACAGCCGAGGCCATGACTTCGGCTGGCAACAGGGGTTGAAGGGCTTTGAACGTCTCAGCGCGGAAGGATGAAACCGATTGTTTACCCTTGGCATATGTACCAGGAGCTAGCACACCTCCAGCGGACTCAATGCTTGCTTCTAGTGCATCTAAATCATCATCAGTCAGCTTTCCTTCGCAAGCATTGCGTAGCAGTGCAACCTCGGATTGAAATGCTGCAACAACTGACGAAAAGGTTGCTTCTGCACGTGGTGGATTGGCCAGGAATGCGTCTTGGATGGTGCGAAAAACCAGAACTTGACGTTCAACGTCAAGATCATTGAACGCTTGAAGCTTGGAGGCGTTGCTTGTTGAGGGCGTGAGGGGGGAAAAGAACGCTGCAATAATCTGGAAAACCCGACCAAGATCGGTGAGTTTAAGAGTCTGCAGCCTTGCGTTTAATGCTGACAGAGCAGCGTCAAATACAGGCGGTTGGAAGTGATTGCGGAGAGATCCGAACGTGGCGGCTCGGAATGCGGCTATTGAGTTATCTCCCTGGGACCAAAGCCCTGGAGCGATGACTCCACCGGCTGCGTCCACCTCCACTTCCAGTTTAGCGAGGTCATCTTCAGAGAGTTGGCCTTGCCCCGCAGCTTCAACAACCTGGGTGAGTGATGTATACGCTGCAACAACTCTGGGGAATGTGGCTTCAAGTCGAGGGGGGACTGCGCTGATCGCCTCCTGAATGGTCTGAAAGACCAGAACCTGTCTCGACTTCTCCAGTGAGGAGAACCCAGCCGAAGCTTCGAGATCTCCGGAGAGGCCAAGGGACCCAGAGGAATCTCCAGTGGAGGCCAATTCGTTCGAGGCGTTCATGGAGGATTTAGCTGGCCGGGTTGAAGAAGGAGCAGGAAGCGGAAATGGTCAGAACACAGATGGGGGCTGGAAGCTGTCGAACATTGCGTCCTCGGAGACATGTCGCATCCACCATGGGAGGTGGTGCATGGGGGACAGCGCACTGGCCCCCATCCTAGATCTGATCTTAGACAGCCCAGTTCTAACAGCCTGGATCACCCTGGTCCAGTCTCCGATCTTCGCCTGCTGAAGATGTACCGGCAGAATGACCTGTCCCTTCTTTGCCGCTGATGCCTGAACGGTCTGTTCCGGTCTCCACCGATCTGACGAGCTGGCCCTACGTGCTCGGCTGTGGCCTGGCCATGGGGGCTGCCGATGTGGTGCCTGGGGTGAGCGGCGGCTCGATGGCCTTCATCCTCGGCATCTACGGCCGGCTGTTGGAGGCGGTGGCGGGCTTTGACCTCACGCTGCTGCGCCTGCTCGGCCAGCGGCGCTGGACCGACGCGGCGGCCCGGGTGCATCTGGTTTTCCTGGTGCCGCTGCTGGCAGGAATTTTCGGCTCGGTGCTGCTGCTGGTGCGGCCGATCACCTGGCTCTATGCCCAGCATCCGGTGTGGCTGTTCGCCTTCTTCTTCGGGTTGATCGTGGGGTCGATCGTGCTTATTGCCCGCCAGGCCCACTGGGGGGTCAGCGGCCTGGTGGCGATGGCGGTGGGGGCCGCCGCCGCCCTGGTGTTCGTGACCCGGGTGCCGGTGACGATGCCCCACGACCCCTTCACCCTGTTCTGGAGCGGTGCGGTGGCGATCATGGCGATGATCCTGCCCGGGATCTCCGGGTCCTTTCTTCTGCTGGTGCTCGGCCAGTACCAGCATGTGATGGAGGCGGTGAAGGGGCTGGATCTCGGGACCCTCTTGCCCTTCGCCATTGGCTGCGCCATCGGCCTGGCGGCCTTCGTGCGGTTGCTGCGCTGGCTGCTGGCCCGCTGGCACGGCCAGACCGTGGCCCTGTTGGTGGGGGTGATGGCGGGTTCACTCTGGAAGATCTGGCCGTTCCGCACCGTGCTGGAGAGCACCACCAACGCCAAGGGCAAGCTGATCGTGCTGCGCGATGCCCTGGCGGCTCCCCCCGACAGCCCCGCCCTGCTGGCGGGGCTGCTGCTGGGCGCTGTCGGGATCGCCCTGGTGGTGGGGTTGGAGTGGCTGCAGCAGCGGGCTGGGGTGACGGAGATGGGTGGCTGAGCCACGGCTGCTCCATGCCGATCCCTGGCTGCTGGTCCTGGCCAAGCCCTCCGGGCTGCTCAGCCAGCCCGGGCTGGGCCCGGATCTGGCCGATTCCCTGATCAGCCGCGCCCAGCGCCGCTGGCCGGAGGCCCGGCTGGTGCACCGTCTAGACCGCGACACCTCCGGGCTGATCCTGCTGGCCCGCGATGCCCACTGCCATCGGCTCCTCAGTGCGGCCTTCGCCGAGCGGCGGGTGCGCAAGACCTACCTGGCCCGGGTGCGGGGGATGCCGGCTGCGCGGGGCGGCTGGATCGATCAGCCCCTGGCCCGCATCGCCACCCGCCCGCCCCGTTACGGCGTGGTGCCCGTGGCCAGGGGCGGCAAGCCGTCCCTCACCCGCTACCGCCGTTTGCAACCTGCTGGATCCGCGGCGGCGGCAGGCTTGTGCCCTTCCAGCACCCTGCTGCTGCAGCCCCACACCGGCCGCTCCCACCAGCTGCGCGTGCATCTGGCCTGGTTGGGGCATCCGCTGCTGGGCGACCCCCTCTATGGCGATCCCACGGCCGACGCCGCACTCCAGGTGACCCGCCTTCAGCTCCATGCCGCCGGCCTGCGCCTGCAGCACCCGATCACCGGCCAGCCCCTGCGCTTGCGCTGGGCCGGAAACTGGGACGATCTCTGATGTCCCAGCG
Source organism: Prochlorococcaceae cyanobacterium (assembly GCA_044374745.1). Lineage (GTDB taxonomy): Bacteria > Cyanobacteriota > Cyanobacteriia > PCC-6307 > Cyanobiaceae > NIES-981. The sequence goes on along the minus strand of JBILNZ010000013.1, from coordinate 54,077 downwards.
ATGGCCCCGATGAGCAGCAGTGCCGAGCGCGGGGATCCCCCTGAGCGCTGGGGGTCGGGCCTGGGCTTCGTGCTGGCGGCGGCGGGCAGCGCCGTGGGACTGGGCAATCTCTGGGGCTTCGCCTACCGCGCTTCCCAGGGCGGCGGCGCGGCCTTCGTGTTCCTCTATCTGCTGATCGTGCTGCTGGTGTGTCTGCCGGTGCTGGTGTCCGAGATGGTGCTGGGCCGCAGCACGGGCCACGCCCCCCTGCTGGCGCCGATCACCGCCGGCGGGCGCCGCTGGCAGCCCCTGGGCTGGCTGTTCCTGGCTGCCGCGATGGGAATCCTCTCGTATTACGCCGTGCTGATGGGCTGGACGGGCCGCAGCCTGATCCATGCCCTGCTCAGCCCCCTGCCCGCAGACATGGCCGCTGCCCAGGGTTACTTCAAGGCCATCAGCAGCGGCGGCGATGCGGTGCTCGGCCATCTGTTCAGTCTTGGCCTCACTGGCCTGGTGGTGGCGGCCGGCATCCGCGGCGGCATTGAGCGGCTCAGCCGCTGGGGCATGCCGCTGCTGTTTCTGCTGTTGCTGGGGCTGGCCCTGTGGGCCGCTGCCCTGCCGGAGGCGCGCCAGGGTTACGCCACCTTCCTGCTGCGCTGGGATGCCAGCAAGCTGCTGGATCCGGTCACGATCCGCAACGCCTTCACCCAGGCCTTCTTCTCGATCGGCACCGGCATCGGCGCGATCCTGGCTTACGCCTCGTACCTCGATCGGCGCAGCGGCATTCCCGGTGAGGCCGCGGCGGTGGTGGGCATGGATACGGCTGTGGGCCTGATGGCCGGCTGCGTGACCTTCCCGGTGGTGGCCAGCTTCGGCCTGGGGGATGTGGTGAGCGGCAGCACGGTGGGTGCCCTGTTCATCGCCCTGCCCACCGGCCTGGCCTCCCTGGGCGCAGTGGGCCGCCTGGTGGCGGTGCTGTTCTTTGCCCTGGCTTACATCGCCGCGATCACCTCGTCGGTGTCGCTGCTGGAGGTGCCGGCCAGTTCGCTGATCGACCGGCTGGGCTGGAGCCGCCGCCGGGCCGTGTGGCTGTGCGTGGCCCTGATTGCCGTGATCGGCCTGCCCTCGGCCCTGGATGTGGGGGTGCTGGAGCGGATGGATGCCCTGTTCGGCGGTGTGCTCCTGCTGGCGGGTGGCCTGGCGATGGCCCTGCTGCTCGGCTGGCAGGTGCCGAACCGCTACCGCACCGACTTGCTCGAGGCGCGCAGTGATCCGCGCCAGGTGCGGGCCCTGCTCTGGGCACTGCGCTGGGTTTCCCCCCCGGCGATCGGCCTGGGACTGGTGGTGTCGTTCACCGATCTGCTGCGCAGCTGGGCGGGCTGAGGGGCCATGCCGGCTGCGCCAAGATGGCCCCATGAGCTTCTTTCAGCGCTGGAATTTCATTGAACGGGCCCGGCTGGAGCGCCAGCTGTGGGAGGCCTTTGAGCGGGGTGATGACCTGGAGGCAATGGTGCAGGACTGCCGTGCCGCCGTGGAGGCCGGCGACCGCCAGCGCAGCTTCCAGTTGGAGGTCTGGACCTTCACCCTGGCCCGCATCCGTCGGATCGAACGGCTGATGCACAATCAGCAGCCGCCGAAGGGCTGACGCCGTCTGCGGTTGCGTGGCTCAGCCCCGCAGCCACTCGGTGACGCCGCCGGGTCTGTCGATCAGCTCGATGCCCTGGCCCTTGAGTTGGTCGCGGATGCGGTCGGCGGCGGCGAAGTCGCGGCTGGCCTTGGCGGCCTGGCGTTGGGCGATCAGGGCTTCAATCTCAGCCGTGTCGGGTCCAGCTGCAGCATCTGCAGCTGTAGTGCCCAGGGGCTCGGGCCTGAGGCCCAGCACGGCGGCCAGTTCCTCCAGCAGGGCAGCGCGGGCACGCAGTTCGGGCATTTCGGCCTCCTCGGCCGCGGCCTGATCGCCGCGCTCCAGGCGGTTGGCCAGGGCGCGCAGGGGCCGGGCCAGGTCGAACAGCACCGCCAGGGCGGCGGAGGTGTTGAGGTCGTCGTCCATGGCAGCCGCGAAGCGGCCTCGGGCGCCGGCCAGCTCGGCGGAGAGCCGGGCTGGATCGCTGGGCGGCTGGGCGGGGCTGATGGGCGCCAGCTGGGTGCCGTCTGCCGCCAGCCCCAGGGCGGCGTTGAGGCCCTTCCAGCCCGTGGCCGCCGCCTCCAGGGCTTCCGCGGTGAAGTCGAGCGGTTTGCGGTAGTGCGCCTGCAACACGAACAGGCGCAGGGTCATCGGCGACACGCCCGAATCGAGCAGGGCGCGGATGGTGGTGAAGTTGCCGAGCGACTTGCTCATCTTTTCGCCGCCCACATTCACCATGCCGTTGTGCAGCCAGTAATGGGCCAGCTCCTCACCACTGGCGGCCTCCGACTGGGCGATCTCGTTCTCGTGGTGGGGGAAAACCAGATCGGCTCCCCCGAGGTGAATGTCAATCGTGTCGCCCAGCTCTTCGCGCACCATCGCCGAGCACTCGATGTGCCAGCCGGGCCGTCCCGGGCCCCAGGGGGATTCAAAACTGGGTTCCCCGGGTTTGGCCCCTTTCCAGAGGGCGAAGTCGAAGGGGTGCTGCTTGCGGGCTTCCTCGGCGCTGCTCAGCCGGCCGCTGGCCCCCTCCTGCTGCTCGGCCAGATCGCGGCCGGAGAGCTTGCCGTAGCCGGCGTGCTTCATCACGGCGAAATACACATCGCCGTCGGCGGAGTAGGCGGCGCCCCTGGCCTCCAGCTCCTCGATCAGGGCCCGGATCGCCCCCAGGCTCTGGGTGGCGCGGGGCATGCGATCGGCCGGCAGGATGTTGAGCCGGGCCATGTCGGCCACGAAGGCCTCGATGTTGCGCTCGCTCACCGCCTGCATCGAGCTGCCTTCCTCGGCGGCGCGCTTGAGAATCTTGTCGTCGATGTCGGTGTAGTTCTGCACGAACGTCACCGCGTAGCCGCTCCAGATCAGGTAGCGGCGCAGCACATCCCAGTTGATGTAGCTGCGGGCGTGGCCCAGGTGGCAGAGGTCGTACACCGTGACCCCGCAGCAGTAGATGCTCACCCTGCCCGGCTCGAGCGGCCGGAACGTCTCCACACGGCGGCTGAGGGTGTTGGTGAGCTGGAGGGTCACGGCTGCCGGCGGGCTGAATCTGGATCGTGCCACAGCGGGCCGGAGGGGTCTTCCTGCGGCAGCTGGGGAGCCCAGGATTGGCAGGGTGGTCCCCCTGCTGCGCGCGCCAGCACCACCCTGCCCCTGCCCGATCGCCATGTTTCTGCTGAGCAAGCTGCTGCCTCTGCTGGTGTTGCCCCTGGGCCTGGCGCTGCTGCTGCTGCTCTATGGCGTTCTCCGCTCGAGGCGCTGGCCTGCCCGGCTTGCGTTGTTGATTCTCTGGCTGTTCGCCACCCCCCTGACGGCCGAGGGGCTCTGGCGCAGCCTGGAGTGGCCGCACCGGCGCCAATCAGCGGCTGCCGTGCTGGCCGGGCCTGCCCGCCCGCCCTTGGTAGCTGTGGTGGTGCTGGGGGGCGGACGCCATCCGGCGCCGGGCCCGGCCCGCGTCAGCGAATGGAGCGACGCCGACCGCTTCTTTGCCGGCATCGAGGCCTACCAGGAGCTACGCAGGCAGGGCCAGCGCCCGCTGCTGGTGTTCACCGGCGGCTGGTGGCCCTCCAGGCCCGATCTGCCGCCGGAGGGAGAGGTGCTGCGCCAGCAGGCGATGGCCCTGGGCCTGCCGCCTGCCGACCTGCGCAGCACGGCCCGGGTGCGCAACACGGCCGAGGAGGCGCGGGAGATCGCCGGCCAGCTGCCCATGGGCAGCGCCGTTGTGATGGTGACCTCGGCCTTCCACATGGCCCGCGCCCAGCGGCTGTTCGAGCGCCAGGGCCTGAAGGTGGTGCCCTTCCCGGTGGACTTCCAGGCGACGGGCACCTGGGCGGGCCAGCCGCTGGCGGATCCCCTGCGGTACCTGCCGGCGGCGGCTGGGCTCGACAGCAGCAGCCGGGCCCTGCGGGAGTGGCTCGGGCGGCTGCTGTATGGGGTGCGCTGAAGGCCTGGCCTATTTGGCCTCCATCCAGTTGGCGCCCACGCCGGTTTCCACCACGAGGGGCACGCTGAGCGTGACGGCCTGCTCCATGGTGTCGAGGGTGAGCGTGAGCACCGCTTCGAGGACCTCGGGGGCGGCCTCCAGCACCAGTTCGTCGTGCACCTGCAGTAGCAGCCTGGCCGGCAGGCCGCTCTCGCCCAGGCGCCGGTGCAGCTGCACCATCGCCAGCTTGATGATGTCGGCGCTGGAGCCCTGGATCGGTGCGTTCGCCGCTGCCCGCAGCTGCTGGGCCTCCATGCCGCCGCGGCGGGCGGTGTCGAGATCGATCTCCAGGGGATCCTTGCCCAGCAGCCGGCCCAGGCCGCCGGGATCGAAGGCGAAGGGGCGCCTGCGGCCCAGGATCGTTTCCACGTAGCCCTGGCTCAGGGCCAGCCGCTCCTGCAGCTCCAGGAAGGCGAACACCTTCGGGTAGCGCTGCTTGTACTTGCTGAGGAAGTCCTTGGCCTCGGCCTGGCTCACGCCGGTTTCGCGCGCGAAGCGCTGGGCGCCCATGCCATACACCACGCCGAAGTTGATTGTCTTGCCCAGGCGGCGCTCGTCGGGCGTGATGGTGTCCTTCTCGAGCAGCAGCCTGGCTGTGAGGGCGTGCACGTCGTCGCCCGTGCGGTAGGCCTCCACCAGGGCTTCTTCACCCGAGAGGTGGGCCAGGATGCGCAGCTCGATCTGGGAGTAGTCGGCCGAGATCAGCGACCAGCCCTCCTGGGGCAGGAAGGCCTTGCGGATCCGCCGGGAAAACTCCGTGCGGATGGGGATGTTCTGCAGGTTGGGATTGCTGCTGGAGAGTCGCCCGGTGGCGGTCACCGCCTGGTTGAAATCGGTGTGCACCCGGCCGGTTTCGGTCTCCACCAGGGCCGGCAGGGCATCCACGTAGGTGCTCTTGAGCTTGCTGAGGGTGCGGTGCTCCAGCACCAGCGGCACCACGGGGTGGTCGGCCTCCAGCTTCTCCAGCACGGCGGCATCGGTGCTCCAGCCCGTCTTGGTGCGCCGGCTCTTCTTGCGATCCAGGCCGAGGGTGTCGAACAGCAGCTCGCCCAACTGCTTGGGAGACGCCAAGTTGAAATCGACGCCGCCGGCCTGCTTGGCTTCGGCCTCCAGGCGCTCCAGGGTGGCTTTGAGTTCCTCGCTGAGTTCGCCCAGGTAGGCGGTGTCGATGCGGATGCCGGTGGCCTCCATGGCCGCCAGCACCGGCTCCAGCGGCAACTCCACCTGATCCAGCAGCAGCGGCAGCTTCTCGCCCAAGGCCACCAGTTGCTCCCGCAGCAGCGGCGTCAGCCGCCGGGTGAGGTGCACGTCCATGCCGCAGTACCGGGCGGCGGCCTCCACCGGCACCGAGGAGAAATCGGCGCCCTTGGCCACCAGCTCGCCGTAGCTGGTGGGGCGGAAGCCGAAATTGCGCTCTGCCAGCTCCTCGAGGCCGTGTTTGGCATTGGCGTCGCGCAGGTAATCGGCCAGCAGGGTGTCCATCACCACCCCCTCCAGGGGCAGGCCGTGGCGCAGCAGGATCAGCCGGTCGTATTTGGCGTTCTGCAGGGTTTTCGGGTGCCCGGCGCTGGCCAGCCAGGGGGCCAGCGCCGTGAGCACCGCATCCAGGGGCAGCTGCTCGGGCGCCGGCGGCGGCTCGCTGAGCAGATCCTCGGCCGGCGGCGGCTGGTGCCCGATCGGGATGTAGGCCAGATCGGCGGGCCCCTCGCCCCAGGCCAGGCCGATGCCCACCAGCTCGGCTCGGAAGGGGTTGAGGGCGGTGGTCTCGGTGTCGAGGGCGACCGGCGCGGCCGGATCGGTGGCGGCCAGCAGGCGGGCCACCAGGGCCTCGAGGGCCGCGGGGGTGGTGACCAGCTCGGGGGTGAGCTGGGGGATCCCAGGCTCGGGTGTGCTGGTGGCGGCGGAGGACGGGCTGTCGGCGGCTGGTGCGGCCGTTGTGGAGCCGCTGGTTGAACGCTTGCTGGCTGCCGCCTGCGCTGCACCTGCGGTGGCTGTGATCGCCGCGCCGCCCGCGGGGCTGGCTCCCTCGCCGGGCTCCGGCGGCACGGCTGAGAACAGCTGGGCGAATTTGCCCACCTGTTTGGCCAGCGAAAAGAGCTCCAGCTCCTCGAGGCTGGCGGCCAGCGCCTCGCTGTTCACGCTACCCAGCTGCAGGCGCGGCTGCTCGGGCAGGGGAATGTCGACCAGGATCTCGGCGAGCATGCGCGAGCGGTAGGCGTTGTCTTTGCCTTCGCGCAGCTTCTCCAGCAGGGCACCCTTCAGCACCCCCTTGGGATCCTTGGCCTTGGGCCCGGCCTGCTCCAGCTGCTCCAGGGCGGCATAGATGCCATCCACATGGTCGTAGGCGGCCAGCAGGTTGATGGCGGTTTTCGGGCCCACGCCGCGCACGCCCGGGATGTTGTCGGAGCTGTCGCCGGTGAGGGCCTTGAGGTCCACGACCTCCTCCGGCGTTACCCCGAGCTTGGCCACCACCCCCTCGCGGCGCATCTCAGTGGGGCCGCTGTTTTTGGCGTAGGGGCCGCCGCCCATGTAGAGCACGGCGATGTCGCGGTCGTCGTCCACCAGTTGGAACAGGTCGCGGTCGCCCGAGAGAATGCGCACCTGCCAGCCCTCACCGGCGGCGCGGTTGGCCAGGGTGCCGAGCACGTCGTCGGCCTCGTAGCCCGGCGCCATCGCCAACGGGATGTCGAGCCCCTCCTGCAGGATCTGCTGCAGGTTGGCCAGATCCTGGAAAAACTCCTCCGGCGCCTCGTCGCGGTGGGCCTTGTAGGCCCCATCGGCCTCGTGGCGGAAGGTGGGCTCGGCCGTGTCGAAGGCCACCACCAGCCCATTCGGTTGCAGCCCCTTGCAGTTGTCGAGCAGGGCTTTGAGGAAGCCGTAGGTGACCGAGGTGGGGATGCCCTCTTTGGTGCTCAGCCCGCCGTCGCCCCCCTTGGTGAAGGCGTAGTAGCTGCGGAAGGCCAGGGAGTGGCCGTCGATCAGCAGCAGCAGGGGCTTGGGGCTGGGGGCCACGGTTTGAGGGGCCAAGATTTCGGGGGCCAGGGTTCGGGGCCACGCGGCGGCGCTGGCGTCCGGTCAGCCTGCCAGAGCAGCCGGGCACTTCTCCATCTCAACCGCCGTTCCCTCGCGCCGCGGGCAACAGTTGGTTGCCAGGCTGGGCATGGGTTCCCGGGAGGCTGATTGCTCCAGTCGGTTGAAGCTGCGGGGATGGGTAGGGCTGTGTTCAGCCCCTGCGGCCACTACCGCTGGTGGCTGGAGCGGGTGTGGGCACCCGCGCGGCCGCGGCTGATCTTCATCGGCCTCAATCCCTCGCGGGCGGATGGGCGGCGCGACGATCCCACCCTCAGGCGGTTGCAGGGGTTCGCCCAGCGCTGGGGCTACGGCGCCCTGGAGGTGCTCAACCTCTTCGCCCGCATCAGTGCCTCGCCGGCGCTGCTGCGCCGGGCCGCCGACCCGGTGGGGAGCGAGACCGACGCCTGGATCCGTGCCCGGCTGGATGCCCAGCCCCGGGCGCCCCTCTGGCTGGGCTGGGGTAACCACGGCGGTTGGCGGGGCCGTGACCTGGCCGTGCTGGCCTGGCTGCAGGAGTGTCGGCCGGCCGAGGACACGGGGCGTGGCTGCATCTGCCTGGGCCTCACCGCCAGCGGCCGGCCCCGCCACCCCCTTTATCTGCCCGCCGATCTGGCGCCCCAACCCTGGGGCTGGGCGGAGTGTGGATCTCTGGGGCATCCTGAGGGCTGCCCTGGCCAGGAGCCATGTCGCGCATCCCCCGGCGCTATGCCGTCCATCTCCACCTCAGTGGCGGCCAGACGGAAACCGTGATGTTTGCCACCCTGGACGCCTTCCAGCAGTGGTACGGCGGGGTGCTCACCGCCGCCGCCTCGGCCGATACCTATGTGAACGTGCCGATCTCGGAGCTGGAGGGTGAGTATCTGGTGGTGCGTCCCAGCGCGGTGATCGCGATCCGGGTGGAGCCCCGGTTCAACGCCCTCGACGATGAATGACGCCTGAGCGGCTGGGGCTGCTCTGGGGCGTCACCGTGTTCGCGGGGGCGCTGGCCCAGGCCCTGGCCTGGCTCACCGGCCTGCCTGGGGTGGTGCTCCTGCTGAGCGCAGGCCTGCTGATCGGCCGGGCGGGCCTGGGCCTGGTGGAGCCGCTCGACCTGGGCAACGGCCTGGGCACGATCACCGGCCTGCTGGTGAGCCTGGTGCTGTTCGAGGGCGGGCTCAACCTGCGCCTGCCCGCCGACGGCACCCGCCAGGCGGTGCTGCGCATCTGTGCCGTGCGCCTGGTGCTGGCCCTGCTGGGCGGCCTGCTGGCTGCCCACTGGCTGGCGGGCCTCAACTGGGCCCTGGCCGCGGTGTTCAGTGCCATCGTGCTGGCTACCGGCCCCACGGTGGTGAATCCGCTGGTGCGCCAGATCCGCCTGACCCCCCCGCTGGGGGATGTGCTGGAGGGGGAGGGGCTGGTGCTTGAACCGATCGGCGCTGTGCTGGCGCTGTTGCTGCTGGAGCTCACCCTTGGCGATCTGCAGGGGTGGCGCGGGCTGGCCACGGGCCTGTTGGAGCGGCTGGGCGGTGGGGTGGCAATCGGAGCTGTGTCTGGTTGGTTGCTGTCTGAAGCCCTGCGCCGCATTCCCGCCCAGCAGGCCGGCACCCTGCGGCTGCAGCTCACCCTGGGCAGCCTGTTCCTGATGTTCACCGGCTGCGAGCAGCTGCTGCCCGAGTCCGGGCTGCCGGCCGCCGTGGCCGCCGGGGTGGTGGTGGGCCGCCGCCCAGACACCGATGCCGCCGGGCTGGATGAGCTGATCCGCCAGCTGGCGCAGCTGGCGATCACCATGCTCTTCCCCCTGCTGGCGGCGGACGTGAGTTTTGCCCAGCTCAGTCCGCTGGGCTGGAGGGGCGTGGCCTGTGTGCTGGCCATGATGCTGCTGCAGCGCCCCCTGACGATCGCTCTGGCCACCTGGGGACTTGGTTTCAGCTTCCCTCAGCGGGCCCTGCTGGCCTGGCTGGCGCCCCGGGGGGTGGTCACCGCCGCGGTGGCCAGCCTGTTTGCCATCCAGCTGGAGCAGGCCGGAGTGCTGGGGGCGGGCCGGCTGCAGGGTCTGGTGTTCCTCACGATCCTGCTCACCGTGGGCCTGCAGGGCCTGACGGCCGGTCCCCTGGCCCGCCGGCTCGGCCTGGTGGAGCTGGAGGATGCCCTGCCCTCAGAGGCAGCGCTGGATGCGGGCCAGGGCGTCGCCGCTGCGGTGCAGCAGCAACCAGGTGGTGAGTAGGTCGGGCCCCTGCAGGCTCCCCAGCAGGGCGGCGCGCAGGCTCTTCATCAGCACGCCCTTCTTCACACCAGCGCTGGTGGCAGCCTCACCCAGCAGGGCCTGGGCCAGATCGGCGTTCAGGGGCTCGGCCGGAGCGTGGGCGGCCAGAGAGGCAGCCAGGGCTGCCAGGGCAGGCCGGGCGCCCTCGGCGGCCAGCTGGGCCTCGGCCGCCGCATTGAGTGGGGGGCACGTGAAGAACGGCTGCGCCTGTTCCACCCCATCGGCGAGCAGGGTGAGCGAAGGGGCCAGCAGCTCGATCAGCTCCAGCTGCCAGGCCGGATCGGCGTGGCAGGGATTGGCAGCGGCCTCACCCGGCTCCATCGCCCAGCCCCGTGCGGCCCACAGGGGCAGCAGCTGCTCCCGCAGGGTCTCAGCCCCCTGCTCGCGCAGCACCTGGCCGTTGAGCCAGTTGAGCTTGTCCCAGTCGAAGCGCGCGCCAGCCTTGTTCACCCGCTCGAAGCCGAACACCGCGGCGGCCTCGGCCAGGGAGAAGCGCTCGCCCATGCCCTCCGGCGGTGACCAGCCCAGCAGGGTCATGTAGTTCGCCAGGGCTCCAGCCGTGTAGCCCATGGCGCGGAAGTCGCTGATCGAGGTCACGCCGTCGCGCTTGGAGAGCTTCTTGCCCTCCTTGTTGAGGATCAGCGGGGTGTGGGCAAAGATCGGGGCGGGCTGGCCCAGGGCCTCGTAGAGCAGCAGCTGCTTGGCGGTGTTGGCGATGTGGTCCTCGCCGCGGATCACGTGGCTGATCGCCATGGCCGCGTCGTCGACCACCACCACCAGGTTGTAGAGGGGGTCGCCGATCTGATCGGCCGGGGCGCGACGGGCGATCACCATGTCGCCGCCCAGGTCGGCTCCGCTCCAGCGCATCTCGCCGCGCACCAGGTCGCTCCAGGTGATCGTGCGGCTGTCGTCGATGCGGAAGCGCACCACCGCCTCGCGGCCCTCGGCAATGAAGGCCTGCTCCTGCTCGGGCGTGAGGTCGCGGTGGCGGTTGTCGTAGCGGGGGGCCTGTTTGCTGGCCGCCTGCTGCTCGCGCATGGCGGTGAGCTCGGCTTCGCTGGCGTAGCAGCGGTACGCGTGGCCGGAATCGAGCAGCTGTTGGATGGCGGCGCGGTGCAGGTCCACCCGCTCGCTCTGGATCACCGGCTCGCCGTCCCAGTGGAGGCCGAGCCATTCCAGGCCTTCGAGGATGTTGGCGGTGTATTCGGGCTTGCTGCGTTCCTTGTCCGTATCTTCGACGCGGAGCAGGAACTGACCCCCGTGGTGGCGGGCGAACAACCAGTTGAACACCGCCGTGCGGGCGGTGCCGATGTGGAGAGTGCCGGTGGGGCTTGGGGCCAGGCGCACGCGAATCGGACGCACCTGACTGACCTCAGCTGCCACCGGTGGATCTCCTGGGGGGTGAACGGGACTGACGGGGCTCGAACCCGCAACTTCCGCCGTGACAGGGCGGTGCTCTAACCGATTGAACTACAGTCCCAGGATTTCCCTGGATGTTGAGATACTGGTCAGGCAAAATGGTTGAATTTTGCTTGATATGAATCTCAATCGGGAGGAGGGTTGAACCTTGGATTGCAGCTGGGGGCTGCGCAGGAACCCAACCGACGCGGCACCCTTGTTGCCGCTAAGAAAGTATCCATGGCTGCCCCCCCCTTCGTCAACTGGCAGGACGTTCTGGGGCTTGGGCTCGGCGTTCCCGGCCATTAAAAAAACCCACTCCGGGGGGAGTGGGCTCAGCTCCACGCGCTCGGCGAGGGAAGGTGGCTTGATCAGGGACGAAAACCAGCGGGCTCGATCAGACGCACCTGATTACCTCTGGCTGTGAATTCCCTGCCTTGATCACTCTGGACAACAACACGGCCACCGGATTTGACCCGGATGACGCGGGCACGTACCCAGCCAAGAGCTGCAGACTCCAGCACCTTGACCACATCTCCGGGTTGAAGATCCAACTCCATGTTCGGGAAGGGAAACAACAGGACAAACAGGGACCGACTTCGATGAATCCATCGATAGAACCCATGGCTGAGTATCCACGCTGGACAAACGTTTCGGCCACTGGGGACATCGAACGCGCCGTGGAGGACTTGAACCCCCGACATCAGGTTTTGGAGACCTGCGTTCTACCAACTGAACTAACGGCGCAGTGCTCGAAGTCCCCAGTTGGAGGTGGTGAGGCCAACTCCTGGTGGAGCTGAGCTCAGCGGTCGAAGCGCTGCTTGACGCGGGTGGCTTTACCCACACGGTCCCGCAGATAGAACAGCTTCGCCCGGCGAACCTTACCGCGTCGCTCCACCTTGATGGAAGCAACCTGGGGGCTGTGCAGCATGAACACGCGCTCCACGCCGACGCCCTGGAAGATCCGGCGCACGGTGATCGTGGCATTCAGACCGCCGTGGCGCTTGGCAATCACAACTCCCTCGTAGGGCTGGACGCGCTCCTTGTTGCCTTCACGGATGCGCACCCCCACCTTCACGGTGTCGCCCACATAAATCTCGGGGAGATCCGACTTGAGCTGGGCGGCCTCAAAGGCCCGGATCAGGTCGGCGGCGCACACCTTGCCCGTGCTCACGGCCACGGCAGGGGAGGGGGAACTGGCCCCCGCGGCCTCGGTTGCCGATGGCTGAGCCGCCTCCGGTGCTGCATCAACAGCCACATCCAGTGCTGGCTCTACGGTTTCTGGTGTCATCGACGTCACTGTCTCGCTTGGGACGGCTGGCTTGGAACGGGCTTTGGCTCGGATCCGGCCCTGATGGGGCTGGCGCACATTTTGATCAGGCCGGCTCGGCGAGGCCGTAACGGCTGACCAAACCGCCACTGTAACGGCTGGGGGGTCACCCCGCCCCTCGGCGCCAGCGCTGCACCAGCAACGCTCCCCCGCTGGCCAGCATCCAAAGCAGGCCCACGCCATTCAGGAGGACATAGAGCGTTTCGCCATGGCCGCCAAACCACCGCGTCAGCCACTCGCCTTCATGCAGAACCATCAAAAGGTGCGCCCGATCCCGATCCAAGCCGCCCCAGTCCCGCACCAGCCGATAGCCGACCCCTGTTACCACGGTGACCAGCAGGGGCAGCAGCACCAGCGGTGCCAGGGTGGCGTGGGCCTGGCGTAGCCGTAGAGCCAGGGATCTGGGTTTGGATGCGGGCACAGGGAGGCTGTAGCCGTTGATAGCTTGCCCTGAGACCGCAAGGTGGCAACGTTCAAGTCCGGACCCATCCGGTGCTGGCCACCCCATCTGCCGCTGCCGCGCCCCCATCCCCTCCAGTTCCCGCCCGCAACCTGCCCGATGAATCTTTTTGCCGACCTGCTCGCCAGCACCACCGGCACTGGCCGCAGCCCGGCCGGGGCCGGCGGCATGGGCACGGACAGCAGGCCCAAGCCCCTGGTGCAGGCCGGCCCTCGAATTCAGAAGAGTCGACGCGGGGTTGAGGTGAAGAGTGCCCGTGAGATCGACACCATGCGTCAGGCCAGTCGGATCGTGGCCACGGTGCTACGGGAAATCATGGAGCTGGCAGCTCCTGGCATGACCACCGGCGATCTCGACGCCCATGCTGAAAAGCGCATCCGCGACATGGGCGCTACCCCCAGTTTCAAGGGCTACCACGGCTTCCCGGCCAGCATTTGCGCCTCGATCAACAACGAGGTGGTGCATGGGATTCCCAGCAACAAGCGGGTGATCAAAGCTGGGGATCTGGTGAAGATCGACACCGGCGCTTACTTTGATGGCTACCACGGCGACAGTTGCGTCAGCATCTGTGTGGGGGAAGAAGCCCCGGAAGAGGTTTGCCGGCTCGCGCGCGTGGCTCGGGAGTCCCTGATGAAGGGACTGGCCCAGATCCGCGCTGGCCACACCCTGTTTGATATCGCGGCCGCTGTGCAGGACCACGTGGAGGCCCATGGCTACGCGGTGGTGGAGGACTACACGGGCCACGGCGTGGGCCGTAACCTGCACGAAGAGCCTTCGGTGTTCAACTACCGCACCCGCGAGCTGCCCAACATGAAGCTGCGGGCGGGCATGACTCTGGCAGTGGAACCGATTCTCAACGCCGGCAGCAAGGCCTGCCGCACCTTGCGCGACCGTTGGACCGTGGTGACCGTGGATGGCAGTCTCTCAGCCCAATGGGAGCACACCATCGCCGTGACCAGCGACGGCTGCGAGATCCTCACCGACCGCGATTTTTAGAAGGACCAGGCTCCCGGCGCTGTCTATTGGACCTGGCCGCCGTTGGCTCTTGTGAGCAGCTTGAAGTAAAGCCATCGGCTCAGGGTGGCCAATGGCATCAGCAGGTAGGTGAGGGGGTTGGGTGTGACGATGATCAAATTGCAGCCCAGCTGGGATTGATTCAGGATCTGGCTTGCCACGAAGTCGGCGCCCATGACTCCCACGGGATTGAGGGCTGAACGGAAGGGCCCCAGCACCAGGCGACGGATCCGCAACTGGGGCCCGGCGGGGTCATCAGCCAGGTCCAGGGCCCGCAGACTCACCAGCTGGCCCAACAGCCGCTTGCTCAGTTCGTAGAGGGGGCTGAGGGCGGGCTGGATCTCAGCCTCAGAGGTATTGATCCAGACCTCCGCCTGGGGTCTGGGATGGGCTGGATCGGTGTTGGCCTGGCGTTCGCCCACCACCTCCGCATACAGCTCCAGCAGCCGCCAGCTGCTCAGGGCGTTCACCTCCAGGGACTGCTCACAGGCACCACGGTGGCGAGCCCCGTAGACGTTGATGCCGTGGTTGAGCACCAGGATGTCCACCTCCGCCAACAGGGGGCGCAGGCGCTGTTCATCGCCCACACACCAGGTTTCGTCCTGGAGGGGGATGGGCTGGCCGCTGTCATCACAGAGATGCAGATCCCGCGGCCCGCAGCTCAGGCCGATCAGGCGCGCGCCACGGCGATGGAACCGGCGCAGCAGGGCCTGGCCAAGGGCGCCGCTGGCGCCGGTGATCGCAACGCAGGGAGTGTTCACCACCGCCGCATCCGAGAGCCTGGACCCACAGCTCCCACTATGGGCGACTGGGAAACGCCCCATGGGCGGGTTACCCAGAGAGCGCAGCTAGTCTCAGCACCAGGCGCTTCATCCCTTGCGCTGACACCACGTCCAGTCGGACTGCGCATGACCTCCGCCGCGGACCTCGGCCCTGCTACGCCCCAGGATCTGGAGCCCCAGGTTCTCCTGTTCGCCCCCTATTGCGGCGGTATCGCTTATCGCCACCTCCTTCAGCCGGCGGTTGCCCAGCTGCATCAGGGGCAATGGAGCGGTGAGCGGCTCTTGGCCGGAGGCCGCAGCCATCCCTTCATCCTGAGCTGGCGGGGCGAACCTGCACCGCTGGAGCCGCACGCCTGCGCGTTGCAATTCCCGAAGCTTCCCGATTTTGGTTACAGCTTCACCATTCCGGCCTACGAGGTTGTGTATTGGTTGATGCAGCGCCAGGACAACCAGTTGCCCGAGAGCTTTTGGCGTTGGTTGCTGACCGGTGAACAACCAGGCAACAGCAGCAGCAACAGCTGAATTGTCGCTCCGGATTCATCTAGTTTGAGGCGAGCCGCAGCCCATGCCATGGCCCCGACTCTGTTGGTCGGCTCGTGTGAACCTTTCAGCGGCAAGTCGGCCGTGGTGCTGGGTTTAGGGCGCCAGCTGATCAAGGCGGGCGTGCCGCTGCGCTTCGGCAAGCCCCTGGCCACCACCGTGGATCCGGGTGGGATTCCCACCGGCAATCCACTGCTGGATGCCGATGTGCGCTTTGTGGGCGCCACATTGGGGTTGGCGGAGGACCGGCTGATTGCCTCGCTGGATGTGCTTGAGCCCGGCGCCGCGGAACGGCGGATGTTGGCTGGCGACCTGGATCCAGGGCCGGGCTTTGCCCTCTTACGCCAGCAATTGGCGGAGGGGCCGCCGGATGCCCTGGTCATGCTCGAGGCTGCCGGCAGCCTCTACGAAGGCCTGCTCTACGGCCTCAGCCTCGCTGAGCTGGCCACCGGTTTGGACGCGGGTGTGTTGCTGGTGCACCCCTGGAGTGACAGCCGCAGCCTGGACCCCCTGCTGGCGGCGCGCCGGGAACTTGGCAACCGCCTGGTTGGCGTGGTTCTCAATGCCGTGAATCCGGATCACATCGGCCAGATCCGGGAGCACGTGGCGCCGGCCCTGGAGCGGCTGGGAGTGCTGGTGCTTGGGGTCATGCCCCGTAGCCCTCTCCTGCGCAGCGTCACGGTGGAGGAATTGGCCCGGCGTCTGGAGGCCCAGGTGCTCTGTTGCCACGACCGGGTCGATCTGCTGGTCGAAACCCTCTCGATCGGGGCTATGAATGTGAATTCGGCGATGGAGTTCTTCCGTCGGCGTCGCAATATGGCCGTTGTCACCGGTGCTGACCGCACTGACATTCAGCTGGCGGCCCTCGAGGCCTCAACCCAGTGCCTGATCCTCACAGGCGCCGGTGACCCCCTCCCCCAGCTGGTGTCCCGAGCCGAGGAATTGGACGTGCCCCTGTTGAAGGTGGAGCACGACACCCTGACCACCGTAGAAGTGATTGAGCAGGCCTTTGGCCATGTGCGTCTGCATGAGGCGGTGAAAGCCAGCTACGCCATACGCCTGGTGGAGGAGCACTGTGATTTCAGTGGATTATTTGCCCGTTGCGGCCTGGTTGCTGCAGCTCCCTGAACACCCAGCGGCGCTGCTAGTTTTATTGGGCCGCCTGTGGGCTTGTGGTGACCCGGTCTCTGGATATTCCCTCATTGGATCGGATCGATACGCTGGCCCAGGAACTGGCCATGCTCCAGGACCGCAGCAAGCGACGCATTGCCATCCTTGGCAGTCGCCATGTACCGGTGGTCTCGATTCATCTGGTGGAGCTGGTGGCCCGCTCCCTGGCCCAGGAGGGCCACAGCCTGATCACCTCCGGTGCCCAGGGTGTCAATGCGGCCGTGATCCGCAGTGTGCTGGAGATTGATCCTGGTCGCCTGACGGTGCTCTTGCCCCAGAGCCTGGATCGCCAGCCATCCGAATCCCGCGACCAGCTTGAGCAGGTGCTGCACTTGGTGGATAAGCCTGAGCACGATGAGTTACCCCTGCCGATGGCCAGCAGCCTCTGCAACCAGGACATCATCAGCCGCTGTGACCAACTGATCTGCTACGCCTTTCACGACAGCGAAACGCTGCTGGCGAGTGTGCGTGTGGCCGAGGACATGGGCAAGGTGGTCAGTCTGATGTTTTTCGACTGACGTCCAGGATCAACCCCCGCCAACAGCTACCTGGCAGGCTGAATGGTTGGCCCTTGTGGCCAAGGACTCTTCTGCCAACCCATCGCTGCTCTCTGCCACGGGGAACGTGATCAGTCTGGTGGTCATGGCCATGGTTCCAGGGACGGCGGCGCTGCCAGTCATGGCGCGCCCAGGAGTTGGGGCATAATGCGGATATCGTCATATCCCGCTCCATGGACGCTCCGGGTACCCTGCCTCCCCCAGAGCTGCTGGAGGAATACAGCCAGTTCTTCCGGCTGCTCAGCGAACCTGCCAGGCTTCTGCTGCTCTGTCATCTCAAGCAGGGGCCCATGGATGTGGCCAGCCTGATCAAGGCCACGGGTTTTTCGCAGTCACACATCAGTCGCCAGCTTGGCCAGCTGCAGCGGGCTGGCTTGTTGCGCTGCACCCGTGACGGGGCCCGTACGATCTGGCAGGTGGAGGGCGATCTCGTGGATGATCTCTGCTCCCTGGTGCAGACCCGCCTCACCCAGCGGCTTCGTGATCAACTGGCCCAGCTGCAGGCCGCTTGATTGTTGGGTGGATCGGTCGCTCTGACTGATGGGTCCCCGACCTGGGCGCTTGGTCTGATCCAGGCCAATCCCCGGCGCCATTGCGCAGCGCGGTGATCGACAGCACAGCGCGGATTGTTTGGGGGAATGGCGGTCTGGCTGCTCGTCTTGCCTGTGATTGGGGTCGATAGGGTTGAAAAACCCATCCATGCCCAGAGACTGGCGGGTTCTGACGCACAGGATTCACTGGTATGCGTTCACTGGATCGAGCTAGCACCACGTGCGGCCGGTGATCACCGACCGGCTCGCGATCCGCAGGCTCTAACACCCAGCAGATACGCCGGCTTCAACCGGCCAGGAGGGCCTTCAATCCCTCGAGGTAGAGGATCCCGCTGCAGGTGAGTGCCCCAGCCCAGCAGAGGCCTCGCAGGGGGGGAACGTTGCCGACGTAGGCGGCGATGTAGGCAAGCCGCAGCAGGGGATGGAGCCAGGCTGCTGCAACGGCCACGGGTCCGCTGACGCCGGCCAGCAGGCAGAGCAGGGCCGCCGGAGCGTGCAGGGTGAAGGCCTCAAAGCAGTTCTGGTGGGCCCAGGCCGCCCGTTTGCCCCAGGCCGGCAACCGCTCAAACATCGCCCGTGGAGCAGCCAGGTCGGCCATCTGGAAATCGGCCTTGGAGCGGGCGGCGCCCAGCGGCACGGTGCTGAACACCACCACTCCGGCAGCCAGCAGCAGCGACCAGGCGAAAGGGGCAAGGGCGGTGGTGGCGGCCATGGCGGAGGTTGCTGCTCGTTCACGGCCCAGTCTGGGCTGTCAACGTCCGGCGCTCCAGGCCACGATGGCAGGCAAGATCGATGGATTCGTCGCTCGCTGTGGCCAGCTCAGCACCCCTCTCCCCAGCCATGCTGGCGGTAGCCCGGGTGCGCGACAGCGGCAGCCGGATCCAGGCCTGGCACCATGCCGCCGCAGAGGACACGGGTCTGGCCGATGCCAGTTTTGATCTGGTCACGCTGCAGTTTGTGTGCCACGAATTGCCCCAGGCGGCCACGCGGGCGGTGCTGGCGGAGGTGGCCCGGCTGCTTCGGCCCGGCGGTGTGATCGCCCTGGTGGACCAGGATCCAGACTCTGCGGTGATCCGGCGGTTGCCGGCGCCGATCGCCACCCTGCTCAAGAGCACAGAGCCCTACCTGGAGGAGTATTTCCGCCTCGACCTGCCGGCAGCCCTGGAGCAGGCAGGCTTCCAACAGGTACGGGGCGAGGCCTGTGATCCCCGCCACCGGGTGCTGGTGGCGCGCCGCTGAGCCGAGGGAGCTGGTCGATCCGCTCCATGGAGGCGTGCCAGGGCGGCTGCGCTTTTCTAGGCTCCGGGAAATCACTGCCGCGCTCCAGGCCGCAACTCACCCGATGGCTGACACCTTTTCCTTCGATGTGGTCTCCGACTTCGACCGCCAGGAACTGGTGAACACGCTCGACCAGGTGCGCCGCGAGGTGAGCCAGCGCTACGACCTCAAGGACTCCGGCACCGAGATCGCCCTGGAGGAGACGAGCCTCACGATCACCACGGCCAGCGACATGACCCTGCAGGCGGTGAGCGATGTGCTGCTGCAGAAAGCCACCAAGCGCAATCTGTCCCTGAAGATCTTCGACTTCCAGGACCCGGAGGCCGTGGGCGGCAACAAGGTGAAGCAGGTGGTGAAGCTGCGCAAGGGCCTCAGCCAGGAGCTGGCGAAGACGTTGAGCAAGGCCGTGCGTGATGCGATCAAAAAGGTGACTGTGGCGATCCAGGGCGAGAGCTTGCGGATTACCAGCAAGAGCAAGGACGACTTACAGCAGGTGATCGCCCTGCTGCGGGAGCAGGAAAAAGACCTGGAGGTGCCACTGCAGTTCGAGAACTACCGCTGATGCATCACTCCCAGGTTCTGTTCGCCAAGACCCGCTCCCTGGAGCTGCGCATCGATGAGTTTCTCGACAAGGTGGCTGAAGGGGGCATCCTGTTCGAACGTGGGATGGTGTTGCTGTTGGAGCGGGGCTTGGCCCCTGAAACGGAGGAGAAGATGGCCCAGTTGCTGCAGCTCAAGGAGCGCTGCAACCAGCTGCGCCGGCGGGTGGTGGACACCCTCTACAGCGAGATGCTGATCCCTGATTTCCGTGGCGATGTGCTGCGGCTGCTCAGCCATCTCTATGGCCTCCTTGATTCGCTGAAGAACGTCTTTCAGGAGTTCCTGATTGAGTATGTGGAGGTGCTCAATCGACAGGAATTGATTGGTGATGTGAAGGATCTGGTGGCAGTGGTGGTGCAGAGCGTGCAGGCGGCGGTGCTGGGGGCACGGGCCTTCTTTCGCAACCCGGAGGCGGTGCGCGATCACATCAATCAGATCCGGGTGTACGAGGCTGAGGCGGATGGCATCACCTTGCGTCTGAAGACGGCCCTGTTTGCCTCCGGCCTGCCCCTGGAGCAGAAATTGCTCGGCCGCGACGCCCTGGCGGTGATCGACGGGCTGGCCGACCTGGCTGAGGAGATCAGCGACGAGCTCTCGATCCTGGCGATCAAGCGAGCGCTGTAGTGCTGGCCACCGGTCTGTTGTTTCTCTCCAGCGGGCTCTTCCTGGGCTGGTCGTTGGGGGCCAATGATGCGTCCAACGTGTTCGGCTCGGCGGTGGGCAGCCGGATGCTCCGTTTCTCCACAGCTGCCCTGCTCTGCAGCGTGTTCGTGATCCTGGGGGCGGTGAGTGCCGGTGCCGGTGCCAGTGGCGGCCTGGGGCAACTGGGGGCGGTGAATGCCCTGGCCGGCTCCTTCACCACGGCCCTGGCCGCCGCCCTCACCGTGAGCTGGATGACCCGGGCCGGCCTGCCGGTGTCCTCCACCCAGGCTGTGGTGGGGGCGATCGTCGGCTGGAACGTGTTCAGTGGTTCGGCCACCGACCTCAACCAGCTCAGCCGCATCGTGGCCACCTGGGTGCTCTGTCCGCTGCTGGCGGCCCTCGTGGCCGCCGGGCTCTATCTGGTCGGAGCCTTTCTGCTGCGTCGCAGCAGGCTCCACCTGTTGCGCCTGGACGCCGGCCTGCGGCTGGGCCTGATCCTGGCCGGGGTGTTTGGCTCCTACAGCCTGGGCGCCAACAACATCGGCAATGTGATGGGCGTGTTCGTGCCGGCGGCGCCCTTCCCGGCTGTGATGCTGCCGGGTGGAGTGGTGTTCAGCGGCACCCAGCAGCTCTTCTTGCTCGGCGGTCTGGCGATCGCCGTGGGTGTCTACACCCGCTCTCGCCAGGTGATGCTCACCGTGGGCGAACGCCTGATGCCCCTCTCGCCCTTCGGGGCCCTGGTGGTGGTGCTCGCCAATGCCCTGGTGTTGTTCGTGTTTTCATCCCAGGCCCTTGCCGATGCCGTGGTTGGGCTTGGGCTGCCGCGGATTCCCCTGATCCCTGTGTCCAGTTCCCAGGCCGTGATCGGTGCGGTTGTGGGGGTGGCCCTGTTGCAGGGGCGGCGAGGCCTGCGCCAGGTGCGCTGGTCCATCCTGGCCCGCATCGCCTCTGGCTGGGTGTCCACACCGCTGTTGGCGGCGCTGCTGGGCTACGTGCTGCTGTTCGTGGTTCAGAACGTTTTCGGCCAGGTGGTGGTGGAGCCCCTCGGCTGAGGGCCGCCTGCGGCCTGAGCTGGCTCCCTACGCTGCCCCGATGGCGGAGCAGGCTCGACGTGGCGGCCGCGGTTGGCGGTTCTGGATCGACCGGGGCGGAACCTTCACCGACGTGGTGGGCTGTGATCCGGAGGGCCGGCTACGGGTGCGCAAGGTGCTCTCCGAGCAACCCGAGCGGCCCAGTGACCCCGCCGTGCGGGCGATTCAGGAGCTGCTGGGGTTGGGGGACGGCCCCATCCCTGATGGGTGGGTGGACGAGGTGCGGTTGGGCACCACCGTGGCCACCAACGCCTTGCTCGAGCACCACGGCGCGCCGGTGGTGCTGCTGATCAACCGGGGCCTGGCCGATCTGCTCCGCATCGGCGACCAGCACCGACCCGACATTTTTGCCCTGGCGATCGAGCGGCCCCGGCCCCTGGATGTGCGGGTGATTGAAGTGGGCGGCCGGCTGGCTGCCGATGGCCGGGAACTGGAGCCTCTGCAGCTGGATGGGCCCCTGGCCATCCGGCTGCGGGAGGCCCAGGCGGCGGGGTACCGGAGCTGCGCGGTGGCCCTGCTGCATAGCTGCCGCCAGAGTGCCCATGAGCAGCAGCTGGCGGCCTGGCTGGCCCCGTTCGGGTTTGAGGAGATCGCCCTCTCCCACCAGCTCAGTGCCCAGCCCCGGCTGGTGCCCCGCGGCCACACCACCCTGGTAGAGGCGGCTGTGGCTCCTGTGCTGGACGCTTACCTGGCCCAGGTGTGCTCAGCGCTTGGGCCAGGCCCGCGCCTGCGGGTGATGTGCTCCAGCGGTGTGCTGGCGGCACCAGCCCAGTTGCATGCCAAGGACACGATCCTTTCCGGGCCCGCCGGCGGCATGGTGGGCGCGGTGGCTGTGGCCCGGCTGGGACTGGCCGCTGCGGGTGAGCCGGAGTGCCCTGTGGTGGGCTTCGACATGGGCGGCACCTCCACCGATGTCTTCCACTTCGCCCCTGAGCTCGGCGCGTTGGCCTGGGAGCGGCAGCCGGAAACGGAGATCGCAGGGCTGCGCTTGCAGGCGCCGATGCTGCCGATTCACACCGTGGCCGCCGGTGGTGGCTCGATCGTGCACTTCGACGGCATGCGGTTGCAGGTGGGGCCCGAATCGGCTGGGGCCAACCCGGGGCCCGCCGCCTATGGCCGCGGCGGGCCGGCCACCATCACCGACGCCAACCTGCTGCTGGGCCGGCTGCCCGCCGCGGCTCTGCCGCCAGTGTTCGGTCCTGGCGGCGACCAGGGCGCCGATCCCCAGGCCGCCAGAACCCGCTTTGCCGAGTTGGCCGCGCGAATGGCGGGGGTGGTTCCCGGCATCACTCCGGAGCAGGTGGCCTCCGGTTCCCTGGCGATCGCGATCGAGACGATGGCCGGCGCGATTCGCCGGATCTCAATTGAGCGCGGCCACGACCTGCGCGGCGCACTCTTGCTGGGTTACGGGGGGGCTGGCGGTCAGCACGCCTGCCGGCTGGCGGAGGTGCTGGGGATTCCTAAGGTGCTGCTCCATCCCCTGGCCGGAGTGCTGTCGGCTTACGGCATCGGCATGGCCCGCCAGCGGTTGCTGCTGGAACGCAGCCTGGCCGCTCCGCTCAGCGGGACGCTGGTGCCCACGCTGCGGCGCTGCTACCAGCAGCTGCTGGACGAGGGCAGGGCACGCCTTGGCGGTGATCGGCCTGTGCATGGCAGTGTGCGCCTGGAGTTGCGCTATCCCGGTAGCGAGCGGGGGCTGGAGGTGCCCTGGTCCGGGGGCAGCAGCTGTGGCGAAGCAGGAGCCTCCGCCGCAGAGGACCCTGAGCGGCAGGTGGTGGCCCTGCAGCAGGCCTTTGCCGCCAGTCACCGCCGCCGCTTCGGTTACCTGCCTGAGCCCGCTGGTGAGCCGTTGATCGTGGAGCGCTTGCTGCTGGATTTGGAGTCGGCCCCGGAGGATGGCCCGGCAACGGGCCCCCCGGCTGACTCCATCCCCGGATCCAGCCCTGGGCGCAGGGCCCCCGCCGGATCGGGCTCCGCCACCAGTCCGCTCTGGCACCAGGGCCGGTGGCTGGAGGTGCCCCATTGGCAGAGGACCGAGCTGCAGCCGAATGTTGTGCTCCAGGGCCCTGCCCTGATCAGCGATCCCACCTCCACCAGCCTGTTGGAGGCCGGTTGGCAGGGGCGGCTGCTGCCCGGAGGCGCCCTGCTCCTGGAGCAGCACGCTCCCCTGGGGCGCGATGCTGACTCTGCGGTGGCTGCCACTGCTGCCGCCAACGGCAACGGTCCCGACCCCACCCTGCTGCAGCTCTACAACCACCGCTTCATGGCGGTGGCCGAGCAGATGGGGGCCCGCCTGCAGCAGAGCGCCCGCTCGGTGAACATCCGCGAGCGGCTCGACTTCTCCTGTGCCGTGTTCGACCGCAGCGGCGCCCTGGTGGCCAACGCCCCCCACATCCCCGTGCACCTGGGCTCCATGGGCGACAGCGTCGCCGCCCTGCTGGCGGCGATTGCCCGGGGAGAACGGGCTCCCCTGGCCCCGGGCGATGTGGTGCTCAGCAACGACCCCTACAACGGGGGCACCCACCTGCCGGACATCACGGCGATCACGCCGGTGTTCGCTCCCGCCGCCGCTGGGGAGCCCGGCTCACCGCAGCCGGTGCTGTTCGTGGCCTGCCGCGGTCACCATGCCGACGTGGGCGGCATCAGCCCAGGCTCGATGCCGGCCTTCAGCCGCACGATCGCCGAGGAGGGCCTGCTGCTCGACAACCAGCCCTTCGTGCAGGCGGGCCGCTTCGATGAGCCCGCCTGGCGGCAGCGGCTGGCGGCCGGTCCCTGGCCGGTGCGCAATCCCGACCAGCTCCTGTCCGACCTGCAGGCCCAGGTGGCCGCCAACCAGCTGGGCGTCGACCAGCTCCAGCAGCTGATCGCTCGTCATGGCCTGGCCGAGGTGCTCGCCTATGCCGGCCACGGCCAGCGCAACGCGGCGGCGGCGGTGCGCCGGGCCCTCACCCGGCTAAGCGATGGCGACTTCCACCTCGATCTCGATGGCGGCGGCCACATCGCCGTGGCGATCCGGGTGGACCAGGCGGCGGGCCGGGCCCTGGTGGATTTCAGCGGCACCTCCCCCCAGCGGCCCGACAACTTCAATGCCCCCCTGGCCGTGACCAAGGCGGCGGTGCTCTACGTGTTCCGCTGCCTGGTGGGTGAGCCGATCCCGCTGAATGCCGGCTGCCTGGAGCCCCTGGAGCTGGTGGTGCCGGAGGGTTGCCTGCTCAACCCCTGCCCGCCCGCGGCGGTGGTGGCCGGCAATGTGGAGGTGTCGCAGGCGCTCACCAATGCCCTGTTCGCGGCCCTGGGCGTGCAGGCGGCGGCCCAGGGCACGATGAACAACCTCAGCTTCGGCAACGCCCGCTGCCAGTACTACGAAACCATCTGCGGTGGCACCGGTGCGGGCCGTACGCCGGATGGGCTGGGTTTCGCCGGGGCTGCGGCCGTGCAGAGCCACATGACCAATTCCCGCCTCACCGATCCGGAGGTGCTGGAGGCCCGCTTCCCGGTGCGCCTGGAGCGCTTCGCCATTCGCCGCGGCAGCGGCGGCGCCGGCCGCTGGCCAGGGGGCGACGGGGTGGTGCGCCAGCTGCGCTGCCTGGAGCCCCTGGCGGTGTCGCTGATTTCCGGCAGCCGCAGCGTGGCGCCCTTCGGGCTGGCCGGGGGCTCGCCCGGGGCCTGCGGTCGTAACGGGCTGCTGCGGGCCGATGGCAGTCGCCAGGAGCTGCCGGGCTGCTGTGCCATCGAGCTGCAGCCGGGCGAGGCGCTCTGCATCGAGACCCCCGGCGGCGGTGGCTATGGCCCCGTAGCGGATGCCACCGATCCGTCGCTCCCCTTCCTTCCCACGGCCGATCACAGTGGGAAACCAACCCGGGCCCGGCCATGAGCCCCCTCCGCCCCTCTGCCTGGTTCAGACCGGCGTCAGCCCTGATCGCCCTGATGGTCGCGCTGCCGCTGCCGGGGCGGGCCAATCCGCTCCAGGAGGGTCGCCAGCGCTTTCAGCCGCAGTGGTCGGCCGGGGGCATGGTGGCCAGCCAGGAACGCCTGGCCTCGGAAGCGGGGGCGTCGGTGCTCCGCCAGGGGGGCAACGCGGTGGACGCCGCGGTGGCCACCGCCTTCGCCCTGGCCGTGACCCTGCCCCAGGCCGGCAACCTGGGTGGCGGCGGCTTCGCCGTGCTCTGGCTGCCGGGCCCGTCTCCCGCCCGCCAGCGGGGCTGCCTCCCCGATCGCGGGTCCGCCAGGGGCGGCCCCGAGCTGGCCATTGGCCGGGGCACCGCGGTGGCGGTGAATTTCCGGGAAACGGCCCCCCTGGCTTCCACCCCTGGGATGTTTCTTGGCGCGGACGGCCAGGTCGACCGCCAGCGGGCCACCCGCAGCCTGTTGAGCACCGCCGTGCCCGGCACGCCTGCCGGCCTGCTGCTGGCCCAGCGCTGCTATGGCCGCCTGCCCCTGGAGCGGGTGATGGCGCCGGCGATCGCGCTGGCCGAGCGGGGCTTTGCGGTGGGGCCGGAGCTGAGCCGTTCCCTGCGCCAGGCGGCGCCGCTGCTGCAGGCCGATCCCAGCTCGCGCCAGCTCTTTTTCCAGCCGCCCCGCCAGCCCGGGGGCGAGCCCCAGCCCTACCGCCCCGGCGAGCTGCTGCGCCAGCCCCAGCTGGCCGCCAGCCTGCGCCGCATCGCCCAGAACGGCGAGGCGGGCTTCTACCGGGGAGCCAGCGCCCAGGCCCTGGTGACCTTGATGGCGGAGCGGGGCGGCCTGGTCCGCCAGGCCGATCTCGATGCCTATCGCGCCCAGCTGGTGCGGCCCCTGCGGGGCAGCTTCCGGGGCTCCACCGTGCTGGGCATGCCGCCGCCGAGCAGCGGTGGCGTCACTTTGCTGCAGCTGCTCCAGATCCTCGAGCCCCTGCCGCTGGAGCGCTGGGGGCTGAACAGCGCAGCCGGCATCCACGCCCTGGTGGAGGCCATGAACCTGGCCTACCGCGACCGCAACCAGTGGCTGGGTGATCCGGACCAGGTGGCCATTCCCCTGCAGCGGCTGCTCAGCCTGGATTACGCCGATGAACTGCGCGGGCAGCTGGACCTGAACCGGCACCGTCCTGCCGCCAGCCTGGCGCCGCCCCCTGCTCCCCGCCGGGAGGGGCCGAACACCACCCATCTCTCGGTGGCCGACCGCCAGGGCGGCCTGGTGGCCCTCACCACCACCCTCAACTTCGCCTATGGCAACGGCGTGAGCGTGCCCGGCGCCGGTTTTCTTCTCAACAACGAGATGGACGATTTCACCGCCCGCCCCGGCCAGCCCAATGCCTACGGGCTGGTGCAGGGGGAGGCCAACGCCATCGCCCCCGGCAAGCGTCCCCTCAGCTCGATGGGCCCCACGCTGGTGTTCAGGGCGGATGGCTCCCCCTGGCTGGCCACCGGCAGCCCGGGAGGCAGCCGGATCATCACCACCGTGCTCCAGGTGCTGCTGGGCCGGCTGGTGCACGACCTCAACCTGGCCGGCGCCGTGGCCAGCCCGCGGGTGCACAGCCAGCTCTGGCCTGACCAGATCAGCCATGAGCAGGGCATCAGCCCCGACACCCTGGAGCTGCTGCGCCGCCGCGGTCACCAGCTGCAGCTGGCCCCGGCCATGGGTTCCGCCAACAGTGTGGAAGTGCTGCAGCCGGGCGCCGGGGAGGCCGGCCGCAGCCTCGGCGTGGCCGATCCCCGCCGCCTCGACGCCGCCGCGGTGGCCGAATAGGGGGGAGCTCAGCTGGCCGGGGTGCTCGGGGCGGTGATCAGGTTCACGGCCGAGAAGGCCAGGCCGATGCCGAACAGCAGGCCGATCGCCCAGAGGCTGTCGGTGGGCCACTGGGCGATCAGCATGCCGCCCAGCACGGCCGTGACGATGCCATCGAGCAGCACCAGCCCCCGGGCCGGGGTGTTGCTGGTGGCCGCGGCGGCCAGTTCCATCACCCCTTCAAAGGCCAGCAGGAAGCCCACAAACAGCGTGAGGCTCACCTCGCTCTCGATCGGGAAGGCCAGCACCCAGATGCCGCCTCCCAGGTAGAGCAGGCCGGAGAGCAGGCGAAACAGCTTGCCCTTCACGTCGCTTTCGCCGGTGAGCCGCAGCACCTGGGACACGCCGGCGATCACCGCTGCCGCGCCAACCGCGATCGTGAGCAGGGTGGCGGAGGCGAAGGGCAGGGCTATCGACAGGCCTGCTGCCGCAAACAGGGCGATCGCCGTGATCCAGCGAAGTTGGGGTGAGGCGGGAGCCGACACTGAATGACTGTTAAACCCCAAAGTTAGGCGGGTTTCAGCCCATGGGCCCGGCGAGTCAGTCCCAGCTGATCAGCGATTGCCCATGGATGACGGCATCCACCATGGCGAAAGATCACAGCTCTGGCCGCCTGCTGTGCAGATTCCGCAAGGTGTAGGGGATCGCCTGGTTCCCGCGCTGATGTTTGAGCTGCTGCCGCCGCTCAACGATCACAATCTGCCCTGGATGGATACCATCCATCCGATTGTGGTGCACTTCGTGATCGCCATGGCCGTGATCGCCGTGCTGTTCGATCTGATCGGCAGCCTGGCCCGCCGCCCCGGGCTCTATGAAGTGAGCTTCTGGAACCTGCTGGTGGCCACGGCGGCGATTTTTGTGGCGATCATCTTTGGTCAGGTGGAGGCGGGTCTGGCCGAGCCCTATGGCGCCGCCAGCGAAATTCTCAACCTGCACAGCACGATCGGCTGGTCGCTGGCCGGGGTGCTGGCGGTGCTCACGGCCTGGCGCTATGTGATCCGCAGCAAGGACCCGACCCGCCTGCCGGTGGCTTTCCTGGGCGCTGGCGGTCTGCTGGTGGTGCTGGTGGCTGTGCAGGTGACCCTGGGCAACCAGCTGATCTGGACCTACGGCCTGCACACCGTGCCGGTGGTCGAAGCGATCCGCGCGGGGCTGGTGTGATGGTCAGCGTCCTGTCCCATGGGCTGTGCAATCTGCCGCTGGCGCAGTCGCCGATGGAGCAGCTGGCCAGCTCCTACGGCCCGAACGGCCTGCCCTATGCCCTGCCGATTCACCCCAACCTGGTGCACTTCACCATCGGTTTGTTCGTGATCGCGATCACCTTCGATCTGGCCGGGGCACTGTTTCCGCTGGAAAAAAGACTGTTTCGCTTCCTTCAGCTGCCGGTCACCCGGGCCGGCCTGCATGACGTGGGCTGGTTCAATCTGCTGGCCTGTGCTGTGGTGAGTTTCTTCACGGTGGCCGCCGGCTTCTACGAGATGTTGCTGGCCCGACCGATCAGCGGTGTGCGCAGCAGCATCGGCCTGGGCAGTGCCACCACGATGTTGTGGCATGGCGTGGGCGGGGTGGCGATCCTGCTGTTGATCGTGGCGATGACCGTGTGGCGGGGCTACCAGCGCTTCTCCTGGCGCCGTGATCTGGGCCGGCAGGTGCAGTGGGGCTACCTGCTCACGGGCCTGGTGCTGTTCGGCGTGATCGGCCTGCACGGCACCCTCGGCGCCGAGCTGGCGGCCGAATTCGGTGTGCACATCACCGCCGACCAGCTGCTGGCGGCCGGCGCCGACCTGCGCGAGGCCCTGCCATGACCACCAGCTCCAGCCGCCGTTTTCCCGCGTCCGGCCTGCTGCTGATCGCCGGGGCCGTGGCCTTGGATGCCTGGGCGAGTGTGGCGGTGGCCCGGCTCTCCCACCGCTGGCTGCCCGTGGCGGCCTCCAGCGCTGCCCCGCTGGTCGACGATCTGTTTGCCCTGGAGAGCGGCATCGGCGCCTTCATCTTCCTGGGCTGCTGCGGCGTGATCCTCTGGACGCTGCTGTTCAACCGCGCCCCCAAGTACGACCTGGAGAACGGCGATCCGATCGAGGGCAACCTGCGCCTGGAGATCACCTGGACCCTGATTCCCCTGGTGCTGGTGATGGCGATCGCCTGGCATGCCATCCAGGTGAACGGCACCCTGGCCACCCTGGGCGGCAAGCTGCGCACCACCGGCGGCCACGACCATGGCGCTGAGCTGGTGGCCCGTCCGGGCGCCATCGCCGCCGGCTCGGCAGGAGCCCAGGAGCCGGTGGGTCCGATCGAGGTTCTGGCCCGCCAGTGGTCGTGGGAGTTCGGCTACCCCAACGGCGTGCGCAGCACCGAGCTGCACCTGCCGGTGAACCGCCAGGCCGAGTTTCGGCTGATCTCCCTCGATGTGCTGCACGGCTTCTACATCCCGGCCTTCCGGCTCAAGCAGGACCTGATCCCCGGCAGCGAGATCACCTACCGCCTCACCCCCACCCGCGAGGGCCGCTACCGGCTGCGCGATTCCCAGTTCAGCGGTGGCTACTTCTCCAGCAACCAGACCGACGTGGTGGTGGAGAGCGAGCAGGCCTACCAGGCCTGGCTGCAGGAGGCGGCGCGTCTGCCCTTGCAGGAGGCTCCCAACCCAGCCGCCACCCTCTACAGCCGACGCTTGGAGCGGGGCGATCGGGGCTGGGCGGTGGTGCCGCCGGCCCCTCCCCCAAGGGTGAACGTGAGTGCCGATCCGGCGGCACCCCACGAGGCCTGACCGCTCCCTTCACGCACCTCGCGCACCTCAGCTCCCGTCCACCTCCCGCTCGCTTCCCCGCCAACCCCGCCCATGGCCTCCTCCTCCGGCCTCTCCTACGACCCGCGGGTGCTGAAGGCACCCCACCCGGTGCCGGGGGCGCCGGACAACTGGAAGCGCTTCTTCAGCTTCAACACCGATGCCAAGGTGATCGGCATCCAGTACATCGTGACGTCGCTGTTCTTCCTGCTGGTGGGGGGCCTGCTGGCGATGATCATGCGCGGCGAGCTGATCACGCCACCGGCCGATCTGGTGGATCCCAGCGTGTACAACGGGCTCTACACGATGCACGGAACGGTGATGCTGTTCCTGTTTCTGTTCCCGATCCTCAACGGCTTCAACAACCTGCTGATTCCGCCGATGATCGGCGCGCCGGACATGGCCTTCCCGCGCCTCAACGCCCTGGCCTTCTGGCTGGTGCCGCTGTTTGGCGTGATCCTGATGGCCAGCTTCCTGATCCCCGGAGGGCCATCGGGTTCCGGCTGGTGGGCCTATCCGCCGGTGAGCCTGCAGAACCCCCTGGGCCACTTCATCAACGGCCAGTTTCTCTGGATCCTGGCGGTGGCCCTCTCGGGGGTGAGCTCGATCATGGGGGCGGTGAACTTCTGCACCACGATCCTGCGCATGCGGGCGCCGGGCATGACCTTTTTCCGCATGCCGATCTTCTGCTGGACGGCGCTGGCGGCCCAGACCATCCAGCTGGTGGGGTTGCCGGTGCTCACTGGCGGTGCCTTGATGCTGCTGTTTGATCTCAGTTTCGGCACCAGCTTCTTCCGGCCCGAAGGCGGCGGCGACCCGATGCTCTACCAGCACTTCTTCTGGTTCTATTCGCACCCGGCGGTGTATGTGATGGTGCTGCCGGTGTTCGGCATCTTCTCCGAGCTATTTCCGGTGTATGCCCGCAAGCCGCTGTTCGGCTACGAGGTGGTGGCGATCGCCTCTTTCGGGATCACCTTCCTCAGCCTGATCGTGTGGGTGCACCACATGTTCTACAGCGGCACCCCCCAGTGGATGCGCAATCTGTTCATGGTTACCACCATGCTGATTGCTGTGCCCACCGGTATCAAGGTGTTTGCCTGGATCGCCACCCTCTGGCGCGGCCGGTTGCGGCTGAGCACGCCGATGCTGTTCTGCCTGGGGGGCCTGGTGAACTTCATCTTCGCCGGCATCACGGGCATCATGCTGGCCACCGTGCCGGTGGATATCCACGTGGGCAACACCTACTTCGTGGTGGGCCACTTTCACTACGTGATCTTCAACACGATCACCTTCGGCGTGTTCGCGGGTGTGTACCACTGGTTCCCCAAGTTCACTGGGCGGATGTACTACGAGGGCCTGGGCAAGCTGCACTTCGCCCTCACCTTCATCGGCAGCGCCCTCAACTTCCTGCCGATGCACTGGGCCGGGCTGATGGGCATGCCCCGCCGGGTGGCCTCCTACGACCCGGAATTTGCTTTGGCCAACGTGCTCGCCAGCCTCGGGGCCTTTCTGGTGGGGGTGGCCACCATTCCCTTCATCCTCAACATGGTGAGCTCCTGGGCCCGCGGACCGAAGGCCCCGCCCAACCCCTGGCAGGCGATCGGCCTGGAGTGGCTGCTGCCCTCGCCGCCGCCGGCGGAGAACTTTGAAGACGACGTGCCCACCGTGATCAGCGGCCCCTATGGCTATGGCCTCGATCGGCCGCTGGTGGAGAACGAGGCCCATTACATCGCCCGCGCCCAGGAGGCCTGATCCGATGAGCAGTTCCCCTGTGATCAGCTCCAGTTCCCTGCCCGCCGAGCCCGGCCACGGCGGCCCCTCGGCCCACGGCCATGCCCATGGTGGTCACAACCTCACGGGCATGGTGATCTTTCTGTGCTCGGAAAGCGTGATCTTTCTGGCCTTCTTCGCTGGCTATGCCGTGCTGAAGAGCTCATCTCCGGTATGGCTACCCGCGGGAGTGGAGGGGCTGGAGGTGCGCGAGCCGCTGATCAACACCGTGATTCTGGTGAGTAGCAGCTTTGTGGCCTATTTCGCCGAGCGGGCCCTGCGCCGCCAGAACCTCTGGGGCTTCCGCGCCCTCTGGGCGCTCACGATGGCGATGGGGGCCTATTTCGTGTTCGGCCAGGCGGTGGAGTG
This sequence comes from Prochlorococcaceae cyanobacterium, assembly GCA_044374745.1. Taxonomy (GTDB): domain Bacteria; phylum Cyanobacteriota; class Cyanobacteriia; order PCC-6307; family Cyanobiaceae; genus NIES-981. The sequence goes on along the minus strand of JBILNZ010000013.1, from coordinate 22,590 downwards.
GGCCGGGTTGCCGTTTTCCCTGCAGAGCGGCATCTTCGGCGGCAGCTTCTATCTGCTCACCGGTTTTCACGGGCTGCACGTGATTACCGGTGTGCTGTTGATGGGGTACATGCTCGCGCGCTCCTTCCAGCCCGGGAACTACACCAACGGCGATGCCGGCGTCACGATGGTGTCGCTGTTCTGGCACTTCGTGGATGTGATCTGGATCATCCTGTTTGTGCTGATTTACGTGTGGCAGCGTTCCTGAGGCGATCCCCATGATCATCGATGACACGCTTTACGACGTGGTGGTGATCGGCAGCGGTGCCGGCGGCGGCACCCTGGCGGCGGAACTGGCCGAGGCCGGCCGGCGGGTGCTGCTGCTGGAGCGGGGCGAGCGCCTGCCGCTGCTGGATCAGAACGTGGCCGACGTGGATCTGTTCCGCAAGCAGCGCTACCACCCCGAGCACCCCTGGTTCGGCAGCGACGGCGATCCCTTCAATCCCCAGATGGTGTACGCCCGCGGCGGCAACACCAAGATCTGGGCGGCGGTGCTGGAGCGGATGCGGGAGGCCGAATTCGAGGGGGTGGCGATGCAGGATGGCCGCTCCCCCGATTGGGGGCTGCGCTATGGCGATCTGGCCCCCTATTACCACCGGGCTGAGAGCCTGTTCCGCGTGCACGGCCAGGCCGGTGAGGACCCCACAGCCCCCCCCCGCAGCGCTGGCTATCCCTTTGCGCCCCGGCCGGCAGAACCGGTGTTGGAAGCCCTGCGTGCCGACCTGCTCCGCCAGGGCGTGCGGCCCTACAGCCTGCCGCTGAGCTGGAGTGAGAGCGCGGACGACCCCACGGGCGATGCCGAGCTGTTCGGCGTGGACCGTGCCCTGGCCCCTTCCGCTCCGGGGGCGATCCCAGCCGTGCTGCGCAGTGGCGCGGTGGTGGAGGCCCTGCATGTGGATGCTTCCGGCCGGGAGGTGAAGGGGGTGGAGGCGCGCATCGGCGCCGACCGCTGGCTGTTCCAGGGCCAGCAGGTGGTGCTGGCCGCCGGCGCCATCAACACCGCCGCGATCCTGTTGCGTTCGGCCGGTGATCGCCACCCCGCGGGGCTGGCCAATGGCTCGGGTCAGGTGGGCCGCAACCTGATGAAGCCCCAGCTCACGGCGATCCTGCAGCGGGCCAGCGCCCCCAACTCAGGGCGCTATGCGCCGGCCCTGGGCCTCACCGATTTCTACTGGGGCGACAAGAACGTGGAGTACGCCCTGGGCTCGATCCGCAACGGCGGCGGCGTGCTGCAGGATCCGCTGTTCGCCGAGTCGCCGCCCCTGCTCTCGCTGGTGAGTCGGCTGTTGCCGGATGGGGCGCTGGAGTGGCTGGCCGATCGCTCGATCACCTGGTGGGCGATGACGGCGGTGTTGCCCGATCCCGACAACCGGGTGACGGTTCGGGATGAGCGCATTGATGTGGCCTACATCGCCAACAACCGCGAGGCCCACGACCGGCTCGTCTACCGCTGGCTCGACACCATCCAGAAGACCGAGGCCGATCCGCTCACCACGGTGGTGCAGCGGGCGCCGATCTATCCGCGCGGTGAGGCGCCGCTGAGCGTGATGGGCTTTGCCTGCGGGACCTGCCGGATGGGCAGCGACCCCGCCCATTCGGTGGTGGATCTGGAGGGCCGTTGCCACGAGCTGGCCAACCTCTGGATCGCCGATGCCAGCGTCTTCCCCAGCTGCCCGGCGGTGGGGCCTGGCCTCACGGTGATCGCCCAGGCCCTGAGGGTGGCTGAGCATCTTCAGGCGGCCCTGCGATGAGTGATTCCGGCGCTGCGATCAGCGCCAATGCGGCGATCAGCTCCGAAGCCCGGCGCATGGCCGAGCGCGACAACGGCCTGGCGCCCTGGAGCCTCTGGGGCAGCTACCTGCCCGACCGCCAGTGGGGAACGGTGCGGGAGGACTATTCCGCCGATGGCGATGCCTGGCGTTCCTTTCCCCACGACCATGCCCGCTCACGCGTGTACCGCTGGGGTGAGGACGGCCTGCTGGGGATCTGCGATGAGCAGTGCCGGCTCTGTTTCTCCCTGGCTCTGTGGAATGGCCAGGATCCGATTCTTAAGGAGCGGCCCTTCGGCCTGGGTAACCCCGAGGGCAACCACGGCGAAGACCTCAAGGACTACTACTTCCACATCGCCAATACCCCCACCCACAGCTTCATGCGGGGGCTGTACAAATACCCCCAGGCTCGCTTCCCCTATGGGCAGCTGGTGGCGGAGAACGGCCGCAGGGGCCGCGACCAGCCGGAATACGAGCTGGTGGATACGGGCATCTTCAACGAAGGGCGCTACTTCGATGTCTTCATCGACTACGCCAAGGCCTCACCCACCGATCTGCTGATCCGCATCCGGGCGATCAACCGCGGGCCCGATGCGGCGCCCCTCAGCCTGTTGCCCACCCTGTGGCTGCGCAACACCTGGGCCTGGGGCTATCCCGATGAAACCCGCCAACCCATGCGGTTGCAGGGGGATCGCCTGGTGACGCCCACCCTCCCCGACCTGGGGTGCTACGAGCTGCTGCTCAACGGCTCCGCCCAGTGGCTGTTCACCGACAACGAGACCAACAGCGACCGTCTCTACGGCCAGCCCTGTGAAACGCCCTTTCAGAAGGATGGCTTCCACCGCTATCTGATCGAGGGCGAGCAGGGCGCCATCAATCCAGCCGCCGAGGGCACCAAGGCCGCGGCCCTGGTGCAGCACACCCTGCAGCCTGGAGAGACCTGGACGGTGGAGCTGCGGTTGCGCGCTATCGACTCCGACCGTGCCATCGCCGGCAGCGCCTCCAGCCCCACCGGCCCCGATCCAGGCGCTTTCGGTGCGGCCTTCGATGCCCTGTTCGCGGCCCGGGAGCAGGAATGGCAGGCCTATATGGAGCATTGCCTGCCCGGGCTCACGCCGGAGGATCGGCTGATCCACAGCAGCGCCCTGGCCGGGCTGCTCTGGTGCAAGAAGTACTACGGCTGGAGTGTGCTGCGCTGGCTGGATGGGGATCCCACCCAGCCGCCCCCGCCGCCACAGCGCCTGCACAGCGAAACGGCCCAGTGGCGCCGGCTGCACGCCCACGACGTGATCGCCATGCCGGACGCCTGGGAGTACCCCTACTTCTGCCAGTGGGACCTGATGTTCCATGCGGTGTCGTTCGCCGTCGTCGATCCCGCCACCGCGAAGCAGCAGTCGATGCTGCTGCGCTCACCCCACTACACCGCCCCCAACGCCCAGACCCCGGCCTACGAGTGGGCGCTCTCCGATCCCAATCCCCCGATCGGGGCCTGGGCGGTGATGCGCATCTTCCAGATCGAGCGCCGTCAGGCGGAGGGGGCGGCCGACCTGGCCTATCTGCGCGAAGCCCTGCGCAAGCTGCTGCTGGAGTACGGCTGGTGGGCCAACCGCAACGACCGATCGGGCGACAACGTGTTTGAAGGGGGCTTTCTCGGCCTCGACAACATCGCCGTCTTTGATCGTCGCTTCCCCCTCGCCGATGGCAGCCGCATTGAGCAGTGCGATGGCACCGCCTGGATGGCGTCGCTGAGCCTCAACCTGCTCAACATTGCGGTGGAGCTCAGCCGCGATGAACCCGAATATGCCGATCTGTGCGAGCGCTTCGTGTACGACTTTGTGCAGCTGGCGATCACGCTCAATGCCCCCAGCGGCCGGGGCTATCTCAACTGGGATGAGGAAGATGGCTTCTACTACGACGTGATCAAGCGGCCCGATGGCAGCAGCGATTACCTGCGCACCCGCTCGGTGTCCGGACTGATCCCCCTGCTCGCCGTCGCCAGCTATGACGTGCAGACGGTGGAACGGCTGCCGGAGCTGGACGTGCTCAAAGGCATGGCCTGGTTTGTGCATGAGCGCACGTCGCCCACCTGGCTGCAGGCCAATCTGGGCCGCTGGCACAACGACCGCCTGCTGTTCACCCTGGTGCCGGAGCAGCGGCTGCGGCGGATCTGCGAACGGCTGTTCGATGAGGAGGAGTTCCTCTCGCCCTACGGCATCCGCGCCCTCTCCAAGGTGTATGAGGCCCAGCCCTACCGCTACACCGAGGGGGCGGATAGCGAGGAGCTGCGCTACAGCCCGGCCGACAGCCCGGTGGCGATGTTCGGCGGCAACTCCAACTGGCGGGGGCCGGTGTGGATGCCGATCAATTTCCTGCTGATCGAATCGCTGCAGAAGTTCGCCCATTTCTACGGCGACAGCTTTCTGGTGGAGTTCCCCACCCGATCATGCAACTGGATCAATCTCTGGGATGCCTCGCTGCAGTTGCAGCAGCGGCTGGTGGGGATCTTCCGCCGCGATGGCGATGGCCGCCGCGCCTTCAACGGGGATGTGGAGCTCTTCCAGAACGATCCCCACTGGCGGGATCTGATTCTTTTCAATGAGTATTTCCATGGTGACAATGGCCGGGGCGTGGGGGCGTCGCACCAGACGGGCTGGACGGCCGTGGTGGCGAAGATGATCAACCAGCTGCATCGTTATCCCAGCGGTTGACGTTCGTTCCTGAACCTCAACGCTCGGTCAACGAGCTTTCCCTCGCGTTCCATTCCATGGCCCCGGTGTCTCCCCAGGATCTGCTCACCGGCATCCACAGCTCGCCTCTGCCCGTTGCTGAGCAGCAGCACGTTGCCAACGGTGCCCACTTCGATGTGGTGATCATCGGCAGTGGTGCCGGCGGCGGCACCCTGGCCCGGGCCCTGGCGCCCACTGGGCTCAAGATCCTGGTGCTGGAGCGGGGCGACTGGCTGCCCCAGGAACCCCAGAACTGGGACGCAGAAGAGGTGTTCCAGAAGAACCGCTACATCTCCAAGGACACCTGGTTTGACAAGCACGGCAAGCCCTTTCAACCGGGCAGCCACTACTTCGTGGGCGGGGCCACCAAGATGTATGGCGCCGCCCATTTCCGCCTGCGTCAGCAGGATTTCGAGCAGCTGGTGCACCACGACGGCATCTCGCCGGCCTGGCCCCTGCGCTACAGCGATTTCGAGCCCTGGTATCAGCGGGCCGAGGAGATGTATCACGTGCACGGTCAGCGCGGGGAGGATCCCACCGAGCCGCCCTGCAGCGGCCCCTACCCCCACCCGCCGGTGGCCCATGAGCCGCGCATGCAGAAGCTGGTCGACGACCTGCGCTCGGCTGGTCTGCACCCCTTCCACGCCCCCACCGGCGTGATGCTCGATGAGGCCCACATGGCCTACAGCCGCTGCCGCCGCTGCAACTGCTGCGACGGCTTTCCCTGTCTGGTGCACGCCAAGAGTGATGCCGACGTGCTCGGCATGCGCCCGGCCCTGGCCAGCGCCAATGTGTCGCTGCTCACCCGGGCCGAGGTGCGCCGCCTGGTCACCGATGCCAGTGGCCGCAGCATCACGGCGGTGGAGCTGCAGCGCGATGGCGAACCCCTGCAGGTGAGCGGCGATGTGGTGGTGGTGAGCTGCGGGGCGGCCAACAGCGCCCGGCTGCTGTTGATGTCGGCCAACGACCAGCACCCCCGCGGCCTGGCCAATGGTTCCGATCAGGTGGGCCGCAACTACATGGCCCACAACAGCAAGGCGATGGTGGCCCTGGCCCATGAGCCCAACACCACCGTGTTTCAGAAAACGGTGTCACTCAACGACTGGTATCTGGGCGACGGCGAGTTCGCCTACCCGATGGGCAACATCCAGATGACCGGCAAGACCAACGGCACGATCATGAAGGGCTATGCGCCGCTGGAAACCTTCCTGATGCCCGGCTGGACCATGGACAAGATCGCCGAGCACGCCCTCGACTTCTGGATCTCTTCAGAAGATCTGCCGGATCCCGAGAACCGGGTCACGGTGGATGACCAGGGCCAGATCCATCTCAGCTACACGCCCAACAACCAGACGGCGTCCCGGCAGTTGGTGGGACGCCTCACCGGCATGCTCGATCGGCTCTACCTGCGCAACCACCTGGTGGAGCGCCAGATCTACGTGAAGAACCCCATGGGCATCGCCGCGGTGGCGCACCAGGCAGGCACCTGCCGTTTCGGCAGCGATCCGGCCAGCTCCGTGCTCGATCTCCATTGCAAAGCCCATGAGCTCGACAACTTGTATGTGGTGGACACCAGCTTCATGCCCACCATCGGCGCGGTGAACCCCTCACTCACCGCCATCGCCAATGCCCTCAGGGTGGGGGAGCACCTGCGCGAACGCCTGGGGCGATAGCGAGCTGGCCTCCCCCATCCAGGCCAGTTGACGCAGGAGCAGACCGACCACGGTGCTGCGGTGGCGCGGCGAGAAGGGACCGCTGCGGCCGTTGTGGCCCATGCCCGCCACCACCTCCCGCTTCACCCGGCCCGCAAAGCGGGCCTTGTTCCAGTTGGAGAGCGGCAGCAGGGGCGAGCGGCCGGGGAACAGCAGCGGCCCGAGGGCGGCCACTGGATCGCGGCTGCCCACCACCATGGCGATACCGGACACCTGGTCGAGGCGCTGGTTGCCGCTGAACACGCCGCAGCAGGTGAGGATCTGCACCGGGCAGCGGCAGAGCACCTGCAGCACGTCGGCCATGCCCATGGCCATCTCGCCGCCGCCGCTGTAGCCCAGCAGCACGATCCGCTGATTGCTGCCCTCGCGCAGACCGGCCTTCACCAGGCGCTGGGCCACCTTCAGGGCCAGTTCGTAGTTGAGGATCGGTCCATAGCGGCGGTCGGCGGAGATCCCCACCTTGATCACGTTGTTGGCCTGCACCAGGGCCGTGCAGATCCCCGTGACCAGCGGATTGGGATGGCTTTCCTGCAGGGCGAACAGTCGCCTCCAGAACCAGCGGCTGCCCGCATCGGCCGCCAGTTCCGCCGGGCTGATCGTGTAGGTCTGCACCCCTTCGATCAGCACGGTGCCCGCGGGCAGCCCGGCCGCCAGTTCGGCCAGCAGGGCCGCCACCTGCGGTGGGTGCTCCTCCCTGCTCTGGTGAATGCCGTCGAGGTACACCACAAACCGATCGATCAACAATGGCGGCCCGGCTGTGGCGGCCGGCGGTTGATCAGCCTGGGCAAACAGGTTGGCTGGATCGGGTAATCCCCCCAGCCAGCCGTTCCAGAAGGCGTACTGCCCGGCCACCGAGTAGATGCCCGCGAGCGGTACCAGCAGTCCCACCAGCCACACCAGCAGCAGGGCCAGCTCCTTGAGGTCGCTGCTGCGGCCGAGGTGGAACCGTTCCAGGCCGCCATGGAGCAGGGCGCCGATCACCACCACCCCGCCGGCCAGCAGGCAGCCGCCGAGGCTGATCCGCAGCCAGCGCCGCCCCAGGGCAAAGAAGCGCGCCGCCCGTCTGTTCATCGTCCCAGGGTGTCGGCCAGACGCCGGTAGCCCCGCTGCCAGCCCTGGTAGAAGAGCGCACTCACCAGCAGCAGCCCCAGGGCATAGCCCGGGGTGGCCAGGGCGAGGGCCTGACTGGCTGGCAGGGCGAAGCGGGCCTCCAGGACGGCCACCACATTCAGGTGGATCAACACCCAGATGGCCACGGCGATCAGGTCGCTCACGTAGGGCGCGGCCACCAGCAAATAGAACACGCCGGGCAGCAGGGCGGCCCCCAGGCTCTCGAACAGGGCCCAGGGCTGCAGCGGCTCCTCCACAACCACGGCGAGCAGCGCCATGTCCACCAGGGTGGCCAGCAGCAGTGCCACCGCCAGCACCAGGGCATCCAGCAGCAACTGCACCACGATCTGGCGCGGGGTGAGCTGATTCGCCACCAGGGCGAACAGGTGGGCCAACGACATCGACAGGCCCACCAGGAGCAGGATCTCAAAGCCCCGATCGAGCCGCAGCAACCAGTGCCCCAGGGCGGCCAGCGCTGTCTCCAGTTCAGCCACCCCGGTCAGCCACAGCACTGGGCCATGTTTGCCCCACAGCTTCTCACCGGGGTCCCGGCTTGGGTTGATGATGGCGCTTCTCGGTGCCGCTTCCAGCTGCGGCCGTTCAGTCGAGCGCCAGCTTGAGCAGATCGGCGATCAGCAGGTTGTCGAGCGAGAACAGGCCGCCGCCGCAGCCGATCAGCACCAGGCACATCACCACATACATGGCAGCCTTTTCCCAGCTGGGGGGCTCGCCCACTCCCATCGGCCCGGCGTAATCACCTTTCGGAATCTGATAAGGGTCGGGGGCGATGAAGGGAAAGCCGGAGCGGATCTCCAGCACCATGGCGTAGGCCATCGACACCAGGATCGCCAGGGCCGCCAGGGGCGTGAACAGGCCGGGCAGCAGGGCAATGCCCGCGCCGAACATCGAGAAGGCCGAGAGGAAACACAACCATTTCGGCGTGTTCAGGGCCCGGGCCCAGGTCTCCAGGTTGCGCAGCTTGGGCCAGCCATGGCGGATGAAGCACACCCCCATGAACAGGCGCAGCAGCAGCAGAGCCGCCTGGGCCGCCGTTGAGGGGGCGGCCGGCACCAGCAGTTCCACCACCGTGATGTCCATCGATCCAAGGCACTTGTCCGGCAACGTAGGCAGCGCGGCTGGCCCTGGCCACCATGGGCGGGTGACCCCACACACCTCGGGCCTGGCCGTGATCGCTTCCCCGCTGGCTCTCACCCCCGGCTGCAGCGCACCGCTTGGGGCGAGCCTGCAGCCGGGCGGTGTGAACTTCAGCCTGCACGCCCGGGGGGGCGATCAGCTGGAGCTCTGTCTGTTCGCCGCGCTTGAGGATCCCGAGCCGGCGGCGGTGCTCAGCTTCGCCGGCGAGCAGCACCGCAGCGGCTCCTACTGGCATGGGCTGGTGGCCGGGCTGGGGCCTGGCCAGCTCTACGGCTACCGCTTGCCCGCCCACCCCGATTGCCTGCTCCTCGATCCCTATGCCCTGGCGGTGGCGGTGCCCGAGGGGTATGGGCGACTGTGGGGCCAGCGGCGGGTTGGGGGCGGGCTCGGTTGGGGCGGGGCGATGAAGAGCGTGGTGGCCGACCTCAACCGCTACGACTGGCAGGGGGATCGGCCCCTGCGCCGGCCCGCGCGTGAAACGGTGATCTACGAGCTGCATGTGCGCGGCTTCACGGCCGATCCCAGCTCAGGTGTGCCAGCAGAGCGGGCCGGTACCTACGCGGCATTGATCGACAAGATCCCCTACCTGCAGCAGCTGGGCATCACCGCGGTGGAGCTGTTGCCGGTGTTCGCCTTCGATGCCCAGGCGGCCCCGGCGGGGCTGGTGAACTACTGGGGCTACCAGCCGATCTCAGTGCTGGCGCCCCACCCGGCCTACGCCAGCGGCCGTGATCCCCTGGCGGCGCTCGATCAGTTCCGCGACCTGGTGAAGGCCCTGCACCGCGCCGGCATCGAGGTGATTCTGGATGTGGTGTTCAACCACACCGCCGAGGGGGCCATGGCCGGGCCGGCTGCCGGACCCACCCTCTCCTACCGGGGGCTGGCTCCCCGCGACTACTACCTGCTCCAGGAGGACGGCGACGGCCTGCGCGATCTGGATGTGACGGGCTGCGGTAACACCTTCAACGCCAACAATGCCGTGGCGCGCCGGCTGATCCGCCACAGCCTGCGCCACTGGGTGGAGCAGATGCACGTGGATGGCTTCCGCTTCGACCTGGCCGCCGTGCTCTCCCGCGATGAGGAGGGCAACCCCGAGCCCCGCCCGCCGATCCTGTTCGATCTCGACAGCGATCCGGTGCTGGCGGGCACCAAGCTGATTGCCGAGGCCTGGGATGCGGCCGGCCTCTACGAGGTGGGCCGCTTCGTGGGCGAGCGCTGGCAGGAGTGGAACGGCCGCTTCCGCGACGACCTGCGCCGATTTCTGAAAGGCGATTCCGGCTTCGCCTGGGCGGCGGCCCAGCGCCTGATCGGCAGCCCGGATGTGTATGGCCAGCGCGGCCGGGAGGCGGAGCTGAGCGTGAACTTCATCACCTGCCACGACGGCTTCACCCTGGCCGACTGGGTGAGCTACAGCGCCAAGCACAACGAGGCCAACGGCGAAGCCAATCGCGACGGTTCAGACGACAACGCCAGCTGGAACTGCGGCGTGGAGGGCGCCAGTGACGATCCAACTGTGCTGGCCCTGAGGGCGCGCCAGCAGCGCAATGCCCTCTGCCTGCTGCTGCTCTCCGCCGGCACGCCGATGCTGGCCATGGGCGATGAGGTGGGCCGCAGCCAGCAGGGCAACAACAACGCCTACTGCCAGGACAACCCGATCAGCTGGTTCAACTGGAGCATGGTGGAGCGCCATGCCGACCTGTTGCGCTTCACCCGCGGGCTGATCGCCTTCCGCCAGCGCCGCGATGTGGCGGTGGATCACACCGGCCTGCCACTCGCCGAGCTGCTGCGGCGCTGCGCCATCGAATGGCATGGCGTGGAGCCCTGCAAGCCCGACTGGGGGCCCGACTCCCACTCGCTGGCCCTGAGCTATACCAGCAGTGAGCACCGCTTTCGGATGCACGTGATGGTGAACGCGTGGTGGCAGCCCCTGCGTTTCACCCTGCCACCCACCGGCATGGCGGATGGCCGCTGGCACCGCTGGATCGATACGGCCCTGCCCAGCCCCAACGACATCGTGGCCTGGGCTGACGCGCCCGCCCTGGTGGAGCCCGCCTACGCGGTGCAGCCCCGCTCGCTGGTGGTGCTGCTGGTGCGGGCGGCTGGCCGGCTGCAGCCGAGCGACGACCAACTCCCCCACGGCAATGCCAGACCCAACCCCAGCGACCTCCCCGGCTGAGCTGCGCCGCTGTCTCGGGCCCATGGCAATTCTTGGCCAGTCCCTGGCCACGGTGGGGCTCACCCTCACGGCTGTGCTCAACATCCCCGATGTGCAGCAAGCTGCGGGCAGGGCCACCTGGCTCGCCTATGCCGTCGCCCTCGTGGTGATCCTGCTGGTGAGCGAGACGTTGGTGCTGTTCCGCCATGAGCCCCCCCGGCCCACCGGCATCGCCGGCTATGTGGAGGTGGGGCTGGGCCGGGGTGTGGGGGGACTGGCCAGCTGGGCACTGCTCCTGGGTTACGGAGCCGCTGCCCTGGCCTGCATGGCCTTCCTCGGCTCCTATCTCAGCTTGCTCCTGTCGCCTATGGGTCTGCGGCCCCTGCCCCTGGCGACCTTTCTCGCCGGTGGCCTGGCCAGCCTGGAACTGGCTCGCCGCGATGTGCGTCTCTCGACGTTGACGATGCTGCTCACCGAGACCCTGTCTGTGCTGATCGTGCTCGGGCTCTGCCTGGTGGTGCTGCATCGGGGAGGGGTGGCTGCTGATCTGCAGGCGCTCGACCCCAGCGGGGTGAGTGCGGGCCAGGTGCGCGCGGGCCTGATGGTGGCCGTGCTGAGCTTCATGGGTTTTGAAAGCGCCGCCAACCTCGGCCAGGAGGCGCTGCGGCCTGAGCGGGCCGTGCCCCGCGCCCTGCGCACGGCGGTGCTGGTGGCCGGGGGGCTGTTTCTGTTCTGGGCGGTGGTGCTCAGCGAGGGGCTGGCCTGGTTGTCGGCCGATCAACGCATGGCGCTGGATCCGATCACCCTGCTCGCCGATCAGCTCGGCCAGACCGGCTCCGGTCGCTGGATCCAGTTCGGCACGTTCCTCTGCCTGTTCGGCAGCAGCCTGGGCAGCCTGACGGCCTTTGGCCGCCTCGGCCTGGGGTTGGCCAGGGAGGGGGTGCTGCCCCGCCGTCTGGGTGCCGTTCACCCCCGATTTCAGACGCCGGCACGAGCCATGGTTGGCCTGGGGCTGCCGCTGATCGGCTTGGGTGCTGTGCTGGTGCAGCGGGGCCTTCCGCCTGAGACGCTCTACAACCTCTTTGGCGGGGTCACGGTGCTCAGTTTCCTGCTGGTGTACGGGTTGGTGGCGTTGTCGGGTGTCAGGGCGCCCCTGGCTGGCTCCAGGCCCCGGGACAGGGTGTTGATTGGCAGCAGTTCCCTCCTGGCGGTGTTGGCTGTGGCTGGCGGTTTTCTCTGGGGCGTGATCGGCCACGAGAATGCCCTGCTGCTGAGCTTTGCCGGATTGCTCGGGGTTGGTGCGCTGTTGATCACCCGACGGCAGCAGGCTGGTGGCTGGCCATGACGACGCGGTGGCGGTTGCGGCTGGTCTGCTCGGGCGGCCCCGCTCACTCCGGGTGTCCACCTGTTGCGTTAGGCAGTGGAGTGTGGGATCTCCCACCCCCTGGTGACGGTTCGCTCGCTTCTCGATGATCCTCTGGTTGCTGCTGGGTGTCGCCCTGGCCCTGCTGGAGTGGCCCTACCAGGCCCTCTCCGAGCTGGGTTTCCGCCTGCAACGCTGGGGCTGGCCCCTGCCAGGGCTGGACGCCGGGGCGGCGGCTCCAGCGGGGGGCAGCCAGCTCCCCCCAGCACTGGCGGTGCTGCTGGTGTTCGCTGCCAGTGCCCTGCTGTTCTGGCTGGCCTGGGGGCCACTGGCCGCCGGCCGGGGGGGCGGGGTGGCGCCCCTGTTGGCGCTCGATCGCACGCCGGCGCCCCTGCCGGCAGCGGCCGAAGCCAGCTGGCTGGAGAAGCTCAGCCTGCGCAGCCAGTTGCAGCGGCTGCCGTTGATGCTGCTCACCCACATCGGCGGCTTGGCGGTGGGGGTGGAGTCGCCATCGGTGGCGATCGGCGCCGCTGCCTTGCTGGCGATCCGGCGGCAATGGCCCCGTTGGCAGCCCCTGGCGGCCCTGCCGCTGCCGGCCGTGGCCGTGATCGGCGGGGCAGCCGGGCTGGGGGTGGCCTTTCGCTCGCCGCTGCTGGCGGCCACCTATGCCTTGGAGGAGCTGGGACGCCGCAGCGGGGTGGGTCTGCTCGGCCCGCTGCTGCTGCTCTCGGCCGCCGGTGCCCTGCTGAGCACGCCGCTGGGGCAGCCGGCCCGCCTGGTGGGCCTGCAGTTCGGCGTGCTCGCCGCCCCCCTCTGGGGCTGGGCGGCCCTGTTCACGCTGCTGGGTGCTGCCCTGGGAGTGTTGCTGGTGCGCCTGCTGATTCCTGTGGCGGCGCTGGTGCAGCGGTTGATGGGGCGCCAGCGGCTGCTGGGTGGCGCTTTGCTGGCCCTGGCGCTCACCGCCCTGGCCCTGCTGAGCGGCGGCCTCAGCCTCAACGACGGCTCGCTCTCGCTCTCGGCTGCCCTGGCCGGCGACAGCGGCGGCCCGCCCATCGCCCTGCTCTGGCGCGGGCTGGCCACGCTCCTGAGCCCGGCGGCCGGGGCGCCGGGGGGACTGATGCACGACAGCATGACCCTCGGCGCCCTGTTCACCTCCCTGCTGCCCGCCCAGCTCGGCCTCTCCTCCAGCGAGCTCGGCCAGCTGGCGGCGGTGGGGGCGGTGGCCCTGTTCGCCGGCATCCAGGGCACTCCCCTGTTCTGTGCCGCCTTCGTGTTTACCCTGCAGGGCGATCTCCAGTTGCTGCCGGCGCTGTTGCTGGTGAGCGCCGTGAGTGATGCCCTCAGCGCCCGCTGGCGCGGCGAGGGCTGGAACGGCCACCAGTGCGCCGTGTTGATGGAGCAGGTCAAAGGGGCCTGACTCCTCAGCGCACCACCAGCTGCAGGCGGTGGCCGTCCGGATCACACACCTGCAGGCCGGCCTGAAAGCCCAGCGCGCGGGCTTCCGGATCAGAGAGCCTCACCACTCCAGCACTGATCAGCCGGCCGCCGTGCTCCTCCAGCCCCGCGGCGATCACCTCCAGCTGGGCGGGTTCCCGGCCCACCAGCAGGCGCAGCTGGCCGTGGGCCCGGTCCTGGGGCGCGAGATCGGCGGGCATGGGCCGGCCACCCGCAGGTGTGCGGTAGTCGAGGCATTCGATGCCGGCGCCACTGGGACAGCGGTGGCTGGTGATGCGCACGCGGGTGCCGCTCAGCCCATCCAGCCCGTCCTGCTCGGGGCCCTCGTTGATGCCGTCGCCGCCCAGGCGCAGGCCCAGCAGCTGGTTGTAGAAGCGGCAGCTGCGCTCGGTGTCGGCCACGCCGATGGCGCTGTGGTCGATGCCCAGGAACAGGCCCGCTCCCCCATGCCAGCGGGCCTCGCCCTTGTCGGGCGGGAAGTGCAGCAGCTCCAGGCAGTGGCCCTCCGGGCTGTGCAGCTTGAAGGCCTCGATGCCGGCGGCCGCGGCGTTCCAATTGGGCAGGCGCTGGGGGGCTGAGGAGATGGCCTGCAGCCCGCCCGCGGCGATCCCCTCCCGCAGCGGCGCGCTGGCCTGCTCCAGATCCCGCACCACGATGCAGATGTGCTGGAACCAGAGGTCGTTGCTGCGGCTGTCTGCGGGAAAGGGGCGGCCGGCCCGTTGGCCCGGCCCCAGCTCCCGCACCTCCAGCAACTCCAGCCGTTCGCGGCCCAGGGCCAGCCGCACCAGCTTCAGCTGCGCCCCCGGCAGGCCGATCAGGCGGGAGTAGGCCGGGCCCGGATCGATCGCGTCGAGCCGGCGGCAGCCCAGCTGGCTGCAGAAGAAGGCGGCGCAGGCCTCGGCGTCGGCGCAGCTGAAGCTCACCGCCTCCAGGTGGGGCCAGGGAGCCAGGGCAGCGGCGCCGGCGGCGGCGATCGTGCCGTCGCGCTGGGGCGTCATGCCCGATACCCCCAGACCGCCCAGCAGCTCGCCTTGCCAGCGCAGGGCGAGGCCGCCGCCCATGGCCGCCGCCGGTTGGCCCAGCACAGGGGCCAGTTGCAGCAGGGCCGGCCGCTCGCCGTTGATGGCCGCCTCCTGGCCGGCGGTGTCGTTGCCGCTCAGGGCCGCCATGCGTGCCTTGGCCATCGCCGCCTCGGCGGCGGCGGGGCTGGCGCCATCCAGGCGACGGAAGGCGAGCAGCCGGCCGCCCCCATCCACCACCGCCGCCGCCACCCGGGAGCCATCCCGCTGGGCTTCGGCCAGGGCCGCCTCCAGCAATCGCTCCGCATCGGCCAGTTCCAGGGCAAGGGAAGGGCGCATCGCCTTCAGCTCCACACGATCTTGGCCAGCCAGAGGTGGCCCTCCAGCGCCACGCCGGCCGCGGCGGCCTCCAGCTCCTCCTGCGAGAGCCGCAGGGTGGCCTCGGCCTGGTGCTTCACCAGATCCACCCCGGTGAAGTGGAAGCCCAGCTCAGCCCCCAGCGCGGCAATGGCGTTGAGGTTGGGGCAGGTGCTGAAGCGTTGCAGCAGGGCGGTATCACCCTTCACCTGGCGGAGGAAGGCTTCGAGCTGGGGGTTGGCCATGGGGGCTGGATGGTTGGACGGAGGGAGCGGTGAGAGGCGAGGTGAGGGATTCAGCGCTGCCAGGTGGCGCCGCGGGTGCCCGTGAACAGGGCATAGAGCGCCGTGGAGGCGCAGAAAAACAGACGGCTGCCGTAGCGGTCGCCGAAGCAGACATTGCTCACGCGCTTGGGCACCAGCACCTTGCCCAGCAGGGTGCCGTCGGGGGCGATCACGTGCACGCCGTCGGCGGCGCCGCACCAGAGGTTGCCGTGCTCATCCACCCGGAAGCCATCGGCCCAGCCGGGGGTGATCGCGTGGAACAGCTCGCCGCCGCTGAGGCTGCGGCCATCGGCGCTCACCCGGAAGCGGCGGATGAACTGGCGGGGATGGGCGGCTCCGGGGGCACCGGATTCGGCCACATACAGCAGCTGCTCATCGGGCGAGAAGGCCAGGCCATTGGGCCCGTCGAAGTCGCTGGCCACCGCTTCGGCTGTGCCGCTGGCGGGGTCGAGCCGGTAGAGCGCCGGCGGCTGCTCG
The DNA here is from genome assembly GCA_044374745.1 of Prochlorococcaceae cyanobacterium. GTDB lineage: Bacteria > Cyanobacteriota > Cyanobacteriia > PCC-6307 > Cyanobiaceae > NIES-981. The sequence continues at coordinate 6,969 of JBILNZ010000013.1, read as the reverse complement.
GAGCTCTGGCGGCCGCCCTCGTAGTCGTTCATCAGGCCGTAGAGCGGGTCGCTGAACCAGATCGAGCCATCGCTCTTCACAACCACGTCGTTGGGGGCGTTGAGGCGCCGGCCGCGGGCTTCGCTCACCAAGGTGGTGGTGCTGCCGTTGTGCTCCAGGCGGGTGAGGCAGCGGCTTCGGTGGTGGCACTGGATCAGTCGTCCCTGGCGGTCGCGGGTCTGGCCGTTGGCGAACTCCGACGGTTCCAGGAAGGGGGTGACGCCGTGCTGCTCGCTCCAGCGCAGGGTGCGGTTGGACGGGATGTCGTTGAACAGCAGGCAGCGCTGGTCGCCGAACCACACCGGCCCCTCCAGCCAGCGGAAGCCCTCGGCCAGCAGCTCCAGCTCGGCGTTGAACAGCACCAGCGCATCGAAGCGCCGGTCGTGGCTCTCGGTGCAGGCTGAGGGTTGATGCCGTGCCGGCGGCTGCAGTGAGGGGGCCGTCATGGGAAGAAGCCGGGCGGGGCCTGCCGCCAGGTGTCGTCGTTGCGCTGGATGATCAGCTGCACGCAGGGCTCATCGCCTTCCTGGGCCGAGAGGTGCCCGCGTCTGCCGTCGGGCGTGGCGATGCAGCCCTGGTCGCCACCGAAGGAATACTCGCCGGCCCGGATGGTCACCTTCTGCCCGTCCATGCTCTGCACCGACCAAGCCCCCTTGAGCACGTAGATCCACTTGGGCACATGGTTTTCGTGCCAGTCGGCTGTCCAGCCCACCGGCAGGTAGGTGACGAAGGCATTGCCCTGATCGAACAGGGGCCGGGAGAACTGGGGCGAATCGCCGGGCCCCAGCTGGCCCAGCTGGAAGGAGCTGATCGTGCAGAGCTGCTGGCGGCTGATGCCATCGTCGCCGGTCCAGAGGTGCCAGTAGGTCTCCGGTTGGGGCGCCAGGCTGAAGGGATCGTCCATGGGGCAAGGCAGGCGGGTGTCAGTCCTTGATGGCGATGGCCGAGATTTCCAGCTGGATGCCCAGCACCAGGGCCGCCACCTGCACCACCGCGCGGGAGGGATAGGCCTGGGGATCGGGGAAGTACTCCTGCCACACGGCATCGAAGGTGTCGAGTTTGTCGATGTCGGTGAGATACACCGTGGCACTCACCACATGTTCGAAGCCGAAACCGGCTTCCTGCAGCACCGCCTCGATGTTGCGCATCACCTGGCGTGATTCGAGGGTGATGTCGCCATGGCCCACCACCGCATTGGTGTGGGGATCCACCGGCAGCTGGCCCGTGATGTACAGGGTGTTGCCGTGCTGAAAACCCTGGCTGTAGGAGGCCACCGGTTTCGGAAAGCGCGGGCTATGGATGGCCCGGCGCAGAGGCGGGGTGGACATGGCAATCACCCAGGCTGTCAGCGTTCAACGTAGGCAGGGCGCTCCAGGTGCACCGCCTTTGTCATGGATGGACGCGCCGGTTGTGCGGGTGCGCTGATCGTTTGATTTCTGCTGCATGCAGGGGTGTTGCAGCCGGCTGCTCAATGCACCAGCGGTGACTAGCTTCGGCCTGATCTCTCCACTCCGCTGCGGCCCCGTGCCATGACCCAGGCCAATCCCTACGCCCAGGAAACCCTGGCCAATCTGCTGCAGGGCAAGGTGATCATCGTCACTGGCGGCAACAGCGGCATCGGCCAATCAATCGTGGAGGAGGTGGCTCGCCTGGGCGCCAAGGTGGTGATCGACTACCGCTCCCACCCGGAGGCCACCGAAGCGATCGAGCGGGAGATCGGCGAGCTGGGCGGCAGTTGTATCGGCGTACAGGCTGATGTGTCCAAGCTCGAGGATCTGCAGCGACTGGTGCAGGAGGCCGTGAACCGCTATGGGCGCCTCGATGTGATGGTGAACAACGCCGGCATCGAGACCCGCACCTCCATCCTCGACACCACCCCCGAGGATTTCGACAAGGTGCTGAATGTGAACCTGCGCGGGGTGTTCTTCGCCACCCAGTACGCGGCCCAGCAGATGATCGCTCAGGGCAGCGGCGGCCGGATCATCAACATTTCCTCGGTGCATGAGGACTGGCCCATGCCCAACAACACGCCCTATTGCGTGGCCAAGGGCGGCGTGCGCATGCTCACCCGCACCGCCGGAGTGGAGCTGGCTTCCAAGGGGGTCACGATCGTGAACGTGGGCCCCGGGGCCGTGGCCACCCCGATCAACGACTCCACGATGAACAATCCCGAGCTACTGGCGAAGCTCAATGCCGCCATCCCGATGGGCCGCATGGCCCAGCCGGGTGAGATCGCCAAGGTGGTGGCCTTTCTGGCCAGTGACGCCGCCAGCTACATCACCGCCACCAGCATCTTTGCCGACGGCGGCATCATGCAGAGCAGCCCCGGGCTCTGATGCTGGGGCCAGGGGTGCCAACCAGTCGGGTGATCTCCGATCGGGGATACACCCGTGCCGATGTGTTGCGGCTGCGCAAGCGCCACCGCGGCTACCAGCTCACCCTGGCGGCGGAGGTGCTGCTCGTGCTCTCTCTTCCCGTGGCGGAGCGCTGGCCCTGGTTGTTGTCGCTGATGTTGGTGCTGATGGCGGGCGTGTTGATCCTGTTCCTCAGCCGTTATTCGCTGATGCAGCGCTCACGGGTGGTGGTGTACATCTTCGGCGGCCTGGCCATCACGCTGGAGCTGCTCTGGCAACTGCTGCGCCAGCTCGATCCGCACTGGGTTGTGTTCCTCACCGTGCCCCACGTGATCGTGTGGGTGGTGTTTCTCACTTTGGTGCTGCTGCGCAAGGTGCAGGGCCTGGTGCGGGAGCCGTTCGTCACCGTCTCGGTGGTGATGGGCGCGGCCAGCGGCTATCTGTTGATCGGGATTGCCGGCGGCCTGCTGTTCACGGCCCTGTGGGTGTTTCAGCCGGAGGCTTTCATCCTCGCTGACCTGCCGGCGGCGGGCCGGGATGCGGCCAGTCGGCTGCTCACCATCGCGCCGGCCCTGATGGCTGCGGCCATGAACCTGCTCACCACGGCGGGTACGGCGTTGCTCAATCCGCGCAATGTCACGGCCCAGGTGATCAGTTCGGCGATCACCGTGGCCGGCCAGCTCTATGTGGCGATCCTGATCGCCCTAATTCTGGGGCGCTTCCACCGGCGGCGGACCTGAGACCCGCTCTGCTGGGGCTGTGGCCAGTTCACGTCGCTCCAGGCCCACCTCCACGCCCATGTGCTGGCCGGCGCGGCCGGTGATCACCAGGGCGGCCCGCTGGTTGGTGGCGATCTGCCACAGCCACTTGGTGAGCAGGGTGAGCCGGTTCTCGGTGTCAGGCATGAAGGCCAGGTGGGCGACGCCCCAGAGCAGCCAGCCGGGGAAGCCGCTGAGGCGCAGGCCGCGCAGGTCGGCCACGGCGAAGGTGCGCCCGATCACCGCCATGCTGCCGAAGTCGGTGAAGCGGAACGGGGCGTGCTGGCGGTTCTGGAGTCGGGCCAGGATGTCGCGGGCCACCCAGGTGCCCATCTGCACCGCGGGCCCGGCCATGCCGGGCAGGGGTTTGCCATCGGCGGTGTGGCTGTAACTGCAGAGGTCGCCCACCACCCGGATTTCGGGATGGCCGGGGATCGAGAAGTCGGGCTGCACCACCACCCGGCCGCCCCGGTCCACCTCGCAGCCGGTGTGTTCGGCCAGCAGCTTGCCCAGGTGGGAGGCGCGCACGCCCGCGGTCCAGCACACGGTGCCGCCTTCAATCATGCGGAGGCGGCTGCTGCCGTCGGCCTGTTGGTGGCTGAGGGTCACTACCCCGGCGGCGATCGACTGCACCCGCCCGCCCAGCTCAAGCTCCACCCCCAGGGATTGCAGGTAACGGCCGGCGGCAGCCGAGAGGTCGGGGTGCATGGCCCGCAGCACCCGGTCGCCCGGATCGATCAGCACCACGCGGCTGTGGTCGGGGTCGAGCTGCTTGAAGGCGTTGGCCACGGCGTGGGTCATCAGATCCATCACCGAGCCGGCCAGCTCGCAGCCGGTGGGACCACCGCCGATCACCAGCACGGTCTGCAGCAACCGCCGCCGCTCGGGATCTGGGGTCTGTTCGGCCTCCTCCAGGGCCATCAACACCCGCCGGCGGATCTCATCGGCGTGTTCGATGATCTTCATCGGTGGCGCTTCGGCGCGCCACTCCTCATGGCCGAAGTAGCTGCTGCCGGAGCCGGTGGCCAGGATCAGGTGGTCGTAGCGGAAGCGGCGGTCGTTGAACACCACCTCCTTGGCCGCCGGATCAATCTCCTCCACCTCGCCCAGCAGGACCTGGATGTTGGGGGCCTGGCCCAGCAGCAGGCGCAGGGGCGAGGCCACGTCGGCCTCCGACACCAGGCCGGTGGCCACCTGATACAGAAGGGGCTGGAACAGGTTGAAGTTGCGCTTGTCGATCAGCGTTACCCGCACCGGCTTGCCGCGCAGGGCCTGGGCCGCCTTCAGGCCCGCAAAGCCCCCGCCCACGATCACCACATGGGGGAGCTCGGCGCTGGTGTCTCCCGGCGGATCGAGTTCCAGGAAGAAGCGCTCGGGTGCCATGGGGGCTGGCCGTTTGATCGGACCTTATGTTGCTTTGGCAGGGCTTGCTGCGGGATGTCGCGAGATCCTGCTATCAACAAACCAGTGGCCCATCCCCATGTCTGTCTCCTCGCTGGAAGCCTTCTGTGCCCGGATCGCCGCCGATGCGGATCTACGCCAGAAGCTGGATGGCGCCGCCGGTGTCGATGACATCGTGGCGATCGCCGCCGCCCTCGGCCATGACGTCGACAAGACGGTGTTGCTGCGCGAGCAGGCCAAGCGGATCAGCGCCGCCCCAGACCACGCGCTGGCCGGAATCAACAGCTGGGCCGATGCCCTGATGCATTGCTTTGGGGCTGAAGACGCCGCCAGGGAGGTGTGAGCCCGTCTGCGGACAGGCCCATCCGGATGCCTGAGCTCGACGGTTGGTCACCATTGCCCGATCGGGCCGACCCCATGGCCCTCCTCGAGGCCCAGGAGCAAACGCGGATCCCGTGGTTGATTCCGGAACGGCATCGGCGCATGGCGGCCAGTGCCTTTGCCTTCTTCCGCGGTTCGCCCGTGGTGATGGCCTCCGATCTGGGCCGGGCCCCCCACTCCGGCCTGGAGGTGCAGCTCTGCGGCGACGCCCACCTGCTCAACTTCGGCTTCTACGCGTCCCCTGAGCGGGCCCTGCTGTTTGACATCAACGACTTCGACGAGACCGTGCGTGGTCCGTTCGAGTGGGATCTCCAACGGCTGGTCTGCAGCCTGGTGATTGCGGCCCAATACCTCCACCTGTCCGCGGCCTGGCAGGAGAGGGTGGCCCGCCATGGTGCCAGGGCCTACCGCAAGGAGATGCAGCGCCTCGCCGATCGCTCCCGCATCGATGTCTGGTACCGGCGCATCGACGTGGATGCGCTGATCGCGGAGCTGCCGGAGCGCCCCTTTCGCGCCCACTTACAGCAGGTGGCCGCCCAGGCCCACCAGCGCGACAGCCGTCAGGCGGTGCGCAGGCTCTGCACCACCGCTGCTGATGGCCAGCTGCAGATCCGCCATGCCCCTCCCCTGATCTGGCGCCATGCCGAGATGGATGCTGAACCCGGGCTCGATGGGCCCCTGCAGCAGCGGGTGGAGCGCACCTATGCGGGCTATCTGGAGAGTGTGCGGCCGGAGCTGCGGCGCTTCCTCAGTGGCTATCGGCTTGTGGACACGGCCAGCAAGGCGGTGGGCGTGGGCTCGGTAGGCACCCGCTGCTCCATCGGCCTGCTGGTGGGGTCCCGCGAGGATGACGTGCTGGTGCTGCAGAGCAAGCAGGCTGAGCCCTCGGTGCTGGCTCCGTTCGCCACCAGTCCGTCGCCTGCCCACCAGGGCCAGCGGGTGGTGGAAGGTCAGCGCCTGATGCAAACGGTGAGTGATCCCTTGCTCGGCTGGACCCGCAATGCCCACCATGAACACCTCTATTGGCGTCACTTCCGCGATTGGAAGGGATCGGTGCTGCTGGAGAGCCTTGATTCCGGCGGGCTTGACCTCTACGGCAAGCTCTGTGGCGCCACCCTGGCCAAGGCCCACGCCCGCTCTGGAGACCGCATGGCCCTTGCCGCGTTCATGGCGACGGGAAGGAGATTTGATGAGGGGATTGCCGCCTATGGCCTGGCCTATGCCGCCCAATCCCAGCGGGATTACCAGCGCTTTCTTGCGGCGTCAGGTCAATCACCTCCCCCTTGATGGGCTGGATGGCAATGGGAATGCCCATGGCCGTGATCAAGCAGGTCCCCCAGTCCAGCCCCAGCATCAGCGACAACAACCAGGGCCAGGGGGGCCAACCAGTCGGGTGATCTCCGATCGGAGATACACCCATGCCGATGTTCTGCGGTTGCGCAAGCGCCACCGCGGCTACCAGCTCACCCTGGCGGCGGAGGCGGAGGTGCTGCTGGTGCTCTCTCTCCCGTGGCGGAGCACTGGCCCTGGTTGTTGTCGCTGCTTGCGGGCGTGTTGATCCTGTTCCTCAGCCGTTATTCGCTGATGTAGCGCTCACGCGTGGTGGTGTCTATTTTCGGCGGCCTGGCTAACCTGGGCTATGCACTGGCCAGGAAGCCGATTGATCGGATCGCCGCAGCCGTGTAAGTTTACAACAACATGTGTGCTGTCGCTGTCGTCACTGACCTCAGCATGCAAATGGGCTGTCAGGTCGGCAGCAAGCTGGCCCGATTAAGCAGTGGGGACCAGAGGGCCTCGCATCTTTCATTCAAAGTGTTGGATCTCAGGTTTGGGCGGGAGGGTTGTTAGTGGCTGAGGCTGACAGATGTCCAGCTCGGGGTGTGGTGGGCTGAGAGCAGTGGGTGTCAGGTAAAAATGCAGCTTAAGTTACCAATTAGGGACTCCTGAAAAACGTTTTGCGAGCCTGGGTCAAACGCAACAGCGAACCAGGGGGTGCAGGCAGGCCGAAATCACGGTTATGCAGCAACCGGCAATTC
>JBILNZ010000012.1:0-78487 GCA_044374745.1 Prochlorococcaceae cyanobacterium | reverse complement strand
GGCTTCACCGGCCTGCCACGGCGCCATCGACTGGCCCCTGCTGGCCCCGAGTCAGCTGACGCCGTTCCAGCAGGCCCTGGATCATGGCCTGGTCCAGCGCCTCAACGGCCGGCGCCGTTTCCAACAGGAACTGGAAACCGACCTGGTGGCCATGGCCCAAGCCCGCCAGGCCGAGCCCCTGGTGGGCCAGGTGCAGCCTGGTGTGATCAGCGGAGTACAGAGCTATGGCTTCTTCGTGGAAGTTCCCCCCTCCAATGTGGAGGGCCTGGTGCACGTGAGCTCGCTCAAGGACGACTGGTACGAGTACCGCAGTCGTCAGAACCGGCTGGTGGGTCGCAAGAACCGGCGCACCTACATGCTTGGCGATCCCGTAGAGGTGGTTATTGAAAAGGTGGATGCCCTCCGCCACCAGATCGACCTGGCCGTGGTCCTCCCCGAGGGCAGCGACCTAGATGGCTCCGACAACCCCCCTGCCGATCCTGCACCCGAGTCCGACGATCCCGGCTTCCTGCCGGTGGCTGTCGCGGGCGAGATCTAAGCCATGGAGCCCGTGGTGTTGGCCATCTCGGGTGCGTCGGCCCAACCCCTGGCGCAGCGGGCCCTGCAATGGCTGCTGGATGCGGGTGAGAGCGTGGAACTGGTGACCAGCCGTGGGGCGATCGCGGTGTGGCAGGCCGAACTGGGCATCCAGGTGCCGGGTGAGTCGGCAGCACAGGAGCGCTTCTGGCGCGAGCGCACCGGCAGCGCTGGCGGCTGTTTGCGCTGCCACCGCTGGAACGACCAGGCTGCCGCCATTGCCAGCGGCAGCTACCGCACCCGAGGGATGGTGATCCTGCCTGCCTCCATGGGTACTGTGGGACGTATCGCCAGCGGCGTCGCCCTGGATCTGGTGGAGCGAGCCGCCGATGTGCACCTCAAGGAGGCAAGGCCCCTGGTGATCTGCCCCCGGGAAACCCCCTGGAGCCTGGTGCACCTGCGCAATCTCACTGCCCTGGCCGAAGCCGGCGCCCGCATCGCGCCTCCCGTGCCCGCCTGGTACCACCAGCCCCGCACCATCGATGACATGGTGGATTTTCTGGTGGCCCGCATCTTTGATTTATTGCACTACAACCTTGGCGATCTGCGGCGCTGGCATGGCCCGATCGGCTCCCAAGGGCCATCGTGCGCTCCAGGTGAACCCAGCCCCCCTTGACCGTGCTGCGCCAATTGCTGCTTCTGCCCCTGCTCGCTCCCCTGCTGGCGGTGATCGCGGTGGGTGCACTCAATCCCAGGCCGGCTGTGAGTCTGCGGCTGCTCACCTACACCACCGCGCCCCTGCCGATCGGCGTCTGGATGATGCTTGCGGGTGCTGGCGGTGGTCTGCTCAGCGCCGGCGCCACGGCGTTGGCCCTGCGCAGTGGCAGCGCCACCCTCACCCAGCGCCAGGTGCGACTTCCCCTGGGGGCTGAGCCCGCCTGGACCGCTTGGTCCGCTCCAGCCGAGAGCGGAGCAACGGCGCCCCGCGCCAGCCGCCAGGCCCCATCAACCAGCGAGCCGCAGTGGCCCGAGACCCAGGCTGCCGGCCCCAGCCGCGCCCCCGGCGAGCCAGCGCCCACCATGGAGGTTCCCTTTCGGGTGATCCGCCGGCCAAGTCACGACACGGCTGGGGGGGGAGAAGCCGCCACCAGCAGCGCATCGGTCGATGACTGGGACGACAGCGGCAGTGACTGGTGAACGGAGGGGCAGCAATGGCAGCGGCTGGGGCCGACGGGAACCAATCCCCTTCGCTGGCGGCTGCTTAGAGTTGAATCCCTCCATCCCTGGGGCCCGAGCCTGGTGAGCGATCCCACCCCTTCCCCCACTCCCGCCGCCGAGGCCAAGCCGGCGAAACCGGCCAAGCCCCCGGCACCGGAAGACGCTCCTTTCGCCAGCTTCATTCCCGACTCCCTGATCCCTGCCTTGGCCCAGGAGATACGGGGCTATGGCGGCCCCGAGCCCGTGTTGCGCTTTGAGCAGGGGGCGATGCCGGTGGTGGCCAGCCCCTGCTGGATGGTGGTGGGCGAATTGCCGGGCGAGCGCCGGTTCTGGCTCTGCTTCACCAACGACGACATCAACGCGGCCAAGACCGTGGCTGTGGCTGAAGCGGGTGCTGAGCCGAGCCTGCTGGAGTCGTTCCTGATCGACGAGAAGAAGATCACCCAGGCCCTGCTGGTGTCGCGCCTGGTGCAGCGGCTCAATGGCCAGAAGTGGCTCGGTCCCAACTGAGACCGGTTCACACCGATCCCCAGAACAGGCGGTTACAACCACCGGCGACTGCGGCAGCGGCCCGCCTACGATTCCACCACTGCCCTGATCAGATCTATTCGATGGTGCCACCAACCGCAGTCGCCAGTTCCAGCCAGGCCGATGCCCTAATCGCTGGCCAGACCACCCCTGGTGGCCCGGCGATCAAAGACCCGGTCAAGGACACCATCCTCACGCCGCGCTTCTATACGACCGATTTCGAGGCGATGGCGGCGATGGACCTCCGCCCCAACGAGGAGGAACTGGAGGCCATCTGCGAGGAGTTCCGCAAGGACTACAACCGCCACCACTTCGTGCGTAACGAAGAGTTTGAAGGCGCGGCCGACAAACTTGATCCTGAAACCCGCAAGGTCTTTGTCGAGTTTCTCGAGCAGAGCTGCACGTCTGAGTTTTCAGGTTTCCTGCTCTACAAGGAGCTCAGTCGCCGGATCAAGCAGAAGAACCCCCTGCTGGCTGAGTGCTTCGCCCATATGGCTCGCGATGAGGCCCGCCATGCTGGCTTCCTCAACAAGGCGATGAGCGACTTCGGCCTGCAGCTCGATCTGGGCTTCCTCACCGCGAACAAGGCCTACACCTACTTCAAGCCGAAGTTCATCTTCTACGCCACCTACCTCAGTGAGAAGATCGGCTACTGGCGTTACATCGCCATCTACCGGCATCTTGAGAAGAATCCCGACAGCAAGATTTTTCCGATCTTCAACTTTTTCGAGAACTGGTGCCAGGATGAAAACCGTCATGGCGACTTCTTTGATGCCCTGATGAAGGCCCAACCCGACACGGTGCGTGGCCTTACGTCCCGCCTCTGGTGTCGCTTCTTCCTGCTGGCCGTGTTTGCCACCATGTACGTCCGTGATGTGGCGCGCAAGGAGTTTTACGAGGCCCTGGGCCTGGACGCCCGGGAGTACGACAAGGTGGTGATTGAGAAGACCAACGAAACATCCGCCCGGGTATTCCCGGTGGTGCTCGATGTTCACAACCCCCGCTTCTGGGACGGACTGGAGCGCCTGGTCGCTAACAACGCCAAGCTGAGTGCCGCCGATGGGAGCAGTGCTCCTGCACCGCTGAAGGCCATTCAGAAGCTGCCCTATTGGGTGGCCAACGGCCTGCAGATGGCCCAACTGTTCCTGATGAAGCCCATCCGCAGCGAGCACTTCCAACCGGCCGTGCGCTGAGCACCCATCCCATCGCTGCCAAACCGCTCCTGCTCCCAGGGGCTGCCCCCGGCCCTGGCCCCCACGGTCAGGGCCCTTTTTTAGGCCCCGTTTGAAGGGGTTTGTTTGCTAAAAACGAGCCCAACCCTGAACCCTTCACCCGACCAGGGTCCCAGCTCCCTCGCCCGTTGTCATCCGTTCATCCCCATCCCATGGTTGTCACCACTGCCCCGCCCAGCCTGAGCCAGCTCGATGGACACTGGGCCAGCCGGCTGGAATCCTTGCTGGCTGCGGGCCGGGCAGCAGGCGCCGACCTGGTGGAGGTGTTCCTGGAGCGCACCGACCACCTGGGTCTGTTGGCTGAGCAGGATGGCATCACCAGTGTGAGTCCGGCCTTTGGCATGGGCGCCGGCCTGCGCGTGTTCCGCGGCCTGCGCGACGGCTTCGTGAGCACCAACGATCTCAGTGAGGGCGGGCTGTTGGAGGCCCTTGATCAGGCCCTCGGCATGCTCGGTCTGCAGCGCAACGGCAGCCAGCGGAGCCACTTCGAGGGTCTGGCATCCCTGCGCGACCATGCCAGCGCCAAGGCCGACTGGCTGGGCCGCTGCCCCGCTCTGGCGGACGCCACCAGCCGCCTGCTGGAGGGCACTGCCGCCCTGGAACGACGAGGGCACCATCTCCAGGTGCGCCGTGGCAGTTACGCCCGCGATTGGCAGGAGGTGCTGGTGGCTGCCAGTGATGGCACCTTCGCCCGGGATATCCGCCTGCACCAGTCCCTGGGGCTGAATGTGCTCGCGGCCGACGGCGAGCACCGTTCCAGCATCGGCCGCCGTTATGGCAGCCACGGCCGTCCTGAGCAGTTGCAGCAGTGGGATGCCGATGCCTCGGCCCTCGAGGTGTGCGGGAGCGCCGGCTCCATGCTCTACGCCGACTATGTGGAAGCGGGCCAGATGCCAGCGGTGCTGGCCAATCGCTTCGGCGGCGTGATCTTCCATGAGGCCTGCGGCCACCTATTGGAAACCACCCAGGTGGAGCGGGGCACCACCCCCTTTGCCAACAAGGTGGGCGAGGCGATCGCCCACGAGGCCGTGACGGCAATCGACGAGGGGCTCAGTGACGGTGCTTTCGGCTCCCTGTCCATGGATGACGAGGGCATGGAGCCCCAGCGCACCGTGTTGATTGAAAACGGCGTGCTGAAGCGCTTTCTCAGCGACCGGGCGGGCGAGCTGCGCACCGGCCATGCCCGCACCGGCAGCGGCCGCCGCCAGAGCCACAACTTTGCCGCCGCCAGCAGGATGCGCAACTCGTACATCGCCGCCGGCCCCCACACCCCGGAGGAGCTGATTGCCTCGGTGGAGAAGGGGCTGTACTGCAAGTCGATGGGCGGCGGCAGCGTGGGGCCCACCGGCCAGTTCAACTTCGCGGTTGAGGAGAGTTACCTGATTGAGAACGGCCAGCTCACGAGGCCGGTGAAAGGGGCCACCCTGATCGGCGAGGCGAAGGAGGTGATGCCTCGCATCTCGATGTGCGCCAACGACCTCGACCTGGCTGCCGGCTTTTGCGGATCGGTGAGCGGCAGCGTGAACGTCACCGTGGGTCAGCCCCACATCAAGGTGGACTCCATCACCGTCGGAGGCCGCTGACCATGACCGCCAGCACAGCCCCGGCCACCAGCCCCAAATCCATGGAGAATCCAGTGGTCGACAACCCAGCCCGGACAGCCCTCAGCGCCGCTGGGCTGCGCGCCCAGCTGGACCAGTTGGCTGCTCGCCAGGGGATTAGCCAGTGGGATCTGGGGGCCTCCTGTAGCACTGACACCTCCGTGCAGGTGGATCGGGGCGAAGCCAAGCAGATGAAGGGGGCCCAGCGCAGCGCGATCACGGTGCGGGTCTGGAATGACGACGGACTGGTGGGCATCACCAGCACCTCCGATCTCTCGCCCGAGGGCTTGGAGAAGGCACTGGCAGGGGCCAAGGCGGCCAGTGCCTTTGGCAACCTCAACGACACTCCCGCTTTCTCTCCCCTGGCCACAGCACCGCTGGCGGAGCTGGCGCAGCCCCTGCGTCCCAGCCGGCCGATTCTCACCCTGCTGGACACGCTCCAGGACGCCGAGAGCCAGTTGCTGGCCAGCCATCCGGCGATCGGTACGGTGCCGTACAACGGCCTGGCGCAACGGCGGAGCGAGCGCATTTATCTCAACAGCGCCGGGGCCTGTCGGGAGCAGCGGCTCACCACCGCCAGTGTGTATCTCTATGCCAAGGCCGAAGAGAGCGGCCGCAAACCGCGCAGTGCTGGGGCCGTGCGTCTGGCCTATGGCGTGGATGACCTCGATCTGGCGGGCTGCATCCAAGAGGCGGCAGAGCGCACGATCAGCCACCTCGACTACGCCCCGATCCCCACCGGCCATTACACCTGTGTGTTCAGTCCGGAGGCCTTCCTGGATCTGGTTGGCGCCTTTTCCAGCCTGTTCAATGCCCGCGCCGTGCTCGATGGCGTGAGCTTGAGTAGCCGCGAATCGCTTGGCCAGACACTGGCAGTGCCCTTCCTCTCGATCACGGACAACGGCCTGCATCCGGGCAATATCGGTGCCTCGGCCTTCGATGGCGAGGGCACCCCCACCAGCCCCCTGGCCCTGGTGGAGGGGGGCGTGTTGCGCCATTTCCTGCATTCGGAAGCCACGGCCCGCGCCTTTGGTGTCGCCCCTACCGGCCACGCCGGCCTGGGGGCCAAGGTGTCGGTGAGTCCGGACTGGTTTGAGATCGGCCCCACCCCCGGCAGCGATGGCGGCCAGCAGGGGCTCGACCGCCATACCCACGGCGACCCTCGGGGGTTGGTGCTGATTGACTCCCTTTCTGCCCTGCATGCTGGGGTCAAGGCCAGCCAGGGGGCATTCTCTCTCCCCTTTGATGGCTGGTTGATCCGTGGCGGCGAGCGCCGCTCGATCGAGGCCGCCACCGTGGCCGGTGATATCCGCCAGCTGCTGCAGGCAATCGTTGGGTTTGAGGGCCAAGCGAAGATCACTCCCGACGGCCTCTGCCCGCACGTGTGGGTGGACGGTCTCTCGATCACCGGCGAGGCCTGAGGTCCAGCCGGAGCCGCGACATGCCATGAAGGTTCTGTTCTGGGGCACCCCGGCCTACGCGGTGCCCAGTCTTGATGCTCTGCAGGCAGCCGGCCACCAGCTGGTGGGTGTGGTGAGCCAGCCGGACCGTCGCCGCGGCCGTGGCAAGGAGCTGATGCCCAGCCAGGTGAAGGCCCGGGCCCTGGAGCTGGGGATTCCGGTGTTCACCCCTGAGCGCATTCGGCGCCAACCGGAGCTCCAGGCCGAGCTGGCCGCCCTCGGCGCCGACCTCTCGGCTGTTGTGGCTTTTGGCCAGATCCTGCCCCCCGAGGTGCTCGCCCAGCCGCCCCTGGGCTGCTGGAACGGCCACGGCTCCCTGTTGCCTCGCTGGCGCGGCGCGGCGCCAATCCAATGGAGCCTGATCGAGGGCGATGCCGAGACGGGGGTGGGGATCATGGCGATGGAGGAGGGCCTGGACACCGGCCCGGTGCTGCTGGAGCGCGCCATCCCCATTGGACTTCTGGACAACGCGCAGCAGCTGGCCGCGCGACTGGCCGACCTCACCGCCGAACTTCTGGTCGCGGCGCTGCCCCGCATTCAGGCAGCTGGTCCTGGCTGGGAGGGCGACCGGCTGGAGCGGCTGCAGGTGCGCCGCCAGGGCGAAGAGGGCCTGACCTACGCCCGCCTGCTCAGCAAGGACGACTACGCGATCGATTGGCACCAGTTCGCCCTGAGCCTCCACCGGCGCGTGATGGGCCTCTACCCAGGCGCCCACACCAGCTGGCGTGGTGAGCGGCTGAAGCTGCTGGCCACCGAACCCCTGGTTCAGCGCCTGGCCGACCAGCTCACCCCCGAGGCAGCAAGGCTGTGCGGCAGTTGGTCGCCCCCCCCGAGCCCAGCCCCCAGCCCAGGCGAGCAGGAACGCCATCCTGCCGGCACGGTGCTGGCCTGCGAGCCCGGGGTGGGGCTGGTGGTGGCCACCGGCGGCTGCCCGCTGCTGGTGCGCCAGGCACAGCTGGCCGGCAAGCGCAGTTGTGAAGGCCAGGCCCTGCTTCAACAGCTGGATATCCGCGTGGGGGATCAACTCGGTCGATGACCTCGGATCGCTGCCTTGTGCGGGCCCCATCCCGGATGGGAGCTGGATCCCTTCTGGAAGCTGGATGGGCTTGAAAAGAGGGATACGTTGTGTGACGTCGGAGCTGCCTCGCGTCAGGGAACCCTCACCTGTAGCTAGAGCTAGAGAAGCCTCTCGAGTTAGCCATGGGCAATGACGATGCTGTCGGGCTGTCCTACGTGACGGAGGCAGGTCCTGACTGTCTGATCTACCGGGAAACGACCGGACGCTATGTGGTGCTCCCCGGCGGCCAGGGGAGGCAGAGGCAGCGGGTGGCCACCCTGGCCTCTGCCTACGCCGCCTGTCAGCTGCTCAGGGGCGCAGTCGAATCTGGGGGCAAGCCAGTCTCCGACTTGCGGTAGAGGCCATGCAGGCCCTCGAGCTGATTGTGCACGGAGCGCAGCTGATCGCGGATGTGATCGCTGTTCTCGATGCGCTCGAGGGCCAGCAGCATCGACTCGATCTGGCTCTTGCAGTCGATCAACACACGGCACTGGGGTGATCCGGGCTCGTAGGGCATGGCGGGAGGTGACGCCCCCCCATCGGAGCTGAGCTCAGCGGTTCCGTGTGTGTCGGTTGTTGCCGTTTCCAGACCGACGCGCCCGCCCCGCCCCGCCCTTACCCCGTCCTCCGCTCAGGTCGAGGGGTGGCGCATTCAGCACCGTGGGCTCGAAGCCAGGCACCTCCTCTCGCGGCAAGCGGCTGCCGATCAGGCGCTCAATGGCCCGCAGCAACTCCTGCTCCTCGGCTGCCACGAGGGAAATGGCGTGGCCAGGATGGCCGGCACGGCCGGTACGGCCGATCCGGTGCACATAGTCCTCCGCCTGGTTGGGCAGGTCGAGGTTCACCACGTGCGGCAGCTGGTGGATGTCGATTCCCCGGGCCGCCAGGTCGGTGGCCACAAGCACTCTCAGCTCGCCGCTCTTGAAACCGGCCAGCGCCCTGGTGCGAGCCCCCTGGCTCTTGTTCCCGTGGATGGCCGCTGCCGCCATTCCCGCTTCGGTGAGTTTGTCCGCCATGCGGTTGGCGCCGTGCTTGGTTCGGGCGAACACCAGCACCTGTTGCCAATTCAGGCTGGCGATCAGATGGATCAACAACTCCGGCTTGCGCCCCATGTCGCAGGGATGCAGCAGGTGCTCCACGGTGGTGGCCGTGCGGTTTTCCGGGGTCACCTGCAGCTGCACCGGGTTGTGCAGCAAGCTGTGGGCGAGGGCCTTGATCGGCCCGCTGAAGGTGGCAGAAAACAGCAGGTTCTGGCGGTGGGGCGGCATCAGGGCCAGCAGGCGGCGGATGTCGCGGATGAACCCCATGTCCAGCATGCGATCGGCCTCATCGAGCACCAGGATCTCCACCTGATCGAGCCGGAGGGCACCCTGCTGTTGCAGGTCGATCAATCGACCCGGGGTCGCCACCAGCACGTCGGCGCCCGCCTTCAGCCGGTTGATCTGGGGGTTGATCTTCACGCCGCCGAACACCACGTCGCTACGCAGATCGAGATAGCGGCCGTAGGCCGCCACGTTCTCTCCCACCTGGGCAGCCAGTTCCCGGGTGGGGGTGAGCACCAGGCCCCGCACCACCCCTCCGCGGGCATGGGCTCCGTGGCGGAGACGCTCGAGCATGGGCAGGGTGAACCCGGCGGTCTTGCCCGTGCCGGTCTGGGCCGCTGCCATCACATCCCGACCTTCCAGCACAGCCGGAATGCACTGGAGCTGGATCGGCGAGGGCACGCTGTAGCCCTTGCTCGCCACCGCCTGCACGATGGGCTGGCCGAGACCCAGCTCAGCAAAGGCCGCCGCCAGGCTGGCGTCGACCGGTGGGGGCTGCTCCCGTGATCGCGTGACCGTCCCATTGCCGGCGGGGCCATTGCGCGCCTGCGATCGGCCCGCTGCCGCCTTGGAGGCTGATGGTGATCCCGCTGCCGCTGCTGGGCGTGAGCGGCTGGAGCGTCTGACGGAACTGGTAATGGGCTCAACAGCGGTGAACGGTCTTCACCCTACGGGCGACCCCGGCAGCCGTCAGGTCAATTCGGTGTAGAGCCGACGCGCCTGCTCGAGCACACGGCCGAGGTCAGCATCACTGAGGTCCAGGGCCTCTCCCCAGCCCTGGCTCCGCAGCCATTGGCGCAACTGGGCCATGCCCTCAGGGCCCGCGAAACTGACGAAGAAGGCGGCCTGGGCAGCCAGCACGCGGAACTTGAGGAACTCCAGCAGCCGGGCCCGCAGGCGTGCCACGGGCACGAGGCGACAGCAAGCGCCATTCACCCCCAGTTCCAGGCCCTCAAAGCCGCCGATGCCCTCGATCCAGGGGGCCAGCACCTCCAGGCGGTCAGGGTCCTGGAAATGGCGCTGCTTGGTCTCCGGGTGGGGCCAGTAGATCCAGCCAGCCCGCGGCGCATCGCCTCCCAGCCAGCGCAACTGGCAGGGCCAGAACGAAAAGCTCTCCGGCGGATGGCGATCGGTCCAGTGCAGGCGCTCAATGTGCCATTGCGGACGTTCCAACCGCCATTCACAGCCTGGAAAGGCCAAGTTGAGGGTGCCGGCAAAGCAGGGGCCCAGGTCGAGGCCGGCGGCGGCGAACAGGGGGGCCTGCAGGGCAATCGTGCCGGCGGGGTATGGGGTGTCTTCCGCCCTGCCCGAGGCCACACCATGGCCGGCCACCACGCGGCAGGGATGCCAGCGCAGCAGCTCGGCCGGGATCTCAGGAGCGGGGGAGGAAGTGGGCACAGCGTTCACAGGGACCGGCCGGCAGCACCGCACAGCGCAACAGCGGGCTGCGAGCATTGAAGCGGCAGTGGGGGTCGCCGATCACCCAGCCCTGTCCCCAGGGCCGGGCATCGCTTGGTCGATGCTCGGCTTTCACCTGCAGGGCCACGCTGGCGAGGGCGTAGCTGCCATTGCGCAGGCGGTAGCGATGGCGGCGCTGCAGCACCAGGAAACTCCTGCCCCCATGCTCCAGCCAGCGGCCGGGTTGGGGAACCTCGGCCAGGGTGTCCACCTCCAGGGCATCGAGCAGCTGATCGGTACCGATCTGGCGCAACTCCACCCGCATCGATCAGCCAGCGGAATCGGCATCGGCCAGGGGCTGGTCCTGGGGATTGCGCTTGGAAAACCCCCACACGAACAGGCTGGCCACCATGGCCAGCAAGAGCCACTCCGGCGGCACCAGGTCGGGTCGGCCCAGCCGTAGGAGCAAGCGAAGACCCACCAACCCCACGGCCAGGTAGCCGGCGGTCTCCAGGTGGCGGTAGCGCTCCAGCCATCGGATGAACAGCTCAGCTGTGAGCCGCAGGGCAATCACGCCGATCACGCCACCGGCAATCACCAGCTCCAACCTGTCGCTCACCGCGACCGCCGCGGCCACGCTGTCGAGGGAGAAGGCCAGATCGGTGAGGGCCAGCGTGGCGACCACCCCACCAAGGGAAGCGGTGCATACGCCTTCGCCAGCCGCGGGGCCGCCGCTGACGGGGCTGGCTCCATCAGCGCCCTGCTGAGCAGGGGCGGCCACGCCTTCCTCCCGGCCCTGGGCCAACAACAGCAAGTGGCGTCCGCACAGCCAGAGGAGGTAGGCGGCGGCGGCCAGCTCCAGTGGCCAGAAATTCAGCACCCAGCGGGCGGCCAGGATCAGGACGATACGGAACACCAGGGCGAGCAGCAGGCCCAGATTGAGGGCCGTTTCCTGGCGGGCACGGTCATGCAGGCGCCTGGAGATCGCGGCCAGAGCAATGGCGTTGTCAGCCGACAGCACCGCCTCCAGTGCCACCAGCAGGGGGAGGAGCAGGAGCAGCTCGCTCCATTGATCCGCAGCCTGGATGAGCGGCGTCAGTGATTCCAGCGATTCAGCTTCCATTCGGCCCTGTCCCTGGAGCACTCTAGGAAGGCCGAACCCACCGATCGCGAGCCATGGTTGTTCACCTGCGGCTGGTGCATGCCGAGCCCGGCAGCAGGGTGGTGGAGGCCAGCGCCGTCGTGGAGGGTGCCGTGCTGGCCATGGTCCTCGGTGAAGCCAGCACCGCGGAAGCGGCGGAGGACCGGGCCCGGCAGCGCCTGCAGCAACAGCTGGCAGACCGACAACCCCCGAGTCAAGCTGAGACGTCACCCAGCTCCAGCTCGCCAACGCCCCCACCGTCGAGCGCCCCCAGGCCCCCAACTGCCCAGTCTCGGTCCGCGGGCCTGCCAACGGCGGTGGAGCCGGCCAGCATGCCTGAGCTGGTTGCAGATGCGGTGGCCGTGGCGCCGGCGGTTGAGGAACCTCCGCCGGACCCGGAGGATTGGAGTGCCGAACTGGCCCGCATTGATCTGGCCCTCAAACGGATCGGCTGGCAACGGGAGCAGGAAAGCCAGTATCTGGAGCGGGCCTTCGGCCATCCCAGCCGTAGCAGGCTCACCACCTACAATGACCTTCTCGCCTATCTGCGCCTGCTTGAGCAACTGGAGGAGGGCTGTGACCCCCTCACCGCGGACGTGCCCCTGCGCCGCAGCGAACTGCTGAGTCAGAGCGATGACCTACTCCGCCAACTCGGCTGGGATGCCCTGCAGGGTCGGCAATTCCTGGAGCAGAACATGGGCCGGGCCAGTCGTCAGCACCTGGGTGAATCCCAGTTGCTGCAGTTCAACATGTTGTTGGAAGAAGCACTTCTGGCAGCTGGAGCAACTGGGCAGGCGGTAGCGGTCGACTGAACAGATAACCCTGGCCAAGCCTGCAACCCATCTGTCGCAAGGCTTGCCACTGGTCTGGCCTCTCGATGCCCTCCGCCACCACCTCCAGATCAAGATCAAGGGCCAGGCGCAGGATCGCCTCCACGAGCGACTGACGGCGGGGATCTTCAATCATGGTGGCCGTAAAGCTGCGGTCAATCTTCACGCCATCGATTGGTAATTCAGCCAGCCAGTTGAGGCTGGAATAGCCAGTGCCAAAATCATCCAGAAACACCCTGAACCCGGCCTGGCGTAGGCATGCCAACTCATCACGGGTGCGTTCCGGATGTTCAATCAGTGCCGTTTCTGTGATTTCAATGCACACCAATTCGGGCGGCAGCTGCAGGCGTTGCACAGCGTTGACTACATCAGCGGCAAACCCCGAGCGTGCCAGCTGTTGGGGACTGAAATTCACCGCCAGGGAGCGGCGCTTGGGCACGAGCTCCAACAGATCAATGGCCAGCAGACTCTGCTCCAGCACCAATTGGCCCAGGCTCACCATCAGCCCCGACCCCTCGGCCACGGCGATCAATTCCGAGGGATCAATCGCCTCGCCGTCGAGATCCCGTGGCCGCACCAAGGCCTCATAGCCGAGCACCTTGGCCTCCTCCAGAGAGACCCAGGGCTGGAAGTGGATGGGCATTTTCTGGCACTTCAAGGCCTCCTGCAGGCTGCGCCGAATGGCAACCCGGCGGGTGAGCTGGGTGCTGATGGTCGCGTCGTACACCACGATCTTGCGATCGGTGCGGGTCTTGGCCTCGTACATCGCCAGATCCGCATCATGCAGCAATTGATCCGGTGATTCGGCCCCGTGATCACTGAAGGAGATGCCGATACTGATCTCGGGGTGAATTTCGATCGGCATGCCGCTGGTCTCCGGCCTCCAGGGGCGGGCCACCACTTCCCGCACACGCTCGGCTATCCGTAAGGCCTCATCGGGGGTGTCCAGTTCGGTGCAGAGCAACACGAATTCATCCCCCCCTAGCCGAGCTAACACATCTCCGGCACGAATCACTTGTTGCATGCGACTGGCCAGGGCAATCAGCAACTGGTCGCCAACCTGATGGCCATAGGTGTCGTTCACCTCCTTGAAACGATTGAGGTCACAGAACAACACGGCGATCCAGCTGGGGTGGCGCTCCAAGTGCTGGAGCGCCGCCTGAATGGCACGGGCAAACCCGCGCCGGTTCGGCAGGCCGGTTACGGGGCAGGTCACCACCAGCTGGGCCAGCGCCAGCTGCTGATCCACCAGTTCCCGCGATTGCAATTGCAGAGCCTGGAGCGATTCCCGGTCGCTCACATCATGGAAGCTGAACACAAAGGGAACGGGCCTTTCCGACTGCACTGGCCGCCACTCCAGCTCGATCACCTGGGTTGGCTCATGCTCCAGGATCAAGGTGACCATGCCACCCTGGGGTTGTTGCTCAAGCAGGTTGTTGAGGTCGAAGGAGGTATTGCCATTCAGCATGGGAGCTAGCAGCTGATCCAGCTTCCCGCCCAGCAGCTGCAGCCGCGGCCGTTTCAGCAATTGCTCAAAGCGTGCGTTACACCAGAGCAGGGAGCCGCTGGCATCGGTGATCACCAATCCGTCACTGATCTGGCCCAGGGCCAGTTCCAGGCGGGCCAGACTCCGGCGTAACTCAAGAACGAGAGCTGTCTCTGAATCCGGCCGCTGGTTGCTCATGCGTCAACCGGAGTGCCCTCGGGCAAGGGCGTGAGCGTCGCTCCGAACACCCAGCCTGTTGCTTGCTTCTCGGCCACAATGAAATGCTCTGAAACCAGTGATCGACCATCGGCACAAAGGGTGTTCAGGCGCAGGGGATGGGCGAGAATCGTGGAGATTTCCGTTGCCTGAAAACGGGAAAAACCAAATTGATGAGCCATCCGGAACGATTCCGGCAAAATCATGCCTATCGGCTGGCCAACCACCTGTTCGTCCAGCCATCCGTAGGTGTGGCGGAAAGCCTCATTGACCCGCACAACATTTCCCAGGTAGTCGGCAAGCACAAAGGGGCGATCACCGGCTTCAAGAGCAGCAATGGATGGGGCGGCAGTCGTGGCGTCTGTCATGGGCTGTTAGGAGAGCAAGCAAGAGCTTTAATTAGATGAACGTTCCGGTCAATTCAATGCCACTTCATCACTGGTGATGGGTAAGGGAATCACCAGGAACTGCAGGGGAATGAACAGAAAACGCAAACCCTGAACCATTATCCTTGGCCAGTACCACCGCTCAAAAGCCCTACTGTTGAACAGCACTACACCTCAACAGGAGGTGGGGCAGTGAATCCGCCATCTCCATGATGGGTAAATCTGACCGTATGGCCATCAGCTGCGTCTCTTAGCGCTCAAAACTTTAGGCATTGGTTGCCCAAAAGCGCCAGCCCTCCCCAAGCTGGCCGCGCCTTGTCGCCCCCGTATCACTACCCCCTGGCCAGTCGGCAGTGGGCGCCCACCAGCTTGGCGCCCAGGCCCAGCAGGTGCTGGTTGGCGTAAGCCTCCCGCTCCAGGTGCCGCTCCAGAGGACCGGCCGTTTGATACAGGGAGTCCCGCAACACCGATTCCAGTTGGGGGCTGAGCGTGTCAGCCAGTCCCAGGGGACGGGGCATGGCGCGGAGATGGCCGTGAGCGCAGCTCTGGGCGACATGGATCGCCTCGTGGTTCAGCACCTTGGCAAATTCGGCGCTACCGCTCCCCAGGACATCCGGTCGAACGCGGATGGTGCGTTCCCGAGGATCCCATTCCGCAGCTGCGCCAGATTTGCGGGGCGGTAGGAGCTGGATGCGAACACCGGCCAGGCGGAGCATGTCCAGGGTCTTGATGATGGCCTGGCGCTCCCCATCAAACTGGGGAGGATCGGCCATGAGGCGCCGGATCTGGGCCACAGAGAGGGGCGGATCACCACTGCGACGCTTGTAGTAATAAGTGATGCGGCCGTCACCCCGCACCTCTGCCCGGGGAGTCCAGGTGGCATCGGCCTCGGCCAGGCTATGCAGCAACATCCCCTGATCGATGCCGTCCAGGCCCTCAGGGCTTGGTGGCAGAAGCCAAGCCAGGGGAAGCGGGACGTCCTGCCGGTGAAGCCAGGTCAAGGATATGGGCAGCGCCGCGGCGCCCACGGCTACCAGCACCAGCCATCCGCCCAGCCACCCCCTACGGCCTCCCAGCTGGATGGCGCCACAGTGGCCACAGGCCCAGGCTCCATCCCTGCAGCGGAGCATGGCCGCCGGTCTGGTCCGACAGGAGGAGCAGCGAGCGGGTGTCACGCACCCATTCTGGCTGCCGCCGCGGTGGTGCCGTTGGATTGCGAGGATCGCCCACACCGACCCGCGCCGCTGCCATGCCCCTTTCAGCCCTGGTGCGCCAACTGCAGCAGGCAACCCTCACCGGCGAATTGAGGGCACGGGTCGGCCGCAGCGAGCGGCTGCGGCTGAGCGGCGCTGGGCGGGCGGCGCGGGCCCTGGTGAGCAGTGCTTTGGCGGAGCAGTCGCCGCTGCTGGTGGTGGTGCCCACCCTGGAGGAAGCGGGCCGCTGGGCGGCACTGTTGGAGCTGATGGGCTGGCGCAGCTGCCAGCTGTATCCCACCAGTGAAGGCAGCCCCTATGAGCCCTTCGATCCCACCAGCGAGATCACCTGGGGCCAGTTGCAGGTGCTCAGTGAGCTGCTGGAGCAGGGCGAGGACCAGGCACCCCAACCCCAACGGTTGGCCATCGTGGCCACCGAGCGGGCCCTCCAGCCCCACCTGCCGCCTCCTGATGCGCTGCAACACCAGTGCCTGAGCCTGCGCAAGGGCGACACGCTCAACCTCGAAGAGCTCGCCGACACCCTGACGCGACTGGGCTACGAGCGGGTGCCCACGATTGAGCAGGAGGGCAGCTGGAGTCGCCGCGGCGACATCGTCGACGTGTTTCCGGTGAGCAGCGAGCTCCCCGTGCGCCTGGAGTTTTTCGGCGAGGAGCTGGAGAAGCTGCGGGAGTTCGACCCCGCCACCCAGCGCTCCCTCGATCCGATCGAGGTGGTGCGGCTCACCCCCAGCGGCTACGGGCCCCTGATCGCGGCTGCCCTGCGCGAGGCCATGCCCGACGGGCTGGAGCAGCTGCTCAGCGCCGAGGCCCTCGAGCAACTGCTGGAGGGCGGCACCCCCGAGGGACTCCGTCGGCTGATGGGTCTTGCCTGGAGCCAACTCGCCTCCCTGCTCGACTATCTGCCCGCCCACGCCCTGGTGGCAATCGATGAGCGACGGGCCTGCCTGGCCCACGGCCAGCAGTGGTTCGACCATGTGGTGGAGCACCACGCCGAAACCGAGAACGAGCTGGGCGCGCCGCTGCCGCCCGTGCAGCACCGCCCGCCGGCCGACACCCTGGCCGAGGCGGGCGAGGGCTTTACGGGCTTCGATCTGGCCGAGTTGCATGAGAGCGATGGCCACGGCAACAGCTTCGATCTCACCAGCCGGCCGGTGCCGGCCTACCCCAATGCCTTCGGCAAGCTGGCCGAGCTGATCAAGGGCTTCCAGAAGGACAAAGCCACGGTGTGGCTGCTCTCGGCCCAGCCCAGCCGGGCGGTAGCGCTGCTGGAGGAGCACGACTGCATCAGCCGCTTCGTGCCCAACCCCGGAGACATCCCGGCGATCGAGCGGCTGGTGGAGCAAGGCACCCCCGTGGCCCTCAAGAGCCGGGGCACCGCCGAGCTCGAGGGCCTGCAGCTGCCGGCCTGGAAGCTGGTGCTGATCACCGACCGGGAGTTCTTCGGCCAGCACGCCCTGGCCGCCACCGGCTATGTGCGCCGCCGCCGCAAGGCCGCCAGCCGCACGGTGGATCCGGGCAAGATGCGCCCCGGCGACTTCGTGGTGCACCGCAACCACGGCATCGGCAAATTCCTGAAGCTCGAGAAGCTGGCGATCGGCGGCGAATCCAGGGATTACCTGGTGGTGCAGTACGCCGACGGCCTGCTGCGGGTGGCCGCCGACCAGCTGGGCAGCCTGGGCCGCTACCGCGCCACCGGCGACACCCCGCCCGAGCTCAACCGCATGGGCGGCACCGCCTGGACCCGGGCCAAGGAGCGGGCCAAGAAGGCGATCCGCAAGGTGGCGGTGGATCTGGTGAAGCTCTACGCCGAGCGCCACAAGGCACCGGGCTTCGCCTATCCCGCCGATGGCCCCTGGCAGAGCGAACTCGAAGATTCCTTCCCCTACGAGCCCACCCCCGATCAGGTGAAGGCGATCGCCGATGTGAAGAGCGACATGGAGCAGCCCTCACCGATGGACCGGCTGGTGTGCGGCGATGTGGGCTTCGGCAAAACGGAGGTGGCGATCCGGGCGATCTTCAAGGCGGTGACGGCCGGCAAGCAGGTGGCGATGCTGGCCCCCACCACGGTGTTGGCCCAGCAGCACTGGCGCTCGCTCTCGGAGCGCTTCGCCCCCTACCCGGTGAAGGTGAGCCTGCTCAACCGCTTCCGCACCGCCGGCGAGCGCAAGACGATCCTCGAAGGCCTCTCCGAGGGCACCGTGGACGTGGTGGTGGGCACCCACCAGCTGCTCTCCAAGGGCACGGCCTTCAGGCAGCTCGGCCTGCTGGTGGTGGATGAGGAGCAGCGCTTCGGCGTGAACCAGAAGGAAAAGATCAAGGCCCTGCGCAAGGACGTGGACGTGCTGACGCTGAGCGCCACGCCGATCCCGCGCACCCTGTACATGAGTCTCTCGGGCGTGCGCGAGATGAGCCTGATCACCACGCCGCCGCCGCTGCGCCGACCGATCAAGACCCACCTCGCCGCCCTCGATGAAGAAGCTGTGCGCAGTGCCATCCGCCAGGAACTTGATCGCGGCGGCCAAATCTTTTACGTGGTGCCGCGGGTGGAGGGGATCGAGGAGGCAGCCGAGCGGCTGCGGTTGATGATTCCTGGGCTCAAGTTGCTGGTGGCCCACGGCCAGATGGCCGAGGGCGAGCTGGAGAGCGCCATGGTGGCCTTCAACGCCGGTGAGGCCGACCTGATGCTCTGCACCACGATCGTGGAGAGCGGCCTGGATATTCCGCGCGTGAACACGATCCTGATCGAGGACGCCCACAAATTCGGCCTGGCCCAGCTGTATCAGCTGCGCGGCCGGGTGGGCCGCAGCGGCATCCAGGCCCACGCCTGGCTGTTCTATCCCGGCGATGCCTCGCTCAGCGAGGCGGCGCGGCAGCGGCTGCGGGCGATCCAGGAATTCGCCCAGCTGGGCAGTGGTTACCAGCTGGCCATGCGCGACATGGAGATCCGCGGCGTGGGCAACCTGCTGGGGGTGGAGCAGAGCGGCCAGATGGAGACCATTGGCTTCGACCTCTACATGGAGATGCTGCAGGAGTGCCTGGCTGAGATCCAGGGACAGGACATCCCCACGGTCGACGACACCCAGATCGACCTGCCGATCACCGCCTTCATTCCCGGCGACTGGATCAGCGACAACGACGAGAAGATGGCCGCCTATCGGGCCGCCGCTGAATGCGGCAGCCCCGAGGCCCTGCTGCAGCTGGCGGCCGACTGGGTGGATCGCTATGGCGCCCTGCCGGCGCCGGTGATCGCCCTGCTGCAGCTGATGGAGCTCAAGCTGCTGGCCAGGCGCTGCGGCTTCTCGCGCATCAAGCCCGAGAAACCCAACATCGCCCTGGACACTCCGATGGAGGAGCCCGCCTTCCGTCTGCTGCGCCAGGGACTGCCCCAGCACCTGCATGGCCGCCTGGTGTATCAGGCGGGAAGTGGCACCACCGCCAAGGTGCTGGCCAGGGGGCTGGGGGTGCTGCCGATCGACAAGCAGGTGGAGGAACTGAAGGGCTGGCTGGAGCAGATGGCCGCCCAGATCCCCGGCGCCGATGGCCTCACCGCAGATCAG
Source organism: Prochlorococcaceae cyanobacterium (assembly GCA_044374745.1). GTDB lineage: Bacteria > Cyanobacteriota > Cyanobacteriia > PCC-6307 > Cyanobiaceae > NIES-981. The sequence goes on along the minus strand of JBILNZ010000012.1, from coordinate 59,325 downwards.
CGCGACGAGCAATTGAAGGCCAAGGATGGTGCCGTGATCATGGTTTAACGAGTGCTTTTTCTACCTAGCAGGAAAGGCACTAGGAACGCGAAGATCCATCACAAGTTGGCCTGGCGATATGCCGAAGGCACAAGCACAAGGAAAAAGATCCACCAGGCAAGAACCGCCACTGCCACCAAGGCAGTCAGAAGAAGTTGATTGAGCAGGTACCAGCTTAGGGCGATAATCAAAATGCCCGTGAGAACAATTGACCACGGTTGGCACCACCATGGCTTTGCGGTCCAAAGGGAGATCTGCTGATGGCTTGCCGCAGGCTGCTGATGCGAATGCTGGTTGATGCTGTCGTCACTCACCAATCAACTTCCAGCTTGGCTTACCTGTTTTTGATGTTTCCAGGGCTGCTGGAAGATTGGATGTTCCAGGTTTGTAGGGCTTCTGGAGGCGTGATGATGTCATCAACTGCTTGACCAGGGCGTTCTCGGCGACGCGGTATTGGCTATCGCGGCTGCTGCCGAGATCCTCAAGTTGCAGGCGCTTGGCCTCCTGCTCACTCAACTTGGCCTGCACATCCGGCACGATGCCGTGCCTGTGGATATCTCGACCTCGCGGGGTGAGGTACTTGGCAATGGTCACCGTCATGCCGGAGCCATCCGAGAGGCCCCTGACCGACTGAACCAGTCCCTTGCCGAAGGTCTTCTGGCCGACCAGCACGGCCCTGTTGTTGTCCTGCAGAGCACCAGAAAGAATCTCACTGGCGCTCGCTGAGCCCTCATTCACCAGCACGACCAGGGGCTTGTCCGTGAGGGCACGGCCGGTGGCCCGCTTCACATCGGTGATGCCACTGCGGGTTTTCGTGGAGACGATCGTGCCCTCATTCAGCCACTGGCGCGCAATCTCCACGCTGGCCATCAACAGACCACCAGGATTGCTGCGCAGATCGAGGACGTAGCCGTCCACACCGGCAGCCTCCATATCCCGGAGGGCCTTGCGCATGTCCTTGGTGGCGTTGGCGTTGAACTGCTTGAGCCGGATGTAACCAACCCGCATTCCATCGGGGCCGTTGTTGATCTGGGAATCCACCGCATGCAGTTCGATCCGTTCGCGAGTCAGAGCCACATCCAATACCTGACTGCGGCGCCGGATGGTCAGATTCACGCGGGTTCCCTCCTGCCCGCGGATCAGCCGCACCGCGTCCTCTGTGGACATGCCCTTGGTGCTTTTGCCATCAATGGCTGTGATGACATCCTTAGGAAGAACGCCAGCCCGTGAGGCCGGTGAACCCTCGATGGGTGCCACCACCACCAACTCCTTGGTGTCCTTGTCGAGGCTGAGCTGGATACCGACACCCGACAGCTCGCCGGAGGTGTCGATCTGCATCTCCTTGAACTCGCGCGGATCGAGGAACCGGGTGTAGGGATCATCGAGGCTGGCCAACATGCCACGGATGGCCTCATAGGCATCCTTTGAGCTGGGGTAGCTCTTGGCCAGCACGTCCCTGCGTAGCCCCCTCCACCGCTCGGGTGTGTACTTCCCGTTGACGTCGAGGTAATCGCGGAAGACGATCTGCCAGGTCTGGTCGATCACCTCCTTGGGGCTGTCCATGATCCGGGCCGAGCCCCCCGGGGATGTCACGGCCTCGCGGGCCACCACGGCGGTGGCCGCGCAGGCACCCAGGCTCACCAGCACCACCAGACCAGTCTTGGTTCGCCGGCTGGGGCCTGCACCGGTTTGGTCGAATTTGCCGGTGCGATCACTGCCCATGGCATGGGGCCTTCAGGGCCGGGATACTTCTTTAAAGGTAGCGCTGAACTGGTGCGGACGGATCAGGGATCAACCCAGCGGCCGTCCTCCTGGATCAGGGCGATCAGGGCCTCCACCCCCTCGGCCTCGGGCACCTTGCGGATCTCGTTGCGGCCCCGGTACAGGGAGATCACGCCGGGGGTCTTGCCCACATAGCCGTAGTCGGCATCGGCCATCTCGCCGGGCCCGTTCACGATGCAACCCATGACGGCGATGTCCAGACCCGTGAGGTGGGCGGTGGCGCTGCGCACCTTGTGCAGCACCTCCTCGAGGTTGAACAGGGTGCGGCCGCAGCTGGGGCAGGCCACGTACTCCACCATCGTTTTCCTGAGGCCCAGGGCCTGCAGGATCGAGTAGCACACCGGAATCTCCTTCTCCGGCGCCTCGGTGAGCGACACGCGGATCGTGTCGCCGATGCCCTCGGCCAGCAGCGGCGCGATGCCGGCGGTGCTCTTCACCCGGCCGTAGTCGCCGTCGCCGGCTTCGGTCACGCCCAGATGCAGGGGGTAGGGGAACCCCTCGGCATCCATGCGGTCGGCCATCATCCGGTAGGCGGCCATCATCACGGGGGCCCGCGAGGCCTTCATCGACACCACGATGTTGTGGAAGTCGAGGCGATCGCAGATGTGGATGAACTCCATGGCGCTCTCCACCATCCCCAGGGGGGTGTCGCCGTAGCGGAACAGCATCCGCTCCGCCAGGGAGCCGTGGTTCACACCGATGCGCAGGGCCTTGTCCTGCTCCTTCAACAGCCGCACCAGCGGTTCAAACGTCTCGCTGATGCGCTCGCCGATGGCGGCGATCTCGGCGTCTGAAAACTCGGTGCGGTTGGGGTCGGGCTTGTCGAACACGAACAGGCCCGGGTTGATCCGCACCTTGTCGACGTGCTGGGCCACCTCCAGGGCGATCTTCATGCCGTTGTGGTGCACATCCGCCACCAGCGGCACCGGCTGGTAGGTGCTCTCCAGTCGGGCACGGATCTCGCCCATCGCCCTGGCATGGGCGAGGGAGGGCACCGTGACCCGCACGATCTCGCAGCCGACCTCGTGCAGGCGGCGGATGCCGGCGGTGGCCCCCTCGATGTCGAGGGTGTCCTCGTTGATCATCGACTGCACCACCACCGGGTGGTCACTGCCGATCCACACGTCACCCACGCGCACGCTGCGGGTCTTGCGCCGCCGCAGGGTGGTGGCGTAGCGGGGGTTGCTGGCCCAGCTGGCGAGGTCGGCAGCGCCTGCAGCAGCGCTGTCCGGGGCCTTTAGGGACGGTGCTGTGGCGGTCATCGCGTGGGGTGCTGGCGCGTCGCCAAAGCCTGTCACAGCCCTTGCTGAACTGGCGAACGCAAGGTGCTGCCGCCCGTTTCGCCCAGATCCAGCCCGTCCAGCACGCGCCGCACCTCCTGGAGGTCCTGCCAGGTGTGCCACTTGGGGCTGTCTGGTTGGCGCGATGGGTTGCGTAGCAGGTAGGAGGGATGAAAGATCGGCATCAACTGCCGCCCCGCCAAGGCCGCACTGTCACTGCGGTGCCACCGGCCGCGCAGGCGCGTGATGCCGCCACGGATCCCCAGCACTCCCTCCAGTGCGGTGGCTCCGGCCAGCAGGATCAACGCGGGATCGACCACACGGATCTGCTCCTCCAGCCAAGGGCGGCAGGCAGCCATCTCGGCCGGTGTGGGCTTGCGGTTGTCGGGTGGGCGGCACTTCACCACATTGCAGATGTAGGCGTCCCGGTTGGAGTCGATCGCCACACTCGCCAGCATCTGGTCGAGCAGCTGGCCAGCCCGGCCCACGAACGGCTGGCCACTGGCGTCCTCCTGGGCGCCCGGTCCCTCGCCGATCACCATCAGGCGGGCCCGGGGGTTGCCCCGGCTCACGACCACCTGCTGCCTCTGGGACCCCAGCCCGCAGCGCCGACAGGCGGCGCAGGCCTCCGCCAGGCTGGCAAGGTCCAGCATTGCCGTGGCGGCGAGGGGATCAGTCGTGGTCACGGGCGCTCTGAAGCTTGCGGCAGGCTCGGCCATTGTGTGCGCGGGCCTCGGGGGACCGGCGGGACCTGGGAACCGTTCAGCCCGCAACGGAGCCCAGCACTGGCATGCGGCAGGATGGCCCCAGTGCTCATGCCGTGCCTTGTAGATGCCGGCGCCACCGCCGATGCCGGAACCTGGGACGCCTGCCAGCCAGAGCGCTGAATCTGGGAGCGATCCCACCGGGCGCAGGCCCCTCGCAACGCCAGCTCTGCCCCTTTCAGCCCGCACCCGCGCCCTGCAGCCCTCCCTCACCCTGGCCATCACGGCCAAGGCCAAACAGTTGCGCGCCGATGGCCGCGACATTTGCAGCCTGAGTGCCGGTGAGCCGGACTTCGACACCCCTGCCTTCATCCGCCAGGCGGCGGCGGCGGCCCTGGAGGCCGGCCACACCCGCTACGGTCCTGCCGCCGGTGAACCGGCCCTGCGCGAAGCGATTGCCGCCAAGCTCAGCGCGGAAAACCGGGTGCCCACCCGCCCCGAGCAGGTGCTGGTGACCAACGGGGGCAAGCAGGCGCTCTACAACCTCTTCCAGGTGCTGCTCGGCCCCGGCGACGAGGTGCTGTTGCCTTCCCCGTACTGGCTCAGCTATCCGGAGATTGCCCAGCTCGCTGGGGCCACGGTCACGCTGCTGCCCACCGATGCCGACCAGGGATTCCGGCTGCGGCCTGAGCAGCTGGAAGCGGCAATCACGCCGGCCAGCAAGCTGCTGGTGCTCAACAGCCCCTCCAATCCCACCGGCATGGTGTTCAGCCGGCCGGACCTGGAGGCCATCGCCGCGGTGCTGCGCCGCCACCCCCAGCTGGCGGTGGTGTGCGACGAGATCTATGAATTCCTTCTGGCCCCTGGCTTTGAGCACCTCAGCCTGGCGGCGGTGGCACCGGATCTGGCCGGTCGGGTGTTTGTGGTGAATGGCTTTGCCAAGGGCTGGGCCATGACTGGCTGGCGCATTGGCTGGCTGGCCGGTGCCCAGGATGTGATCGCCGCCGCCAGTGCCCTGCAGAGCCAGAGCACCAGCAACGTGTGCACCTTTGCCCAATACGGCGCCGTGGCTGCGGTCAACGGCCCGCGCGACTGCGTCCATGCCATGGCGGCCCAATTCAACGAGCGACGGGCGCTGCTTTCCGAGGGCCTGCGGGCCATCCCCGGCGTGCAGCTGCTGCCGCCGCAGGGAGCCTTCTACGCCTTCCCCGATGTGAGTGCCCATGGCCTCGACTCGATGACCCTCTGCAGTCGCCTGCTCGACGAGGTGGGCCTGGCGGTGGTGCCCGGTGTGGCCTTCGGCGACGACCGCTGCATCCGCATCTCCTGCGCTGCCTCACCAGCAACGATCAGGGATGGTCTCGAGCGGCTGGAGCGCTTCCTGGGGGCTCTCTGACCGTCGCCGCCAGGACCGGCACGGGCTGTAGGAGCATCGGACGGTGTGTCGCCCCTTTCTGGCCATGACCGCCCGCCGAATCACCGTCCGAGAACGTTGGACCGCCGTGCTGGCGGGGCTGAGCCTGGCCCTGCTGCCGGCGGTCACCCCGCCCATCCCCGGCGCACTGGGCAGCCCGGGGGGAGCACTTCTACTGCAGCGAGCCCAGGCCCAGCAGAAGCTGCTGCGCATCGGCGCCATCCCCGACCAGAACCCCGAGAAACTCAACCGCCTCTACGGCCAGGTGGCCGCTGAACTGGGCCGCCAGCTCGGCGTGAAGGTGCAGTACGTACCCGTCACCGACTACGCCGCTGCCGTGAGCGCCTTCCGCACCGGCAGCCTCGATCTGGTGTGGTTCGGCGGTCTCACCGGCGTGCAGGCGCGGCTGCAGAAGCCCGGGGCCCAGGTGATCGCCCAGCGCGACATCGACGCCGCCTTCACCAGTGTGTTCATCGCCAACAGCGGCAGCGGCCTCAAGCCGATCCAGAGCCAGAAGCAGCTCACGGTGCTGGAGGGCAAGCGCTTCACCTTCGGTTCGGAGAGCTCCACCTCCGGGCGGCTGATGCCCCAGTGGTTCCTCAGCCAGGCGGGGGTGCAGCTCAAGGACTTCGCCGGCGGCGCCCCCGGCTTCAGCGGCAGCCACGACGCCACGATCGCCCTGGTGCAGAGCGGCACCTACGACGCCGGCGTCGTGAACGAGCAGGTGTGGAAGGCGAATCTGCGCAGCGGCAAGACCGACCGCAGGAAGGTGTTCGTGCTCTGGCGCACACCTGGGTATCCCGATTACCACTGGATCGGCCAGCCCGATCTCGACAAGCGCTTCGGCGCCGGCTTCACGGCCAAACTGCGCGGGGCCATCCTGAGCTGGCGGCCCAGCAACCCCCAGCAGAAACAGATTCTGGAGCTGTTCGGGGCCCAGCAGTTCACCGGCGCCAAGGCCAGCGACTACCAGCGCATCGAGCAGGTGGGGCGGCAGGTGGGCAAGATCAGCTGAGCCGGCTGGTTTTGGCTGGACGGCCATCACAATTGGGGCAACCGCGCGGTGCCCTGCTGTGGCTTGGCTGATCGATCTGGTGCTGGTGCTGGCCGCTCTGGTGCTGTGGCTGCGCTCTCGGAATGAGAGCGACGAGGCCTGGTCGCTGTTCCTGCGCAGCGTGGCCCTGATGGATCTGGCCTTCATCGCCTTCGGTAACGGCCAGTTGTTGATTGAAATCCCCCTGCTCGGGCTGGCCCTGGCCCTGCCCTCGGCCGCCAGCCTCGAGAACCGCCGCCCCTGAGCCCATGAATCCCCGCGGTCCCGACCTGTTGGAAGTGAGCGTGGTGGCCCTGATCCTGGCCCTGATCGTGTACCGACTCACCCTGGAGTGAAGCTTGCCGATGGCCAATGCGATGCCGGCCCTGCTGGAGCTTGAAACCATCAGCGTGGAGGGCCGCCGGGCCCCCCGCCTGGCCGATGTGTCGCTGCGGATCGAGGCCGGCGAGCGGGTGGCCCTGGTGGGTCCGAGTGGAGCCGGCAAAAGCACCCTGCTGGCGGTGGCCAATGGCCTGATCGAACCCAGCACCGGCCAGGTGCGCTGGCAGGGCGAAGCGCCTGCCGGCGGCGGCAGGCGCCGTCGCCGCCAGCAGGCCCGCATCGGCACCCTCTGGCAGGACCTGCGACTGGTCGAGGAGCTGAGCGTGCAGCAGAACCTCAATGCGGGACGGCTGGCCCACTGGGGTTGGCCGCGGGCCCTGCTCAACCTGTTGCTGCCCATCGAGACCCAGGCCTGTCGGCAGCTGCTGAAGCGGCTGGATCTGGATCCGGCCCTGCTGGACCAGCCGGTGTCGGCGCTGTCGGGGGGCCAGCGCCAGCGGGTGGCCCTGGCCCGGCTGCTGCGCCAGGAGCCACTGCTGCTGCTGGCCGATGAGCCCCTGGCGAGCCTCGATCCCCGTCTGGCCGTGGAGCTACTGGCGCTGCTGCTCAGCCAGGGAGAAGCCCCCAGGGCCCTGCTGCTCAGCCTGCATCGTCCAGACCTGCTGCAGGGCTTCGATCGGGTGGTGGGGCTGCGGGCTGGGCGCGTGACGTTCGACTTGCCCCTGGTCGGGACCAGCGAGGCTGCCCTGGCCAGCGCCCTGGCTGAGCTCTATGGCGGCGCGGCGCGGCTGGAGGCGTGGCGATGAGTGCGGCCAACGGGGTAGGCCCCCCCCTGCCCAGGCTCGCCGCTCCGCTGTGGGTGCTGCTGCCGGCCCTGGTGCTGCTGCCCCTGGCGCTGCGACTGCCCGCGCTGGCCCACGGCGGGGGCTGGGATCTGGTGGTTCAGTTCGCCGTTGCGGCCCTTCAGCCTTCCCTGGATCCCCTGGTGCTGGCTTCCGTGATGGGTGGCCTGGGAATCACGGTGGGCATCGCGCTGCTGGGCTGGGCCGGCAGCCTGGCCCTGGGCCTGCTGCTGGGACTGGCCAGCTCCCGGGTGGTGTGGCGAGCGCTGTGGGGTTGCCGCTGGCCGGCGGAACTGATTCGCCGCCTGTTGGCCCTGCCCCGCTCCGTGCACGAGTTGCTGTGGGGCCTGCTGCTGCTGCAGTTGCTGGGCCTGCAGCCAGCCGTGGCGGTGGTGGCGATTGCCGTGCCCTTTAGCGCCCTGGTGGGGCGGGTGGTCAGTGATCAGATCGACAACCTGCCCCTTGGGGGGCTGGAGGCCCTGCGCGCCGCTGGGGCGAGCCCGCCGGCGGCCCTGCTCACCGCCCTGGGGCCGCCGCTGTTACCCCAGTTGCTCAGTTATGGCGGCTATCGGCTGGAGTGCGCCCTGCGCAGCGCCACGCTGCTGGGGGTGTTCGGGCTGGGTGGTCTGGGCACGGAGCTGCGGCTCACGCTGCAGTCGCTGGCGTTTCGCGAGCTGTGGACCGGCCTCTGGGCCCTGCTGCTCACCATGTTGGCGCTGGAAGCCCTGGTGACGGCGCTGCGACGCCGCTGGGCCATGCCCCTGCGTTTCGGCGGTGGTGGCAAGCCGGTGGGTCGACAGGGCCAGGAGCTACTGCTCACCGGCCTGGCTCTGGTGCCCCTGCTGGTGGCCGTGGCCTGGGCCCTGGGCATCCATCCCGACCAGCTGCTCCAGTGGCAGGGCCTGCCCCCAGTCCCGCCCCCCGACTGGGATTCGGTGCTGGCGCTGCCCTGGCTCCGGCTGGTGGCCGGCACCGTGCTGCTCACCGCCCTGGCCGCGACCCTGGCCGTGGGCTGCGCCCCCCTGCTGCTCCTGTTGGTTGCCCCCTGGCCCTGGGCCAGGCTCTGCCTGCAGGGGCTGTGGGCCCTGGGTCGGCTCTGGCCGCCGCCGCTCACAGCGCTGCTGCTGCTGTTCGTGCTGGAGCCCGGGGTGGTGGCCGGGGCCCTGGCCCTGGGCTTCCACAACCTCGGCATCCTGGGTCGCCTGCTGCTGGAAGCCGCCGGCCACACCGGCAGCGCTACCAATCAGGCCCTTGTGACCAGCGGCAGCGGCCCGCGCATGGCCCTGCTCTATGGGCAGTTCAGCCCCCTGGCACGGCCCTACCTGGCCTACGGCGCCTACCGGGCCGACGTGATCCTGCGGGAATCGGTGGTGGTGGGGCTGGTGGGTGCCACCGGCCTGGGCAGCCAGTTGCTCGAAGCCCTCAGCAGCTTCGCCTGGGACCAGCTGGCCGCCCTGGTGCTGGCCTACGCGGCGCTCACCCTGCTGGGGGAAGACCTCAGCGACCGGCTGCGCCGGCGCCTCAGCACGGGCGCCCAGGCCCCTGGCCTCACGCCAGGCTCCAGGGCCGCACCAGACCCTCTAGCACCAGACCCTCTAGCACCAGACCCTCTCGCACCAGACCCTGCCGCACCAGCAGATCCGCCGCCTGAGCTGGGCTGAGATCGCCCAGGTCCACCGGCTGACTGGCATGGCCGCTGAGATCGTGGTCGTAGCAGCGGTCGTAGTAGTCGAGCATCTGGCGACAGGCGCCGGCCCAGTCTCGACGCTCGATCGCTTCCAGGGCGGCCGCCGTGCGCTGGGGGCCGAGCCGGCGGGCGATGCGGTTGGTGGCCTCGGCCAGCGCGGCCGGCTCCTGCACGCCATACACGGCAACGAGCTGCGCCACCCGCTGCTCCAGGGGGCGCTGCACCTCCAGGGCCGGGGCCGCGCGCATCTGTCGCCACAGTCCGGCCGGGATCCGGCACCGGCCCACCTGGGCACTCTCCGCCTCCAGCCAGATCTCAGGAGCATCCTCCAGCGCGCTGAGGGCCAGCGCCAGCCGGTTTTCGTAGTGCTCGCTGCTGGGCTGGGGGGGCAGGCCCAGGCCGCCGAAGCTGCTGCCGCGGTGGTGGGCCAGGCCCTCCAGATCCACCACGGCCACCCCCCGCTCGGCGAGGGCGAGCAGCAGGTCGGTCTTGCCCGTCCCGGTGCGCCCGCCGAGCAGCCGCAGGGGCCAGGGCCGCTCAAACAACGCAAGGGCCCAGCGACGGAAGGCCTTGTAGCCCCCGTCCAGGCGCAGTACCGGTAGATCGATCTGGCCAGCCAGCCAGGCCACGCTGGCGCTGCGCATGCCACCGCGCCAGCACAGCAGCCGCAGCTGCTGACCAGGCGTTGCCGCCGTGAGTTCGGCCAGCTCTGCAGCCATCGCCTCCAGCTTTGGGCCCACCAGGGCCAGGCCATGCAGCACCGCCGCCTGCCGGCCCTGCTGCTTGTAGAGGGTGCCCACGGAGGCGCGGCCGGCGTCATCGAACAGCGGCAGGTTGTGGGAGCCGGGGATGTGGCCCTGGGCGAACTCCGCTGGACTGCGGACATCCACCAAAGCCCCGCCTGCAGCCAGAAAGGCCGGCACTGCCAGCATGCCGCCGCCACCCGCGGCCCCAGGGGCGGGGCCGTTGCCTGGGCCGAAGGACAGACCTGAGAGAGAGGATGCCATCATCCAATCGTGCCTGGTGGGGGCTGGAGCAGGATCAGGAGCACGTGCCAGCTGCCATGCCCTCCGCCGTTCCCCGCAAACTGATCGTGTTGGGTGACAGCGGCGTGTACGGCTGGGGCGATCCCCAGGAGGGGGGCTGGTGCGAGCGGCTGCGTCGCCACTGGATGGAGTTGCCCGTGGGCCCGGTGCTCTACCCGCTGGGGGTGAGGGGCGATGGACTTGAGCGGGTGGCGACTCGGCTGCAGGCGGAGGTGCGCTGCCGCGGTGAGCTGCGTCGCCAGGGGCCCCAGGGAATCCTGCTGGCGGTGGGCCTGAATGACACGGCCCGGGTGGGCCGTCCAGACGGCCGCCCCCAGCTCGATGCCGAGGGCTTCCTGTTCGGCCTCCAACAGTTGCTGCATCAGGCCCGGGCTCTCGCTCCGGTGTTCATGGTCGGCCTCACCCCGGTGCGCGAGGAGGCCATGCCCTTCGCAGAGGTGCTCTGGTATCGGCTGGGGGATGTGCGCCGCTATGAGGGCCTGATTGAGGAGGCCTGCATGGAGGCCGGCGTACCGTTCCTCCCTCTGCTCGACGACGTTCTGGCTGAACCCCGCTGGCAGGACTGGTTGCTCGACGATGGGCTGCACCTCAATTCCGAAGGGCACCGCCAGCTGTTCGAGCGGATGCGCCGCTGGCCTGCCCTTATGCAGTGGGCACAGCTGCAGTCGCTGGAGATCGCTACACCCCAGTTTTGATCCGGGCTGCTCCCAGCCGCGAGACTGGGCGTCAGAACAGGGCCACCAGGAGGGCCACCACGAGGGTTGTGAGCAGAACGGCCACCAGGCCACCCAGCACCAGCAGGCTGAGCCCGGTGGCCACCGCCACTCTCATGGTGGTGGCAGGGAAGAGGAGGTAAAGGGCCAGGACGGGCGCCAGGGGCCACAGGGGTGGAATGAGCAAGGACACCCCCAGCAGGGCCAGCAATTTGCGCCGCTGCTGCCGCTGCTCCAGGCGGGCCCGCAACTGCCGTTGCTGTTCTTCCGCCCGGGCGGCGCGCTCGTCATCGCTGACCCAGCGACCGATGCGTAGGGCTTCCTCGAGGTCCCGTTCCAACTGCCGGATCCGCCGGGCTTCCGGGCCGGTGACCTGGCGAGCCGTAGCGGAGGCGGGGGTGGCGGCAATCGGCATGGCAGAGCCAGGCAGCTCAACGGCATCTATTCAAGCTAGGCACTTCATCCATCCCCCAGGTGGGTGATCCGAACCACCCGAACCGGGGAGGGCCGGCCGGCCCAGGGCGCAGAGGCTGATGTCAGGCCCCTCAGGGGGCCATGTCCACCGCCAACCGCCAGCCCGTCCGATGCCTGTTTCCCCTGTCCGCAGCCAAGCCCCCGCTGCTTCGGCTCCGCCCCGATCTGCCGGTACCCGGCAGCGTCCAAACCACCAGCGGAGCAACCAATTCCTGCTGCGCCGCCTCGGCGGCAGTCGCGCTGCTGCCGCCCGGCTGCACTGGCGCAATGCCCTGGTGAGCCAGAACCTGGGCCTCGTTCACATGGTGGCCAACCGGGAGAGTCTGCGCAGCGGGCGGCCCTTTGAGGATCTCTGCTCCGCTGGCTATGAGGGCCTGATCCGGGCCGTCGAGTGCTTCGACACCAGCCGGGACGTGGCCCTGAGCAGCTTTGCCGTGCCCTATATCCAGGGCGCCATGCGCATGGATCAACGGGAGCGGCAGCAGCCCCTGCGCACGCCGCGGCGTCTGCGGGAACTGCAGCAGCGGGCCCGGCGTCTGCAGGAGACGCGCCGGGCCGCGGGCCAAGCTCCCTTCTCCACCACAGAGCTGGCAGCAGCCCTCGGTTGCAGCCGGGCCCGCCTGGCCGAGGCGGAGGCCGTGCAGCGCGCGTTGGCGGTCTCCAGCCTCGACCTGCCTGTTGGTCACACCGATGGCGAGGAGCAGGGCGGCAGCTTGCTCGAGCAGATCAGTGAGCCCAGCTCCAGGGATGAAGACGACGGCCAGCTGCAGTGGCTGCGGCAGCAGATGGGGGGGCTGGCGCCCGCCGATCGCGAGTTGCTGAATGCCCGCTGGATTGATGGTCTCACCTGGACTGCGGTGGCGGAGCGGATGGGCAGGGACTGCCGGCACTGCCGCCAGCGGGCGGAAGAGCTGCGCCGCGCGCTTCAGGAAGCGAGCAGCCAGCCGGAGCCCAGCAGGGCCAGAGCCGCCGCCAGGGCGGTCTGAATCCCGTTCACCAGCTCGTTGCTCAGCCAGGTGAAGCGCCGCTGGGCGGTGGCGCCGATCACGCTTTCCAGGAGCGTGGCCAGCAGGCCCACGACGCTCACCAGCACGGTGGTGGCGAGATTGGGGAGCAGCCCGAGCAGGAAGCCGAGGCCCGCCATCAGGGTGCTGCCCGCCGCGCTCGCCAGGCTGCCCTCCAGGCTGATCGCGCCGTCGGTGCCGGCGGGTATGGGCTGCAGGTTTGTGATCAACACACAGTGCCGTCCCCAGCGCTTGCCCACCTCACTGCCGCAGGTGTCGGCCAACTTGGCGGCAAAACTGGCCACGAAGGCCAGCAGCAGCGGTGGGTGCCAGGGAGAGGGCGCCAGAGCAGTGGCCATGGCCAGCAGGGCGCCGGTGGCGGCTGAGCCCCACACGTTCTCCGGACCGCGGCGGCCACCCCTGCCCTCCGCGAGTCCCTGCTGCTGCTTGCGCCGAAAGCCCAGGCGGGTCACCAGCGAGCCCATCAGCAGGTACGCCACCACCGCAAGCCAGCCGCGAACACCCAGGCTTCCCCAGAGGATGGTGCCCAGGATGGCTGCATGGCACCAGCCCGCCTTCGTGAGCAGGGGCAGGCGCTGGGCCAACCCGATGAGCAGCCCGTTGATGGCAAAGGCCAGCAACCAGGTGAGGGGCTGCTGTTGCGGCAGCCAATCCGGCGACGGAGCGATCACAGAGAAACGCGGCAGGGCTGTGCCACAAGTGTGTGGCTTCAGTCGCTGTGTTGCACAGCCCTACGGTGCGGGACCAGGGGCGGCCGCAGCAGCGGATAATCGCAGCACCTTCGGGCTGCGGTGATGTTCTTCAAGCGCAAAGAGTCGTTCTTCCTCGACCTCGGTAATGGGTCGGGCCAGTCCGAGGGCCCGGGTCAGGTCGATGCCGCTCCGGTCGCTGTGCAGGTGGCTGCACCCCAGCAGCCTGTGGCCAGTGCCCCGGCACCAGCGGCCAGCAGCAAGCCGATGCTCACCACAGCCGAGGCGATCGCCGCCGAGTTGCGGGCAGCCCAGGAGTCGCGCCCCGCGCCCAGCCAGGCCACCTTTGCGCCCGATTGCCTGAACCCAGCCAACCCCATCCCCAGCCGTCGCCGTACTGCCGGCGCCAATCTGGCTGGCTTCAAGGCGATGGCCGCCGGCCTGTTCAAGAGCTGAGGGCTGCGCCATGGCGGCGCCGCCAGGCCGCCATCCATCCCGCTGCCAGCACGGCAGCAGTGGAGGTGCGCAGGATGGTTTCTCCGAGGCTCACCGGCCGCCAACCGGCCGATTCGGCCCGCTGCTCCTCCCCATCCGTCCAGCCACCTTCAGGTCCGATCGCCATGCGGATCCACTGCAAGGGCTGATCAGGCTGGACCCATAGATCCTCGAGGCTTGGCAGCCCCTCTCGCCGGGTGGTCGCCAGCAGTCGCAATTCCCGGGCACCGTCAGCCTGCAGCACAGGCAAAGTGTTGCTGAAGTACTGGAGGGCGTCCTGTTCTTGGGCTAACTGGGGCTGCCAGAGCCGCTCGCACTGCTCCACTGCTTCGCGAATGATGGCCTGCTGGCGTTGGGGCCTGGAGCGGTCCAGGGCCACACTGCGGGTTGCGAGCAGGGGCGTGAAGCGATCGATCCCCAGCTCACACACCATTCTCACGAGCACATCCCCATCGAGTCGCGGCAGGGCCACGGCCAGCTCCAGCGCCGGACTGGCGGCGGGCTGACACTGCAATGGCTGGCCCAGTGGCTGCTCCAGAACAGCCACGGCCCCCCGGTGCCCATCCCGTCCCCGTCCCGCTCCAGCTGGCGCGCTGGTCAGTTCCAAGCGGGCTGTCCAAAGCCGGCCACGGCCATCGACCAGGGCCATTTGCTCCCCCCCCCGCAGCCGCAGCACCCGGCGCAGGTAGTGGCTTTCATCGGCCAACAGTTTCAGCCGGCCAGCACAGGCGGCCAGCCGTTCCGGAGCCACCAGCAACCGACGCCACTCACGAGCCACCGTCGTCTGCCTCAGTCCCCCATGAGGGGGAAGAGGGCCTCAGGCTGCTCGTCGATCGGCCAGTCGTCGTTGATGCCGCCGATGCACAGCTCCTCGATCTCCAGCAGATCGTTATCCAGCTGGCGCAGGGCATTGATCAGCACATCGAGGCCGAAGGCATCGCTGGTGCCGAGGTCGACCCAGCAGCGGGCCCAGCTGCCCTGGTATTCCATCGGCCCCATGTTGTGCATCAGGGCGGGCATGCTGGCGGCTGCGGCGTCGATGTCGTAGGCCAGCCACCCCAGATCAGCTCCGTCGGCTTCGTGGGCTTGCAGGTTCTCGGCATTGAACCCACCCAGTTTCCCGAGGAAGAACCAGCTATCGAAAGTGGTCTCCAGGTAACTCCGCTCGCCTTGGCCGGGTGGATGGGGGAAGTGCATCCAGATCCAGCAGTTAAAGGGATCGAGTTCGCGGAAGCGCACCTCCATGGAGCAGCCAGGTTCGGGGAATGGAACCCTCACTATCCCCCAAGCCCCCCAGCCGGGGGGGCATGCTGGTGGCATGCTCGAACTCAGCGGCGTGAGCTACCAGCCGGCCACGGCGGTCCGGCCGGTGCTGGATGGGGTGAACCTGCAGCTGGCCAAGGGCCAGCTGGGGTTGGTGGCCGGCCGCAGCGGCAGTGGCAAGACCACCCTGCTGGAGCTGATCACTGGCCTTGCCGAACCGGAGCGCGGCCGGATCAGCTGGAACGGGGAGGGGCTGAGCAGCCGCCAGCGCCGCTGGCTGTGCGGCCTGGTGTTCCAGTTCCCCGAGCGCCATTTTCTCGGCCTGAGCGTGGGCCAGGAGCTGCGCCTGGGCCAGCGCCGCCTACCGTCTGAGCGCCTGGAGCAGATTCTCGAGCTGGTGGGGCTGGCGGGCCTTTCCCACCAGCAGCCGCCGGAGCAGC
Organism: Prochlorococcaceae cyanobacterium; assembly: GCA_044374745.1. Classification (GTDB taxonomy): domain Bacteria; phylum Cyanobacteriota; class Cyanobacteriia; order PCC-6307; family Cyanobiaceae; genus NIES-981. The sequence continues at coordinate 44,057 of JBILNZ010000012.1, read as the reverse complement.
TGAGTGGGGGCCAGCAGCGACGCCTGGCCCTGGCGGTGCAGCTGCTGCGGGATCCGCCGGTGCTCCTGCTCGATGAACCCACTGCCGGGCTCGACTGGGCCGTGCGGGCCGATGTGGTGGATCTGCTGGCTGTGCTGGCCCGAGAGCGGGCGGTGCTGGTGGTGACCCATGAGCCCGACCTATTCGAGGGCCTGGCGCAGTGCAGCTGGCAACTGGAGCGGGGGCTCCTCACCCCCGCCGGTTGACTCAGCCCGAGGAAGGGGATTCGTACGATGCCCCCATTGGGAGCCGGCCAGCGTGAGTGACCAGCTGTTGCGCGCCACCGCCGCTGGCGGAGGCATCCGCCTGGTGGCGGTGACCACCACGGCCGCCAGCCGCCGGGCCGCCGAACGCCACCAGCTCTCTTTCCTCACCACGGCGCTGTTGGGCCGGGCGATGACCGCCGGCTTGCTGCTGGCCAGCTCGATGAAGGTGGCCCATGGGCGTGTGAACCTGCGCATCTCCTCCGATGGCCCCCTGCGCGGCCTGATGGTGGATGCGGGCCGCAACGGCACGGTGCGGGGCTATGTGGGTGAACCATCGCTGGAGCTGGACCTCCTCGACGACGGCCACGGCGGCTGCAGGTTCGACTTCCGGCGGGCCACCGGCACCGGCTACCTGCACGTGGTGCGGGACCTGGGCGAGGGCGAACCCTTCAGCTCCACCGTGGAACTGGTGAGTGGCGGCATCGGTGACGATGTGGCCTCCTATCTCCTGCACTCCGAGCAGACTCCTTCAGCGGTGTTCGTCGGCGAGCAGATCAGTAGCCAGGGGGTGAGCTGCAGTGGCGGCGTGCTGGTGCAGGTGCTGCCCAAGGCGGCCCGGGAGCCGGCCCTGGTGGCCCTGCTGGAGGAGCGCTGCCGGGAGGTGAGTGGCTTCAGCCAGCGCCTGGCGGCCTGCGATGGACACCTGCAGACCCTCCTGGAGGATATCTTTCCCGACCTCGATCCCCAGCCCCTGGGCGGTGAGACCCCCTGCCAGGCGGTGCGCTTCAGCTGCCCCTGCAGCCGCGAGCGCAGTCTGGGTGCCCTCAAACTGTTGGGTCGAGACGAGCTGGGGGCGATGCTGGCGGAGGACGGCCAAGCCGAACTCACCTGCCATTTCTGCAACGCCGTGTACCAGGTTGGCGGCAGTGAGCTGGAGGAGCTGATCGCTGAACTCACACCAACCCCATGAGGGTCGGCTGCCGGGGCTCAGGCCAGCAGCAGGGAACCCAGCAGCAGCAGCACCAGGGCCGGAATGCTCTGCACCTGCAGGCGGTCGAGGGGCAGCCCCAGGGGGAGTTCGGCCGGGGCCAGACCCACCAGTACTCCACCCAGCACCAGACCCAGACTGAGCAGACCGAAGCCCCATCCCACCGCTGTCAGGAAACGGCGACGGCGGCGCTGCAGACACACCACGCACAGCGCAGTGGCCAGGGCCAGCAATAACTCCGCCGGCGGAGTTGGCAAGAGAAGCAGCAGCGCCAGCAGCAGGCCGGACCCCCCAATGGCCAGCCAGCGGTCCTGGCCCTCACTCAGGCTGAGGGAAGGGGCGGTGAAGCTGGCCGCCGAAACCCGGGGCAGGGTCACCTTGGGCACTGCCGGCAGGGGCAGACGGGGGGGCGGCGTGGCCTGCTGCTGCTCCTTGGCGGAAGCGCTGCGGGCAGCCATGCTCACCTTGCCCTGCTGGCGCTCCTTGAGCCGGTCCATCAGCACGGCGTCGTAGGCGGCCTCCACCCGGGAGCGGGCCAATGGATCCTCTCCGGCCTCCAGGAGGCGGGCATGACGGGCCTCCTGCACCCCATCGAAGCTCGCATCCGGATTGATTCCGAGCCGCTCGTAGGGCGAGAGGGCCTGGTTGGCGTTCGGGTCGGGGGAGTCGGTCATCACCGGGCGCGGAGGAATAGAACGCCTGAGCAGAGCGTATCGAGGCGAGGCCTAGAAGAGGGGTTCGCTGCTACGGAATCCCCCTTCCTGCAGCAGGCGCTCCTGCCAGCGCCGGGCCTCCGCCGGATCAAGGCGGCGTCGGTGCTTGAGCAGGGGCATCTGGGGGGGCAGGTGGCTGCCCTGGCGCATCTCCACCACCGGTGGAGCCCCAGCAGACGCCGAGGAAACCCCGGTGGGCTCGATCACCGGTTGCGGCTGAAAGTTCACATAGTCGCAACCCCCGTCTGGACGGGGACGCACCAGCCAGAGCGGCTCAGGCATCGCCGTGATGGTTCGTTACAGAGAGTCTGGCGCGGCGATCCGGCGACTGTGGGCAACACGGTGGAAAGACGGCTCAAAGGCTGATCGGCTCCACCCCGCTCACCACCGGGGCCACGGCGCTGAGCTCAAGCTCGGGGTGGTCGTCGCGCAACTGGTTGAGGTTCCAGTCGTTCTTGAACAGCAGCACCGGCCGGTTCCAGGCGTCGCGCACGGTCTTGCAGTTGAAGATGCGGCCCACCTTCTCCAGCTCAGCCCAGCCGCCCACCACCCAGCGCGCCACCGCAAAGCCCAGGGGCTCGAGCCGCGTCTTGACGCCGTATTCGTTTTCAAGGCGGTATTGCACCACCTCCAGCTGCAGCTGGCCCACCGCCGCCAGGATCGGGTCGCGCTTGCTCTCGTCGGTGTCGTAGAGGATCTGCACCGCCCCCTCCTCACGCAGCTCGTTCACTCCCTTGCGGAAGCTCTTGAAGGCCGAGGGGTTGGGATTGCGCAACCAGGCGAAGATCTCGGGGGAGAAGCAGGGAATGCCCTCGTACTCGAGCTTGGGGCCCACATAGAGCGTGTCGCCGATGGCGAACATGCCCGGGTTGTTGAGGCCGATCACGTCGCCGGGGTAGGCGTCTTCCACCACCTCGCGGTCTTGGCCGAATAACTTCTGGGGACGGGAGAGACGGATGGTGCGGCCGGTGCGGGCGTGCTGCACCGCCATGTCTTTTTCGAACTTGCCGCTGCACACCCGCACGAAGGCCACCCGGTCGCGGTGGCGCGGATCCATGTTGGCCTGCAGCTTGAACACGAAACCGCTGAAGCCGGGCGCCACCGGATCGATCTCCCCGGCGCTGCTGGAGCGGGCGATCGGTTTCTGGGCCAGCTCCAGGAAGGCATCGAGGAAGGGCCGCACGCCGAAGTTGGTCATCGCCGAGCCGAAGAACACCGGGCTGAGTTCACCCCCGTGCACCAGCTCCAGGTCGAGGTCGGCACCGGCCCCCTCCAGCAGCTCCAGTTCCTCCAGGGCCTGCGCCAGCAGGTCTGGCTCCACGGCGCCTGAGTCGCGGGCCTCCTCCACCGTCAGCAGCTTCTCCTCGCTCGCTCGACCGCGCTCGGCCCGCTCGAACAGGATCACCTGCTTGCTGCGCCGATCGATCACCCCGCGGAAGCGGTCGCCGCTGCCGATCGGCCAGTTCACCGGCCAGCAGGCCAGGCCCAGCTCCTGCTCGATCTCATCGAGCAGCTCCAGGGGCTCGCGCCCCGGACGATCCATCTTGTTGATGAAGGTGAAGATCGGGATCTGCCGCATGCGGCAGACCTCGAACAGCTTGCGGGTCTGGGGCTCGAGGCCCTTGGCGGCGTCTTCCAGCATCACCGCGTTGTCGGCGGCGGCAAGCGTGCGGTAGGTGTCTTCGGAGAAGTCCTGGTGGCCGGGGGTGTCGAGCAGGTTGATCGTGCTGCCCGAGTAGTCGAACTGCAGCACGGTGGAGGTGATCGAGATGCCCCGCTGCTTCTCCAGCTCCATCCAGTCGGAGGTCACCTTGCGCTGCTCGCCCTTGGCCTTCACCGCGCCGGCCTGCTGGATGGCGCCCCCGTAGAGCAGCAGCTTCTCGGTGAGGGTGGTCTTGCCCGCGTCCGGGTGGGAAATGATCGCGAAGTTGCGGCGCCGGGCCACCGCCTCGGCCAGGGCGGCCAGTTCGCTGGAGCTGGCTGTGCCGAGGGTGGCGCCGCTGGCGCCGAGGGCAGGACTGCTGGTCATGGCCTCAGCCTGGCAGAGCAAGGCCAGGTTCAGGTTCAGGGCAAGCGGCCCCACACCTCCAGGTAGCAGTCGCCGATGGACTGCACCTGCAACCCGGCCACACAGGCCTGCGCCAGCTGGTCGCGCACCTCCGCCGGCGTGAAGGCCGCATGCAGCGATGCCCGGTAGTCGCGTCGCAGCACCTCCGGCGCCTTGGCCATCGAGGTGAGCACCAACCCCTCCAGGGCGGCCTCAGTGGCTGGGCGGCGCAGGTCCTGGACGTACACCAGACCTTCGGGGGCGGCCAACTGGGTTACCGCCCGCCAGAGAGCGAGGGGATCGTGGAGGTGGTGCAACAGGCTGTTGCTCACCACCGCATCGAATCTGCCGGCCAGGGGCGTCGGCTGCGCCAGGGGCAGAAGCGCCTGTTGGAAATGCAGCCGTCCCTGCAGGGCAGGCTCAGCCACCAACCGCTGGGCAGCCACGGCCAGCATCCGCGCCGCCCCATCGATGCCGAGCACGCTGGCGGCGGGCCAGCGGCGGGCCAGGCGAAAGCTGATGTTGCCCGGCCCACAACCCAGATCCGCCAGCCGTGTGCCGGGGCGATCGTCACAGAGCTGGGCGAAGCGCTCGACCATCGCCTGGTCGGAGGCATCGAAATCCGCGGAGGCATAGGCCGCCACCTGATCAGCCCCATCCATCAGCTCGGGCTCAGGTGTTCGCTGCAATGCCATCCCTCCTGCCCCTTCACATCGATCAGCCAGCACTCTGGCGGCCGATGGCACTCCACCGCCGATGGTGCCAATGGCAGCTTGCACACCCCATCCCTGGCGTTATGGTGCGCAAACTCCTGGATCCATCGCCGGTGACCCTCTCCGCCCAGCGCCCAGCCACCAGCCCTGCCGGTAGCCCCGCCCTGCGGTCCGACACGGAAGGCAGCCTTGGCCTGGGCACTGGCGGCCACGGCTCAGGAGCTTCACCAGCCGGTGACTTCCCCGCCACCGCCCCGGCGGCCAACCCGGTCTTCTACCGCACCTACTCCCGCAAGCTGCCCGCCGGCCGCGAGAGCTGGCACCAGGTGGCCGAACGCAACCTGGAGGGCCTGCGCCGCCTCGGGAACCTCAACGACGATGAGGTGACCCTGCTGCGCCGCATGCAACGCCAGCAGAAGGCGCTGCCTTCGGGCCGCTGGCTGTGGATCGGCGGCACCCCCTGGATCGAGCAGAGCGAGAACTTCTCCGGCGCCTACAACTGCACCTCCACCAACCTGGTGGACTGGGAGGCGTTCGGGTTGATGATGGACCTGGCGATGATGGGCTGCGGCACCGGCGCCATCATCGAGCCGCACCTGATCAACCGGCTGCCGGCGGTGCGCAACCGGCTGGTGATCACCGGTGTCACCGACATCGGCTCCACCCCGGCCGGAGCGCGCCAGGAGCACACCAGCCACAGCATCACCGGCAACCAGGTGAGCATCAAGGTGGGCGACACCCGCCGCGGCTGGGTGGACAGTTACCAGCTGCTGCTCGAGTGCTGCAGCGACGGGCGTTTCGACGCCGCCGCCCCGATCGAGATCGCGCTGGATCTCTCCGACGTGCGTCCGGTGGGCGAAACCCTCAAGGGCTTCGGCGGCATGGCCAACCCGGTGAAGCTCAAGGACCTCTACGGCCGCGTGGCCCAGATCCTGAACAAGGCCCAGGGCCGCCAGCTCACTTCGGTGGAGTGCTGCCTGTTGATCGATGAGGCCGCCGTCACGATCGTGGCCGGCAACATCCGCCGCAGCGCCGGCATGCGCCAGTTCGCCGCCGACGACAGCGCCGCCGCCAGCGCCAAGGACAACCTCTGGCAGCAGGACGGGCAGGGCAACTGGCGGATCGATCCGGAGCGCGACGCCCTGCGCATGGCCAACCACACCCGGGTGTTCCACACCCGCCCCAGCCGGGAGGTGGTGCTGGAGGCCGTCACCAAGCAGTTCCAGAGCGGCGAGGGCGCCATCCAGTTCGCCCCCGAGGCGATCGCCCGCTCCAATGCCGACCTGCTGCCCACCCCCGAGCTGCGCGAGGAGTTTGTGGGCATCTACTGCGACCAGGGCCGCGAGCAGGCCGCCCAGTGGCTCAAACTCCACCATCCCGGCCTGGAGCCTGCTGAGCTGGAGCACCGCCTGGGCCGCTACGGCCTCAACCCCTGCGGCGAGATCCTCGGCGCCGACTTCCACTGCAACCTGGCCGAGATCCACCTCAACCAGATCCACCCCACCGACTTCCAAGCCCAGGAGGACGCCTTCCGCGCCGGCGCCATCGCCGTGGCCTGCCTGCTCAACCACCGCTTCGAGGTGGAGCGCTACCGCCAGAGCCGCGCCTGGGATCCGATCGTGGGCGTGAGCTTCACCGGCCTGTTCGACTTCTTCGTGCACGCCTTCGGCACCCCCTGGCTCACCTGGTGGGATGCGGGCCGCCCCGATTCCGAGGAGGGCCGCGCCTTCAAGGCCCGCGAGGCCGAGTATCTGGCCCGCTGGAAAACCATCGTGCATGAGGCGGTGTGGGAGTACTGCGACCGCCACGGCATCCGCCGCCCCAACCGCTGCACCACCGTGCAGCCGGCCGGCACCAAGAGCCTGCTCACCGGCGCCTCCCCCGGCTGGCACCCGCCCAAGGCCCAGCGCTTCATCCGCCGGATCACCTTCCGCAAGAGCGACCCGGTGGCCCTGGCCTGCCTGGATTACGGCTACTCGATCGTGCCCAGCCAGAGCGACAAAGACGAACAGGGCCGCCTGCTGGATGATCCCTTCGATCCCCGCTGCACCGAGTGGCTGGTGGAGATCCCCACCGAGGTGAGCTGGGCCAACATCCCCGGCGCCGATGCGGTGGAGATCAACAACTTCTCCGCCCTGGCCCAGTTCGACTTCTACATGCAGGTGCAGCAGCACTACACCGCCCACAACACCAGTGCCACGGTGGAGTTCCGCGAGCACGAGATCGAGCCGCTGGCCGATGCGATCCACCGCGCCATCGACGAGGGCCAGGGCTATATCTCCGCGGCCCTGCTGGCCCGCTTCGACGCCAACGCCACCTTCCCTCGGCTGCCGTTCGAGCCGATCGATGCGGCCACCTACCAGCGCCTCAACGCCGAAGTGGCGGCTCGCCGGCGCACCGAGTGCTTCTTCGATGCGCTGCAGCGCCACGACAGCGGCGAGCAACCGCTGGAGGCAGGCCCGGCTGGATGTGACAGCGACAAGTGTCTGTTGCCCTTAGCCAAGCCAACTGCTAACTGAGCCCCGGGGGGGTGCGGTCAGGCATCCGGGGTGCCCTCAGCCACCATGAAGCGGTCACGGCCACTGGCCTTGGCCGCCAGCAGAGCCTGATCTGCGCGACGGTAGACCTCGGTGTAATCCTCTCCTACAGCATGCTCAGCCACGCCAATGCTCACTCGGGGATGCACCGACCCGGCTGGGAGATCAACCACAAGTTTTCGCACGGTATCCAACATCCTTTGGGCCACTAATTGGGCCGTTGCCAGATCTGCCCCAGCTAAGAGGGCCAGAAATTCTTCTCCTCCCCATCGGGCGCAACAGTCATAGTCACGCAGACCTTGCTGCAGGGCCTTCCCGAGTGAAACAAGCACGATGTCACCAGCTTCATGGCCATGGGTGTCGTTGATACTCTTGAAGCGATCCACATCCATAGCCAGCAAGGAATAGGTGGTGTTGTCCCTCTCAGTTCGATGGTCCTCCCGGCGACAACGGTCAACAATTAACCGGCGATTGGGAAGGCCGGTGAGCTGGTCATGGGTAGATGCTTTTTTGAGAGCCTGATTGAGGTCGTTGAGCATCGCTTGATAGCGATCGGAAATCCGAATCGCTTTTTCCAGCTTGCGGATTTGCTGGTCATATCGCTGAGATATGTGCTGAACTCTTTCCTGCACATCAGACTGGTAGCGATCAGAGATCTGGGTGATCCGCTCGAGCCGCAGCAATTGCTGCCCCATGCGGTCCAATACAGCTTCGAGGGCATCTCTGAGGGGATGACCTATGTAGTTCTGATCTGCAAGAAGCTCCGCAACTCGATTCTCAAGCTCATCTTCCAGTCCTCCCGGGCGGAAACGATTGATAGACACTATTCAACAAACGGTGCTGCTGTAATTGAGAAATCGAATGTATAATCTTCCTTGAACTCTTCGCCAAGCTCTGCCGATCGAGGATTGCGACTGTCGTACAGCCAGCTCACGGAGAGTTTTCGGCCGGATTCGAAAGCAGCCTGTAAATGGTTAAAGATATCGATCATGGCCCTGATGCTGCTAGTATTGAGATAGCTCAAGTGCAGCTCGATTTGGAGCGGTGATTCGGTCTCCTCGAGATATAACTCGACCCAGTTAATGATATTTGAAAAGATATCATATGTATTCTCTGGATAGGATTCGCCAACCATACGAAGCAGTCCGGCATCCCAATTGGCTTCGACGGATGGGGTTGACTGGGTGGCTGGCATGCTGAGGTTCTGGCCCGAGCCGACCTGGAGCGAGTGTTGCTGGGTCATGACGGATCAGATGGTAGCCCTGAGGGTAAAGAATGCCTTGCCGCCTTCCAGGGGGTCAAGACTGCATTCCAGGGGCGCACTGGATTTGCGGGCAACATCAATGAGTCCCAGGCCTGCACCGGAGGACAACTCTGCATCGCGAGGCACACGGAGTTGTTGCTTATAAAGAATCTTCAATCCAGCCTTGTCTAAACCAGCTAAGTGGTTAATCCTCTCCACAAGGGCCTGGCCATCAGCATATTCAACGATGTTGCCAGCTGACACGACATAGTGTCCCTCGCACGATTCGGCAATCACAACGGTTGCGGTTGCATCTGCTTCATTATAGCCTTGAGCAGACGTATAGTGCCGTATGTTCTGGCTCATTTCAATATACGCACTGAATACATCCATGGCCGATGACATGCATTGGCGCGTTGACTGAATGTGCTCCTTGAGGGCAATGCCAATCTCGCTGATTAACGTGCGAGAAATCGGACCATTAAAACAGATAAGGATCCGCTCCGCTGAAAAAAACTCCCGCAGAGAAGCCAGGCTTCCATGGGTGGTGAATGACGCAGACATTGCCTCTCTCAGCTGACGTTAAGTTAGCAACATCCCAAGGTCATGGGCATGAAGCCACACGGAAGGAAAGAATTGTGATGTCATCCCGTTGGGGATGGTCGCCCATGAACCTGGCGAGTGATTCACTGAAGGCCTGATGCTGCTGATGCAATGGCTTTGTAGCATGGTCCAGTAGCCAACGCTCGAAGCGATCGCTGCCCAAGCCAAACCCGTCGTCACCGCCGGCCTGGTCAAACACCCCATCGGTCGCCAGGTAGTAAGTATATTTACTTGCGAGAGGAATGGTGTGATCCCGGTAGATGCCAGCTCGTCGGTCCCAGAGAGATCGGTTCTCTGCCCTGGCCATGGCCACTGACGTTCCATCGCTCCAGTACAGCGAGATCCTGGCTCCAGCGAAGCGCAGGATGCGTTGCTCCAAGTCCAGAAAGACCAGTCCGGCATCCATCGACGTCGCCAGGGCCTGGGTGATCTGAGCCTCGCCAAGCACGCCATGCATGCTGCTGTTTGTGGCCTGCAGCACTTCAGCGGGAGACTCCATGCCCACCTGCTGGATTGACCGATCCAATCCAGCACGGGCCAACATGGTCATCATGGCCCCAGAGACACCGTGTCCTGCGCAATCTGCAACCCCAGCCAGACAACGGGACCCGTCACCGTGAAACACATAATAGTCACCGCCAACGGTATCGCGTGGCTGCCAGAGAACAAAATACTGCTCGCCAAAGCTTTCCGAAAGCTGACGGTCTGGAAGGATTGACTTCTGCAATAAAGCAGCATAACGGATAGAATCCTCGATCTGTTTATTCATCTCACGAAGCCGATGATTGGCTGAATCCAGCTGCTCGATGGCGAGCCGCTGCCGGACTAGTACTCCGTTGAATGCGTGCGCAAGGCGAGCAATCTCATCATTGCCATGCACGCCCAGCAGTGCATCTTCTTTTAAATGGCTGGCAGCAAGAGCATCAGACTGTTGGACAAGGCGACTCAGCGGCCTGATCACCCTGACCGCAACAATGCGGTAGGAAATACCCAAGCCAAGTACTAACAACAAGGCCAAAAAGATCGTGGTAGCGGCATGCTGAAGACTTGAGGTTGGATCTTGGAGCAACTGCCAAGCTGAAAGCAGCAATGAAGCCACGACCACACCATTGAGCACGGCAAGCAGCAAAAAGATTTGCTGTATCGTCAGGGCATGACCTGCTCTTTGACTGCTTTTGGGGTGCCGGCTCCTGGACATCAAGCAGTGCCATCTGGATCAACTATAAACAATCCAACCACCGCAGCGGCCTGGTTCCGTGTCACAATTAGGAAGCCCGGTTTCGGGCCCCCATCTGGAGAGGTGGTCGAGTGGTTGATGGCTCCGGTCTTGAAAACCGGCGACCCGAAAGGGTCCGTGGGTTCGAATCCCACCCTCTCCGTTGTCCGGCATTTCACCAACTCGCCCAGTGAGGCTCAGCTGCAGGCCCGCCCGTCTCTGTCACCAGACCAGGGTGACACCATGCCATGGCCCAGCCTGGCATGGGTTGGGTGCACTTGGAGGGTCAGCCTCCCCATTGTCTTTGGTTTAGTCCGAGCTCTTCGATGGGCAGGGTGATACTTCAAGATTAATTACTATCCTGAGTCGGCCCCGAATCTTCCGCTGATGCGCCTTGTGATCCCGCTAGGCGAGCGTTGAAAGGCGCCCAGCTGTTGCGTATGAGGCAGATGGTGAGAAAAGATTCAAAACCTTTTCAATCCTGATTCCTTAATACCCAGCATCGAGGGTCATCGTTTACAAGTTGTCCACCGATCGTGCTGAGTGCAGCCCTATTGGCATCCTGAGCTAGAGGTGGATGCTCTGCACTTCTTCTGCCCAGCTCTCGCTCAAGCATGCAGATCCGCATCTGCCGCAAACAGAACTTGCAGCCCCCCGTGGTTTGCAAGTGTTTCTCTGGAGTGATGGTGATTACCTTAACGGGATGTTCCCTGCAATGTATTTTGATAGGTGTTTTATAGCTTTTGTAAACAATCTGACTATAATCGTAGCGGTTGCCAAAACGGGCTTGCGCCCGTTGAAGGAATTCATCCTGACCGATCGGATTGCCCATGGGGCGAGGCTAGTGGAGCTCCCTGTCGTCGTTAGTCCTCGTCAAGGAACGTCACGCAACGGCCCTGGCGAGATGGGCCAGCCGGCAAGGCTGCCATGCTGAAACGCGATCTTCTGTTTGCCTCACGATGGTCAGCGAGCCACCCAAGCGACCAGCCTGGCTGAACTGGCTGTTTCTGGGAATGTTTCTCTGGAGCAGCTGGCAGCTGGCCGGATTGTGGTTTGCGCGCCTGGGCCAGGGTTGACCCACTCAGGCCTGGTGGGGCGATCGGGAGCGCGGGATGAAGGTGCGCACCAACCGCACCAGGCCTCCCACCACGAGCATGAGTGCCAGGAGAGCTACCAGTACCACCAGCACCACAGCCATCAATTGCAAGAGCCCCAGCAGAAGGGAGCGCAGGCCGCTGATCAGCTGGGCAATGGCTGTGCTCAGCAACAGCACCGTGTCGAGCCGTTCCGGCAGCTGCAGCAACCCGTAGAGCATCACAGCACCGAGGGCGATGAACAGCAAGCCCACCCCGAACTGCCGCCAGCGTGGGGGTTGGCGGCGGCGGCGGAAGACATGGCGCTGGCGCTGGGACGAACCCGGCAGTTGCAGGGAGGGTCTCCGGGTGGTGGTCATGCTTCCAGCACGTGACCTGCGCCACGCATCCAGCGCTCAAATTCCTGCAACACCAGCTCGTTGGGACAGTCGATCAAGGAGAGCTGGCCGACCTGGCAGTCGCCCTGCCCGCCATGGTGCAGGGAGAGATGGAAGGCATCGCCGCTCAGCCCACACACTTCGGGATCACTGCGCACCACCACATCGAGAGCGGCTCCCAGGCGGGCCACCCGAATGCGCAATTCAGACCAGGTCATTTCGGTCATGGGCCCAGTGTGGGGGGCAAATAGCTGGCGTCAAGAGACGGTGAGGGTCTGCGGCCAGACCACCGCTATTCAGGGAGAGAGACTCGCATCGGCCCCGCCAGCGGGGGCCGTTTGGGTTGGAACAGGTGGGGGCTCCGGCAGCAAAAGGCCCAGGGCGGCCGCAAGCGCAATCGCCACTGCTCCCCCTAGGGGAGCCACCAGTCGCTGACGCTTGGGGATCCGCTCCAACACCTCCCGTGCGCGCAGCGGTTGGGGATCGGGCAGGGCAAGGTCGATCTGCAACCGGGAATCCAGCCGCAGCTGATCCAGCACACGCACGAGGTCACTGAGCTCGGCATCATCCAGCTCTGCCGTGAGCGGGTCGGTGTTCGGCTGGCTGCTGAACAGTCCCAGCAGATGGCCCGAGCCCTGGGGATTTGGGCCGATATTGACAGGCCCCTGGGGTGATCCGAACGGACGGGCCACTCCACTGATCAGGTGACGGGCATAGGGAAAGACCACCTGCATCAGAGCCAAGAGATGGTCCTTGCGACCCTCCAGGTCCGGCCGTCCAGCCCATTGAAGGGTCCAGCCCGTGATGATCCCCACGGCATCGCTGGCCTGGCCGATCGACACGTCGGGAAAGCCCTCCACCTGCAGTCGGCAACTGGGCTGTTCGTAGCGGAGGTTTTTTTTCATCGGGAGGGTACCGGCCAGCGGGTGGGCAAGAGCAGCGGGAGAACTAGGTGCGGACCCTCAAACCGCAGGATCGCAGAGGCTGGCGCGCAGACGATCAAAGCCGCCCATTCCCGCTGCCAGGCTGAGCGACTGGATCAACTGGCGGCGCTGGCGGGCACCGCGCTGGGGATCAAGCAACCGCTGGACCCCTTGGCGGCGGGGATTCAGCCGCTCCCGCACCAGCTCCCGGAAGCGATCTTCAAAGAGTGTCCAGCGCTGCTGGCGGATCGACTCCGGTTCAACAGTGGCCAGTAGGGCGCGCAGCATCGGGTAAAGCCGATCGGCACCGGCGCAGAGGATGCGGATCAGGGCATCCGACTCGGCGGGGTCGAGCTCACCGCGGCGGGTGTTGCGCCGCAGCGGATTGTGGCAGCGCCGTTTCCACAGCTCGACACGGTTTGGGAAGAGCTCATGGAAGCCCAGTTGTTCGCTCATCCACACCATCGATTCGCCCCCATTGAGGTCGAGGGCCTCAACACAGAGCAGCAGCAGATCGAGGCGCTCCAGCCCCCGGCGCGGCAACTTGGTGGTAGGGGGAGTTGCTGGAAGTTGGGGCATGGTTGCGATGATGCCAGTTCCGACACCCCGCCGTCACCTCCCTGCCCCCCTATGGATCTGCGACAGCTTGTGCGGGACGTTCCCGACTTTCCCAAGCCGGGGATTCTCTTCCGGGATCTCACGCCACTGATGCGCGACCCCCAGGGCTGGCAGGAGGTGATCCGCCAGCTGGGCACCGTGTGTGAACGCCTGCAGCCCGATTTGATCGTGGGCATCGAATCCAGGGGGTTCATTGTGGGTACAGCCCTGGCCACGGCCGTGCAGTTGGGTTTTGTGCCGGTGCGCAAGCCGGGCAAACTCCCTGGTGCCGTCACAGGCGTGGACTACGCCTTGGAATACGGCACCGACAGATTGGAGATCACCAGTGATGCCCTCAGCGGCGGCCAGCGGGTGCTGGTGGTGGACGATCTGCTGGCCACGGGCGGCACAGCAGCGGCCTGTGCGCAGCTGGTGGAGGCGGCCGGCGGCAATCTCTGCGGCTTCGGCTTTGTGGCCGAACTCGCAGCCCTCGATGGCCGAAGCCGGCTGCCCGAAGAGCAACCTGTGGAGTCTCTGATTATCTACAGCTAGCCAATTCAGAGGTTGGCGTCTTGCCACTGCAGCACCTGCTCCAGCTGCTGGAGGCTGATCAGGCCGAATCGCCACAGAACCACGGCCAGGGGAGCCTGCTCCAGCTGGGCCTGACGGATCCCCAGCGCCAGAGCACTCTCGCTCAATCCCAGCTGGCTGCGCAGATAGCGCAGCAGGGCCTGGGGTGGCGGTGGTGGCGATCCGGAACTCAGCACCATGGCCGAAGTCTGCTCCTCACCTGAGGGCTGTGGGGCCCTGGGTCATCACAGCGAGGCTGATCCGTCGCAGGGGGGCTGCAGCCCGGAGCAGGGAGAGGCCCATCTTCCGCAAGGGCAGCGCCAGCCGGTTGCGGTTCGAGAACAGGCGCAGCAGCAGGACGGTGACAAGCAGGGTGAGTAACAGATCCGGCCACCGTCGCCTGGCGTAATGCCCCGGCAGTTGGCTGGGCCGCAGGCGGCCGGCGCTCACCTGGCGCGCCAGACCATGCAGGGTGGCCACATCGCGCCAACAGAGATTCAGCCCCTGTCCCCCCACGGGATGGCAGCGGTGGCCACTCTCACCCACCAGCACCGTGCGACCTCGGGCCAGGCTCTGGGCCAGCTGCAGGGCCACAGGGAAGCCCTGCGGCTTGTCCAGCAGCGCGTCAGGCTGCAAGCAGTCGGGCAAAGCGGCGGCGAGACGATCCAGGAAGGCTGTGGGAGCGAGGCTCTCCAGCTGGCGGCAGCGATCGGTTGGTGCACTCCAAACCAGCTGGAAACGACGTCCTGCGAGGGGAAGCACTGCAAATGGGCCCTCAGGGCGAAACAGTTCCCATGCCTGATCCTCCCCGGAGCCACGCAACTGCACCTGGGCAGTTAGGCAACTCTGGCGGTACTGCCACTGCCACAGGCCGATCCCCAGCTGTTTGCGGTGGGGAGATGCCGGACCATCGGCGGCCACCTCCAGCTCAGGAGCCGGCCCATCGTGATCCGGGCGGCAGGGTTCGCCGGTGTTGTGCAGATGCAAGCTGATGGCTGGATGGGCTTCCAGGTGTTCGAGCAACACCTCCATCAATGGTCGGTGCTGGGCGATCCACCCCACCGCGCCTGCCTGGCCACGCTGCGCTGTGACTGGCAGATCGGCCAGCACGAACGACACGTCGCTGGCGATGGCCTGGTCCCGCAGCAACAGCTTGCGGAACGGCACCATCACCGGCTCCAGTGCCGTCCAGAGCCCAAGCCGTTCCAGCAGGCGCTGGCTGGAATGGTTAAAGGCGTAGGCCCGGCTGCGCTCCGTGAGCTGCCCGGCGCTGAGGGGATCGCGCAGGGTTACCCTCCAGTCAGCTTCAGCCAGGGCCAGGGCCGCCAGGCAGCCGGTTGGGCCTGCGCCATGCACCAGGGCACGCGGGCGTGTGGACGGTGCCGGTCGGGGCGTGGCTGAGATCAAGGCTGGGAGCACAAAAAAGCAGCAGCGAGTCTGCTGCGGCTCACCGGCTGGCCGTGGGCCAGCCGGGGTGGACAGGGAACGGCAGAGGCCAGCTTCAGCCCAGGCCCAGCAGACCGTGGGTGAACGCTTCCCCTCCCAGGGCGAACTCAGTGGCGAGCAGGGCGATGAAGCCCAGCATGGCCATCCGTCCGTTGAGTTTTTCAGCGCGCTCGTGGAAGCCCCAGCCGCTGTCGGCGCTCACCACTTCCATGCGAGGTTCGGTGGCAAAGGCATTGAGACGGCCGCCGTCTTCCGTGGTGACGGTGGCGCCGCGGATGGCGGCAGGGACAGTGGGGTTGGCTTGGGTCATCGCTTGGCTGTGCGTTTCCACCAATGTAACGCAATGTTGCGCTGTGTGAACGGGTGTTCAGGAATGCTTCAGCGCAGCCGTCGCAGGCACAGCTCCTCAAAGGCTGGGCGGAGCAGGTAGGGGTACTCCCCCACCCACAGCTTCAGCTGGGGTAGCCAGGCATCGCTGAGGGCTCCGATGCGAGAGAAATCCTTGCGCTCGCTCAGGACAACAGCACGAACCACCATCCCCGGCCGGATCAGCTGGTGTTTCTTGTCATAGGGAAATCTCAGCTGACCGAGATAGCCCTCCTCATCTTCCAGTTCGAGGGTGAGCCAGGTGCGACGGTTCTCCACCAGCTCGAGCCGGCCGCTGCGATCGGCCTGCTCCCTCCGCTCCTCCACCAGCTCACGGGTGAACAGGTTGGCAACCCGACCCTCGAAGATGGCTGCGGCGGGGTAGCGGCGCAGGGTGGCGTTACGGCGTCCCGCTTCCACGATCGGACCCCAGAGGATGTAGAGCAAGAACACCACTCCGGCCACGAGCAGTACTGGGGCGAATTGGCTGCGGAAGGCCAGGGTCTGGCTGATCAGGAGCGTGAGAACCCCGCCGATCACCGAGATCAGCAGGCGCTGCAGCAGGGTGCGGGGATTGCCGCTGCAGGCATTGAACTGGGGGCCGGTGGCCACTGCGGGGATCAGGCGCTCCAGCTCCCCGGGTTTGAGCGGAAGCAACATCGCGAACATCCCAGCTGTGCGGGGAGAATAAGGAAAGCCCTCCGGCTTCAGATCAGGCGTTCCAGGCCGTACACCAGGCCGGGCAGCTGGCGCACCTTGCGCACGCTCAACAGCACGCCGGGCATGTAGGCGGAGCGCTCGATGGTGTCGTGGCGGAGGGTGTAGGTCTCCCCGGGAGCTCCGAACATCACCTCCTGGTGCGCCACCAGCCCCGGCAGGCGCACGGAGTGCAGCCGCAGGCCACTCTCGCGCTGGCCGCCGCGGCAGCCTGCCAGTGTCTCGTGTTCCTCCACCTGCAGGGGGTTGAACGCCTTGCCGAGCTCCTCCATCAGCTCGGCGGTCTTGATGCAGGTGCCGCTGGGGGCATCGGCCTTGCGGTTGTGGTGCAGCTCTGTGAGCTCGGCGAAGTCGTAGAAGCGGGCGGCGGCAGCAGCAGCCTGCTGCAGCAGCACCATGCCCACGGAGAAATTGGGGATCACAGCCCCGCCGATCGAGGCCTTCTGGGCAAACGCGGCCAGGTCGGCCAGCTGCTCCGGGCTCAGGCCGGTGGTGCCGATCACCGGGTGCACGCCGTAGGCGATCGCGCCGCGGGTGTGCTCGTACACCACCTTCGGGTGGGTGAAGTCCACCAGCACAGCTCCCTGGCCGGGGCCAGCGTTGCGCACCGCCTGGCTGGCCTGGCAGAGGCAGCCCTCGAAATCCGCGGTGATCGCCACCTCCAGTTCCCCGATACCCAGTTCAAGACCCACGTCCGCGCCTTCCTTGCCCGGGGTGGTGTCGATCGCTCCCACCAGCTCGCAGTCGGGAGCGGCACACACCGCCCTCACCACCTCGGCGCCCATCCGGCCCAGGACGCCGGCCACGACCACCGGGATGGGGACGGCGCTGGGTGGATCAGCAGCGGGCGCATCAGGGGCGGGGGTTGCCCCCAGGGAGGAAGAGAGGGACATGGCGCGGGGAGCCGAAGCGTTGCCGCTGAGCCTATGGGGCCCTTCAGGATGATGAAGCGTCCCACGCTGATCGGCCCATGGCCCTCCCATCAGAGGCAATCGCTCTGCTGGCGGTCGCTGTGGTGGTCCTGGTGGCGGAGCTGCTGGGCAATCTGGCCGTCCGCCTCGGTCAGCCCCGGGTGATCGGCGACATCGTGGGGGGGATCCTGCTGGGCCCCAGCCTCCTGGGCCTGCTTCTGCCCGGGTTCTCTCGCTGGCTGTTCGCACCGGTGGTGGTGAGCCAGATCAACCTGCTGGGCCAGCTGGGGCTTGTGCTGTACATGTTCCTGGTGGGCGTCCAGCTCAACCCCCGCCTCCTGGTGGGACGGCTGTCCCTGGCCAGCCGCGTGAGCGTGACGGGGATCGCCCTGCCGCTGGTTCTGGGGGTGCTGCTGTCCGATCGGCTGGAGGCCTGGTTGCCGGATCTCCTCCCCGGCAACGACAGCCTGGCAGGCTCGTTGTTCATGGGCACCGCGATGGCGATCACCGCCTTCCCCGTGCTGGCACGCATCCTGAACGAGCGCCAGCTCACCGGTCAGCCCCTGGGGACCCTGGCGATCGCGGCTGCCGCCATCGATGACGTGGTGGGCTGGATCCTGCTGGCGGCGGTGGTGGCCCTCAGCCGCTCAGGCTCCCCGGCTGCCGCCCTGTCCACCCTGCTGGCCACGGCCGGCTACGCCATCCTGCTGTGGCTGGGCACGGCGCCGCTGCGGCGATGGCTGCTGCGGCAGGTAGCCAACGGACCGGGGCCGGGGAACCTGCTGCAGACGTTGGTGCTCTGCGGCTCCCTGCTGAGCGGGGTAGCCACCGAAGCGATCGGGGTTCACCTCATTTTTGGCGCCTTCCTCTGGGGCGTGGCGATGCCCCGTTCGCCGCTGCTGCAGCGCTGGCTCGACCAACGGCTGGAACTGTTGGTGCTGAAGCTGCTCCTGCCTCTGTTCTTCGTGATCAGCGGCCTCAACACCCGCTTCGACAGCCACGACACGCCTCAGCTTTGGCAGGTGGCGGGCCTGGTGCTTGTGGTGGCTGTGACAGGCAAGTTTTTCGGGGCTTTCAGCGTGGCCCGGCTCAGCGGTCTGCCCACGCGCCAGGCCCAGGCCTTGGGCTGGCTGATGAACACGCGCGGGCTCACCGAACTGGTGGTGCTGAACGTGGGACTCTCCCTGGGGGTGATCAGCAGGGAGCTGTTCACCATCGGCGTCCTGATGGCCCTGGTCACCACGATCATGACCGGACCACTGCTGAACCGCCTCGGCTACCCCCAGGCTCAGACCGGGCCGGAGCGCCTGTAACGCCTTGGGTGCGAGGGGCGCAGCGGCGGGGATCGCTGCGTAGGCTCCTTCACATTGCTCAACCGTTGGCACGCATGTTCACGCAGGTCCGCTCCGCCAACCGCCGGGTCAGCCCTGCCGCCTCCCACACCGGTGCGGTGATGAAGGCCGTGTACGTGGTGCTCGAGCCCCAGTACCAGAACGCGCTCACCCAGGCGGCCACCTCGCTCAACGACCAGAACGGCCCCCTGGCGATCGATCTGAGCGGCTACCTGATCGAGGAACTGCGCGACGCCGAGAACTACGCCGATTTCTGCGCCGATGTGGCCGAGGCCGATGTGTTCATCGCCTCGCTGATCTTCATCGAGGATCTCGCCCAGAAAGTGGTGGAAGCGGTGGCGCCCCACCGCGACCGGCTCAAGGCGGCGGTGGTGTTCCCCTCCATGCCGGAGGTGATGCGGCTCAACAAGCTGGGCAGCTTCTCGATGGCCCAGCTTGGGCAGAGCAAGAGCGCGATTGCCAGCTTCATGAAAAAGCGCAAGGAGGCCGGCGGCGCCGGCTTCCAGGACGCGATGTTGAAGCTGCTTAACACCCTGCCCACGGTTCTTAAGTACTTACCTGTGGAGAAGGCGCAGGACGCCCGCTCCTTCATGCTCAGCTTCCAGTACTGGCTGGGCGGCACGCCAGACAACCTCAGGAACTTCCTGTTGATGCTGGCCGACAAATATGTGTTCCCCCGCACCGGCGAGGGCAGCGCCGATCGGCCTGAACTGCAGGTGGCGGATCCCGTCACGTTCCCCGACCTGGGCATCTGGCACCCGCTGGCGCCCTCGATGTTCGAGGACCTCAAGGAATATCTGAACTGGAACGCCAGCCGCAAAGATCTGAGCGAGAAGGCCCGCAAGGGTCCAGTGATCGGCCTGGTGCTGCAGCGCAGCCACATCGTGACCGGCGATGAGGCCCACTACGTGGCGGTGATCCAGGAGATGGAATACCGCGGCGCCACCGTGATCCCGGTGTTCTGCGGCGGCCTCGACTTCACCAAGCCGGTGAACGCCTTCTTCTACGACCCCCTCAACCCCGACATCCCCCTGGTGGATGGGGTGGTGTCGCTCACCGGCTTCGCGCTGGTGGGCGGTCCGGCCCGCCAGGACCACCCCAAGGCGATCGAGGTGCTCAAGAAGCTCAACCGCCCCTACATGGTGGCCCTGCCGCTGGTGTTCCAGACCACCCAGGAGTGGGAGGAGAGCGACCTGGGCCTGCACCCGGTGCAGGTGGCCCTGCAGATTGCCATCCCCGAGCTCGATGGCGCGATCGAGCCGATCGTGCTCAGCGGCCGCGACGACGCCACCGGCAAGGCCCACACCCTCCAAGACCGGGTGGATGCGATCGCCGAGCGCGCCATCCGCTGGGCCTCTCTGCGGATCAAGCCCCGCGCCACAAAGAAGCTGGCGATCACCGTGTTCAGCTTCCCACCCGACAAAGGCAACGTGGGCACCGCCGCCTACCTGGATGTGTTCGGCTCCATCCACCGGGTAATGGAGGAGATGGCGGCCAAGGGCTACGACGTGAGCGGCCTGCCCAAGACCAGCAAGGAGCTGATGGAGGCGGTGCTCAAGGACCCCGAGGCACTGGAGGGGGCGCCGGAGCTGGCGATCGCCCACCGCATGAGCGTGGAGGAATACGAGCGGCTCACGCCCTATTCCGAGCGCCTGGAGGAGAACTGGGGCAAGCCCCCCGGCAACCTCAACAGCGATGGCACCAATCTGCTGATCTACGGCCGCCACTTCGGCAACGTGTTTGTGGGCGTGCAGCCGACGTTCGGCTACGAGGGCGACCCGATGCGGCTGCTCTATTCCCGCAGCGCCAGCCCCCACCACGGCTTCGCCGCCTACTACACCTACCTGGAGAAGGTGTGGGGCGCCGATGCGGTGCTGCACTTCGGCACCCACGGCTCGCTGGAGTTCATGCCCGGCAAGCAGATGGGCATGAGCGAAACCTGCTACCCGGATTCGCTGATCGGCGCCCTGCCCAACCTCTACTACTACGCGGCCAACAACCCCAGCGAGGCCACGATCGCCAAGCGGCGGGGCTACGCCGAAACGATCTCCTATCTCACCCCGCCCGCTGAGAATGCCGGCCTCTACAAGGGGCTCAAGGAGCTGGGCGAGCTGGTGGGCAGCTACCAGCAGCTGCGCGAGAGCTCCCGCGGTGTGCAGATCGTGAACGCCGTGGTGGAAACGGCCCGCCAGTGCAACCTCGACAAAGACGTTGAGCTGCCGGAAGTGGACGCCGCCGAGCTGGATCTCGATGGCCGCGACGCCGTGATCGGCGCGGTGTACCGCCAGCTGATGGAGATCGAGAGCCGTCTGCTCCCCTGCGGCCTGCACACGATCGGCAAGCCCCCCACCGCCGAGGAGGCGATCGCCACCCTGGTGAACATCGCGGCGCTGGAGCGTGAAGAAGAGGGCATCCGCTCCCTCCCCGGCCTGCTGGCCGAGAGCCTGGGGCGCACGATCGCCGAGGTGTATCAGGGCAACGATGAGGGCGTGCTCGCCGATGTCGAACTCAACCGCCGCATCACCGAAACCAGCCGCGCAGCGGTGGGCGCCATGGTGCGCTCGGTGACCGGCAGCGACGGCCGCGTCACCCTGCGGCGCAACTTCGGTTGGCTGTTTGATCTGCTGGCGAAGTTCAATTTCAAGCTGCCCAGCCCCTGGCTGCGGGCCTGCTGCGGAGCCGGCTTTGTGAGCGTTGATTCCGTGGAGCTGGACAAGCTCTTCGCCTACCTGCAGTTCTGCCTGGAGCAGGTGTGCGCCGACCTGGAGATGGAGAGCCTGCTACGGGCCCTCGACGGCGAATATGTGCTGCCGGGCCCCGGCGGCGACCCGATCCGCAACCCCGGCGTGCTGCCCAGTGGCAAGAACCTGCACGCTCTCGATCCCCAGGCGATCCCCACCAAGGCCGCCATCGCCGCCGCCAAGGGAGTGGTCGACAAGCTGATCGAGCGCCAGAAGGCCGAGCAGGGCACCTGGCCCGAAACGATCGCCTGTGTGCTTTGGGGCACCGACAACATCAAGACCTACGGCGAATCGCTGGCCCAGATCCTCTGGTTCATCGGGGTGAAGCCCGTGCCCGATTCGCTCGGCCGGGTGAACAAGCTGGAGCTGATCTCCCTGGAGGAGCTGGGCCGGCCCCGGATTGATGTGGTGGTGAACTGCAGCGGCGTGTTCCGCGACCTGTTCATCAACCAGATGGCCCTGATTGATCAGGGCGTGAAGATGGCGGCTGAGGCCGATGAGCCCCTGGAGATGAACTTCGTTCGCAAGCACAGCGTTGAGCAGGCCGAGAAGGAGGGCATCTCCCTGCGCGATGCCGCCACCCGCGTGTTCTCCAACGCCAGTGGCAGCTACTCCTCCAACGTGAACCTGGCGGTGGAGAACAGCACCTGGGAGGAGGAGAACGAACTGCAGGAGATGTATCTCTCCCGCAAGACCTTCGCCTTCAATGCCGACAACCCCGGCGAGATGAACCAGAAGCGCGAGGTGTTTGAGTCGGTGATGAAAACCGCCGACGTGACCTTCCAGAACCTGGATTCGGCCGAGATCTCGCTCACAGACGTGAGCCACTACTTCGACAGCGACCCCACCAAGCTGATTCAGGGGTTGCGCGACGACGGCAAGGCGCCTGCGAGCTATATCGCCGACACCACCACCGCCAATGCCCAGGTGCGTTCCCTAAGCGAAACCATTCGCCTCGATTCGCGCACCAAGCTGCTTAATCCCAAGTGGTATGAGGGCATGCTCAATTCCGGCTACGAGGGCGTGCGCGAGGTGGCCAAGCGCCTCAACTTCACCCTGGGCTGGAGCGCCACCAGCGGCGCGGTGGATAACTTCGTGTATGAGGAGGCGAACGACACCTTTATCAACGACCCGGAGATGCGCCAGCGGCTGATGGACCTCAACCCCCACAGCTTCCGCCGCATCGTGGGCACGCTGCTGGAAGTGAACGGCCGAGGCTACTGGGAAACCTCCGACGAGAACATCGCCCAGCTGCAGGAGCTTTACCAGCAGATCGAAGACAAGATCGAGGGAGTGACTGAGGGTGAAACAGTTTAAATACTGTTTCACTCTTGTTGAAGCAAGATTATCGGATAAGTTCTGAGGGTCAATGGGGATGTCTATGCAACCCCATAGGTCAACACCTGTTCTCGTCATGGCAAACGCACTTTGCGCATTGATGCAATGCCTGGCAGGCTGTAGAGCAGTTTCAGGCCCGTTTCTCACCCCATATTATTGGATCACTTTGGAGCGATACAATAACCCGTGTTCTTGAGCAATGAGAATCTCTCGAGGAATCTTACTCGACAATATTAGCGATGATATGCTGCATTCACTTGTTGTGCGATCTGATAATGGTCGCTTATTCGCGCATGGCTCTCACGGATTAGTCTACATAATTCTAGATGTGCTGTATAAATATGTACCGCTATGGCGTGCGGGCGCCCAGCTTTAAATCCAATGCCCGAGCTTCACCCCGTTTCTCTGGACGGAAGCCAATGAGCAGGCCTGTCCTGTTCTCCATGATCAGGATGAGCAGCTGTAGTGCGAGACGCCCCCGGCTTGGAAAAACTCCCTGGGTTTCCTCCTGTCGTAGATCGCGGCTAAGGCAGGTGGTGGCGCCTCATAGGGATTTCTGAATAGCCCCTGCAATTCCTGAACCAGACTGTAATCCCGCAGCTCCGCCCGTTCGTATGCGGGCACGACCAGCCACTCGCGCCAGGTGATCGCAGGATTCAAGCGCTGCATCGCCATGGCTGTTTTATCGGTGTCACCTTGCGCCTTGATCGTTGCTCCCCAGCGCTCGAGCCAGCGGCACCACTGGGCTTCGAGTTCGGCGGAACTGGGCTGGTAGAAGCTTTGCTTCAGCATTGCGACCTGATCGGTCATGGCGGTGTCCATGGCTGCCGCCAGCTGGGCGAGGCGGCGGAACAGGATCGTGTAATCCACTTTCGTGCGCACCATCAGTTGGAGTAAGTCATTTACCAACTCGGCGCTGTAACTCGCTAACCCCAGCTTTCCGGCCCACATGGCCTCCAATGCCTCGCCCATGGTCTCGGCGAAGCCCTCGCGAAGCTGATCGAGCTTTGCCAGGGCCTCGGGGTGATCCGCCAGCAACAGCCGTAAAGCGCTCCAGAGCATCTGGTAGTTGGCTTCAGCCGCTGCTGGCTGGTTGAAGAAACTGAAGTGTTCACCGCCACCGGTCCAGGGCTGGAAGCGTGGATCGAACAGTTCACAAAATCCGAAGGGACCGTAGTCGAGCGTGTAGCCGCCAGCGGCGCAGTTGTCGCTGTTGAAGTTGCCCTGGCAGTAGCCCACTCGCATCCAGTGCGCTACCAGTGTGGTGAGCCGTCCGCGGAACAGCCGCGCCAGTTCCACCACCTGCTCCGGGAACGGCAGAGCTGCGTTGATCTCGGCGCGGTAGTTGCGCGCAATTAGGTGGGCGGTGATCAGCTGAAGTTCGCGCAGGGCAGCCGGATGGGCATGGCTGCGCGCCCGGCGGGCGAACAGCTCCAGCTGGCCCACCCTCAGAAATGATGGTGCTACCCGGGTGGTGATTGCCGCTGGGTTGTCCACCATCACGTCGGGATCAAATGAGCGTGAACCTGCGCTGTACCAGGGCCGGCGCACCCCTTCTGCCCGCGACACATAGAGCGTGAGCGAGCGGGCGGTGGGCACCCCAAGGGCGTGCATCAGCTCCTGGGCCAGGAATTCGCGCACACTTGAACGCAACACGGCCCGGCCATCGGCGCCACGGCAGTACGGCGTGGTGCCGCCACCCTTGAGCTGGAATTCCCAACGACGTCCCCTGAACAGGCCCTCAAAGACTGAAATGGCCCGCCCATCCCCGTAACCATTGCCGGTGCCGAACGGGCACTGCTGGATGTATTCGCTTCCGTAGATTGAGAGGGCATAGCCTGTGGCCCAGCCATAGGGACGCATCGAGCCCTCGGCCGCCGAGATATCGCCGGAGAACAGTTGGCGAAACCGCACGTCGCGGGCCAGTGCACCATCCAGACCAAGCTCTGCGAACAGGTCCGCACTGTGGGCCACATACTCCGGTTGTGGTAGTGGGGTGGGCGCCACTGGCACATAGTGCCCCGAGAACACCTGGCGGGCCCGGTGATCGCGTCCATCTGCCCTGGCCTGTGGATCCGGTTGCAGCTCCTCCAACAGTGAATAGTCGGCTTGCTGGGCGAAGGCCGAGAACGTGGTGGCCAGCTCTGTTGAGGGCACGGATCTGAGAGGGTGCGGCGTCCAGCCCCCATCCTGGCGACCCTGGTGTCGCTCTGGCTTGCGTCTCCCTTCACATTCAGGCCCAATCGGGGAACCCTGGCTAAAAAGGAGCCAGTCCCCAACTTTTCCGGTGGTTAAGACAGTCCGTTTCGCGACAGTGGCAGCTCTTCTTGCCCTACCCGTCTGGATGTCGAGTGGGGCCATGGCCCAGAAGCGCATCCCCAAGTTGCCTGGTTACGACCAGTGTCCACTGGGTTATGTGAATGATCTGAAACAACATTGCGATTCACCTATTTACTACAAGGTGAAACCCACCTATGGCAGACCTTGTGAGCCGGGCTGGATGAACATAGGTGCAGGTTACTGTAAGAAAAAAACACTCGGCATTGTGTGAGTGCAGGAGCTGAATCCGTTCAGCGCAGCGGAGTGAACGCTCCGTACTGGCCGATCAGCCGCCCGTCGGCGCCATAGGTCACCACCTCGAGGGCAGCGGAGCCGTCGAGCGGCATTGCCAGCTGGATCACTGCAGCTCCGGTGCTGCAGGGGCCTGGCTGCAGCGTGAGCCGGGCTACGCCGAACACCAACTCGCTGTCTTGGTGTGGAGGCACCAGTTGGTCGGGGTAACGGCCTTGGTGGCCCCAGGGCAGGATCTCCACGCTGTAGTCGCTGTCGCAGATGCCGTTGAACGGGTTGCCCCAGCGGATCCGGTTGGCCCCCACCGTGAGCACATCGATCACCGCTCGTCCGGCCCGCGTCTCTCCGTGCCAGCAGCCGAGATAGATGTTGTCGTGTTGCCAACCCGGGGGTTTGGGAACCGTCGCTCCAGCCCCCCTCCAGAGAACCTGCAGGGTGTAGAGGCCCTCCCTGTTGAAACGGATGCCCTCGCCGCTGTTGCTGCGCCCATAGCTGCGGCCCTCCTCAGCGCTGGGGAAGTCGAAGCTGTTGGAGCCGAACCGCACCGTGACGTTGCCCTGGCGTTGGCTGAAGGTGCATGGGCCCTTCTCTGGCTGCAGTGTGTGATCGTGGCGGCTGAGGATGCAGGTGGCGGGCGTGCTGTCGGCCCACGCCGGCCTCCCGGCTACGCCACAACTGAACAGCACTAGCAGCACGGGCAGCGTGAGGCGGGGCATGGCTCCGTGTACAGGTCAGACGCCCATCCTCGCGTCGCCCCGCGCACGGCCCAGCGGATCCACCTACGAAACCCCATGGGCGAGTACCGAAACCAGGGCTGTGTCCACGCTCAGGCAGCGCGACCCAAGTCCCACCCGCCGCGCGCCCACCGATTCGGCCCGTTCAATCTCGTAGGGCACGAAGCCGCCTTCCGGACCAATCATCACCACCGCCGGCTGCGGCATGGCGTCTGCCAGTGCCATCGGCGCTTCCCAGTCGGCAAGCCAGCAGGGCCGCTTCGCACAGAGCAGCGGCAGCTGATCTTCCACGAATGGCCGGAAACGACGATGCAGATGAATCCGGGGAGCGACCGTGTCTCGCGAGCGCTCCAGGCCCGCGAGTAGCGACTCCTGGAGCTGGGTGGGCTGCAGCAGCGGACTCTGCCAGTAGCTCTTCTCCACCCGGGCACTATGGATCAGGTGCAGATCGGCGATGCCGAACTCGGCGCACTGGCGCAGCACCCGCCGGAGCGTCTTCGGGCGCGGCAGTGCCAACACAATGTCGAAGCGATGCCTGGGCGGTGGTGGCGCGCTGAGCGTCACACGCATCCGTACGCCTTCGTGATCCATCGCCTCGATCACCCCCTGGCCGCGCAGCCCCCCCAGCTCGCCCACCCGCAGACTGTCGCCCACCCTGGCCTTCAGCACAACGCTGATGTGCTCGGCCCGCCGGTCCTGGAGCCGGACAACACCCTCGGCAACCCAGTCAGCCCGATCGAGCAGAACGATGTTCATGGACGCAGTTCGGCATGACCAGGCGGCAGCCATGCAGCCCATGTCGGGCCACAATTCGGGAGCGTGCCTTCCTCACCATGTTGCGTTTTGCGATGCCGCGCTGTCGCCGCCTGCGCAGCCTGGCCCTCACCGCCGGCCTGGGCCTGGCTGCAGCCACCGCAGTGCCCGCCACCCTTCCTGCAGCCAGCCATGCCTGTTCCCGCGTGACTTGGACCGGCCCCGATCAGCAGGTGATCACCGGCCGTTCGATGGACTGGCCCTATGGCTTCAACTCCCACTTTCACGTGATTCCCCGCGGTGAAGTGATCGAGGGCGCCGGTGGCGTGAACAGCCTCCGTTTCACCACCCGCTACGGCAGCGTGGTGGTGAGCGGCAGCACCACCCCCGGGGGACCGGTCGATGGCGTCTTCGATGGCATGAATGAGAAGGGTCTGGCCGCCAACCTGCTCTATCTGGCCGAAAACGATTTCGGCATCGCCGCAGCCGATGCCCGCCGTCCCCGCGTCTCCTTCGCAGCCTGGACCCTCTATCTCCTCAGTGAGTACGCCAGCGTCAATGACCTGGTGGCCGCGGTGCAGCAGGACCGCATCCAGATCGTGCCCGTGCCCTTCGGCCCCGGTGGCAAGGCCAAGGCCACTGTGCACATGGCCGTCTCTGATGCCAGTGGTGATTCGGCGGTCATTGAATTCCTCAAGGGCAAGCCCGTGATCCATCACGGGCGCCAATACCAGGTGATGACCAACAGCCCCGTGTTCAGCGAGCAACTCAAGCTCAATGCCTTCTGGGTCACGAAGGATCGCACCCATGAGTTGCCCGGGTCGATCCAGTCCCCCGATCGCTTTGTGCGTGGTTCCTATTTCCTGGAGCAGCTTCCTCCGACCAGCGATCCGCGCCAGGCCCTGGCGGGTGTGATGAGTGTGATGCGCAACGTCTCTGTGCCCTGGGGCACCCCCGACCCCGAACACCCCAACATCTCCCCCACCTGGTGGCGCACTCTCCTGGATCAGAAAAATGGCGTGTATTACTTCGACTCAGCCCTCTCCCCCCAGATGGTGTGGCTCAATCTGCGCCGGATCGACTTCAAGGCCGGCAGCGGCATCCGCGCCATCGCCATCGAAACCAACCCCAACCTGCAAGGCAACCTCAACGACCAGCTCAAGGCCACACCACCGATCCGCTTCCTCGCCCCCAAGCCTGAGCTGGCTGGATCCACAGGGGATGGGAGATCCTGACCCGCTGGAGCTGGGGCAGGAGCTGCTGGGCCACAGTAAGATCGCTACCAGCCACTTTCCCCTTGAGGCCGGCCAGGATGCCGGCGTTCCTCCTGGTGAAGCGCGGTCGATTCCGAGTCGCCATGGGGACAGGCCTGCAGCAAGCTGGTTGCACGTTGGTGCTGTGATGTCCCAGTCCACCCTTGAGTCCCCAGCGGGCTCGCTGGCCACCAGCCGTTCTGCATCCCGGGTCCCACGCAGGCCAGGCTGTCGCCTGACTCGCTGGGCTTCGGCGGCGCTAGCAGGGGCAAGGGCGGCAAGCGCAAGCCCGCCAGCAAGCGCAGCCGCTCGCTCAGCAAGGCCGATTGGGGCGGCACCCACCACGGCATGCAGCTGGTGAAGAGCGCACGCGACCTGCTGCTCGGCCGCCACCGCGGTTGATCTACAGCGCGTTCGCCGCACCCTGCCCGTTAGCGTCCCCACACCTTGCCGGCCCTGCCAGGGCCCGTGCGTCATGCGGCCGCTTCGTTGATCGTTCCTGTCTCTTCACCTCTCCGCTCGCCGGCCCCCATCTCTGCCCAGCACGCCCCATTGGGGCCCTCTCCCTCAAGTCCCGCCTACCCCAGCAAGACAGAGCTGCTTGCCTGCTTGCCCCCTGAGTTGCTCAAGATCGATCCGGCCAAATCCTGGCGCAGTCTGGCCCTCTCCCTTGGCCTGTCAGCGGCTGCCTATGGCATGGGCACCCTCATTCCCCTCACAACCAGCGCCATTCCCCTTTGGACGCTGTATGCCATGGTCACCGGCACCGTGGCAGGGGGCTGCTGGGTCCTGGCCCATGAGTGCGGCCATAACGCCTTCCATCCCAACCCCCGCATCGAGGCCACCGTTGGCTTTGTGCTTCACAGCCTGCTGCTGGTGCCGTATTTCAGTTGGCAGCGCAGCCATGCGGTGCACCACGCCAATTGCAATCACCTGGAGGCCGGAGAAACCCATGTGCCCCCTCGCATCGATTCAGCAACTGGCCAGTGGGTGACGCAGCTCAGTGAGCGGCTTGGTCCCCAACTTTATGGCCTGCTTTCCCTGCTAACCCACCTGGTGCTCGGCTGGCCCCTCTATCTCCTGTTTGGCGTCGCCGGCGGGCAGGCCTATGGCTGGCCGACATCGCATTTTTGGCATGGATCGCCCTTCCAGAATGGTCCGCGCCGTTTGTTTCCCGCCAACTTCGGTGGAGCAATGCTCCGCTCCAACCTGGGCATCGTGGCGATGCTGCTTATGTTGACCCTCACCGCAGCGCACTTCTCCATTCTGCGGGTGTTGGCTGTTTACGGCCTGCCCTATCTCGTGATCAATGCCTGGCTGGTGGCGTACACCTGGCTGCAACACACCGATACCGACATTCCCCACTTCACCGCCAATGCGTGGACCTGGGCCAAGGGGGCCCTGCAGACCGTGGACCGACCTTACGGTCCCTTGCTCAACCTGTTGCATCACGGCATTGGTTCGACCCACGTGTGCCATCACGTGAATTCACGGATCCCTCACTACAACGCCTGGCAGGCCACCAGCTTGCTGAGACAACGGTTTCCGGATCTCGTTCGGTACGATCCCACGCCCATTCACCTGGCCCTTTGGCGAGTAGCCAGCCGTTGCGCGGTGGTGTCGGAAGACCAAACCAGCGGCAGGTTTTTCTATCAAGGCCACGATTAGTGTCCCTACCGCATGAACTGCTGCCCCTGCCGATCAACTCTCCGGGGGGGCTTGCTGGCCCCTAGCTGCTGCTGAATCATCCAGTTGGTGGCAGCCTTTTGGGTATGCCAGGCCCTCAGCAGCTGCTTGGCCAGACTGCGAAGCTGCTCAGCGTCTGCATTCGCGTCGATGGCGCGACTGAAGCGTTCGATCTCGAACTGCTGACCGACACTCAATTCAATCTGGGACTGCATCACCACAATTCATGGGTGCATGCACGGTATGGAGCCAGGAGAGACCAGGACGTAGCAAACGCCACTGGGATCGCCGTTTGTCAAGGTTTGCTGTTTTGGGCTGCCACTGGGTGGGATCAGCCCGCCTCGTCAAGGTCCTGGATCAGTAACAGCAACGCAATCCCCATCAGAGCGAGAGCGGTACCTCTGCTCTGGGTCGCGCTTTGGGCAAGGGTGCGGGCGGCCTGTTGGTGCTGGGCCCAGGTGTATCGCAAGAAACTGCCCCTTCTGGTCTCACCCCACACCACCACGAAAAACAGGCCAACCTGCTGCCCGTGGCCTGGCTCCGTTACAAATGGTCATCCGATTGGGCGCAAAGCCAAGGGCGGCCCTGGTTGACAAGCCTATCCGGCCTCGCTAGTACAGGTGTACTTTGCCTGCTGGTTGTGCCGGTTTCGTCTCCCTATGCCCTCTTCCGTGCTGCCGACCTCGCCTGGCCGCCGCCATTGCGCACGGCAGCGCCGGCTAGCGGTGCCCTTCAGCCCCGGTCCGCACCCTGCGGCGCCGGGGTTGTCACACCCGAACGCCCTTGCCGTAGCGTTTCGAAATCTCCTTAGCAACGCTGATGCAAGCCAGCTGGAATGGCGCGGTGATCGCCAAGAGTGACGACATCGTGACTGTGGAGGGCAACGCCTATTTCCCCGACAGTGCACTGGAAACCTCCCTGCTTAGCCCCTCAGCTCACCGCAGCGTGTGCGGCTGGAAGGGAGAGGCCCATTACTACGACGTGGTGGTCGATGGGCTGGTCAATGCCAATGCCGCTTGGTTCTATCCCGATCCCAAGCCTGCAGCCGCCGAAATCAAGGGGCGCGTGGCCTTCTGGAAAGGTGTCAACGTAATTGCTGGCTGACGGTGGCCGGTTTGGCTCAAAACCGTGACATGGCCGCGATCTTGGCCAGCTTTTCGGCATCCAAGCCAACCAGTTCGTCCATCTGCAGCAGGCTCTCCTTCACCAGACTCGCGAAGACAAAGAGGATGCCCTCCAGGCGGAAGTCAAAACGGCCCTCCATCGTGTGCCTCTGGATGCTCAGGAAGTCATGGAGCTGCCAGAGGCTGTCCGCTGACGTCAGGCCAGCTGCCCTGGTTTGCACCTGCTCCACCAGCTGCTCCACCGCCCGCTCGTAGGCACGGCTGAAGGCGGAACGGGCCACGCCCTGTTCCGTTTCAGTCCAGCCGTCGAGCATGGTGTCGAACACTGATGCGGTCCTCATTTCCTGTGGTGAGACGCTACCCGTCTCATCGAGGCAGCGCGAGCATCTTGTTACGTTGATAGGCGCCGGGCAGCTCATACCAGGCCAAGTGTGGTTGCTGGTGGTGTTCGCGGTGATAGCCAAAGTGATAACAGGCCAGCAGGGACAGCCAGGTTGGCCAGGCCAGGCTGATCGGACCACCCGCCCCAGTTGCCGCCTGCATCTGCCGCTCACCGCGATGCGGTAGGTAGGTGCCCACCATGAACAGTTGCAAGGAGCTCAGCAGGAGCGGGAGGGTGCACACCAATAGCACCCTCCCCAGAGCCTGCTGCCACGTCAGCTCATGCAGCACAGCGATGGCACTGGCCAAACCGGCCCACCCCCCCAGCAACAGGCCCATCTGCCATGGGTTCAGGTAGCCGCCCATGAAGTGCAGATACCACCCCATCGGCCCTGCCGTGGGATCCGCGAGAAAGTCGGGATCGCTGGTTGTAGCCGTCCGCTGGTGGTGGAGGGCATGATTTCGCTGGCAGCGGCCATAGGGCAGAGCGCCATAAAGGGCCAAGGCGAGAGTTCCGGCACGCCGATTCCAGCGTTGACTGCCGGGAACGAGGACGCCATGCATCGCATCGTGACCGGCGATGAACAACCCGGTATGCAGCAGCGTTCGCACCAGCACACCAGCCAGTGCCACGGGCCCACTGCCCGGACCCGTGAGGATGGCATCAGTAAGGGAGACCAGCCAGAAAAGCAGGATCAGGCCCGCGAGCCATAGACCCTGCCGGCCCGTGACCCTCAACGCTGGAACTTGAGTAGTTCGGCGGGCGATGCCAGCAGGTCGATGGCCACGAAGTAGATCTTGCCTTCCGGGTTCAGCAGGAAGCGCCAGGCCACGTTCATGCCGATGCCGGCCCCGAACCAGGGAGTCTGCACCTTCCCGGTGACCTTGATCTGGGTGAAGTCACCTTCAGTGGGCTCGGCGTAGCCGCGCTCGGGCAGGAGCTTGAGGTTCTGGCAGTCCTCGCGGAAAAAGCGCAGAATCTTGTCGCTGCCCACGATCGGCTTCTGAAACGGTGGTTGCAGGGCGCCGTCCGGGAGGAACAGCTGAATCAGATTGTCGAAGTCGTTGGCGTTCAGCAGGTCCATGTAGCTGAGCACCGTGGAATTGAGCACCCCTTCGATGAACACCTTCTTGCGCTGTTCTTCCGGTGTGGGCGCCACGATCGGCTCGGCCACCCGCTGACCTTCGCCCTTGGCCGGGTCGAAGCCCATATCCACCACGAAGTTGCGCAGCAGAGTGATCTGCTGGCCCTGCTCCACACCTTTCACCGAGCTGAGCACGGCGGCGGCGTTGGCGGAGAGCTGGTAGCCCTCGGGGATTGGGGCCACCAGTCCGGCTGCCATCCATTCACCCAGCTGATACCAGAAGCCCAGTTTGATATTCACCGACCACAGGGCGTAGGTGCGGCAGATCGGTGTGTCGCTGCTGTTGGCCAGGTCGCACATCACCTGGCTCTGCTGGGCGAAGTTCATCGCCTTGATCTGGTTGAGCACCGGCTCGGCGAACTGCATGCGTGCGGCGCCGGGAGCCGCCACGGTGATCGTGCTGCCCATCTCCAGGTAGGCAAACCAGATCAGTGCCAACTGATCCTCGGCACTGAGCAGGCGATAGCGCGCGGTGATCGCGGGCACCACGTCCGCCGAGAGGGTGTCAGGAAAAATCTGGGCAGCCTTCTCGAGCGTGAACATCGGCAGACGATTAAGGATCTTTACAGATCCTAGGCGGTTGCCCGGGGGCGCGGGTTGTGCAGTGATTAAATCTCCACCGCTTTTGCTTCAGATCGCAGCCGCTCAGGCGCTTCAGGGGTGTTAGAGCTGCCGTTCAACCTCCGTTCTGGCGCACCCGCTTCACCGCCAGACCCGCTTCGGTGGCGGTCACGCCGGCCAGCAGCAGCAGGCCCGCCAGCCCCACCAGTTGGTTCTGGCTCTCTCCGGCGGCATCGGCGGTCTGCCCCAACACCGCTCCGGCCACGAACCAGGCGGTGGCCAGGCTGCTGGTGATCCAGTAGGCCTTCCAGCGCCGCTGATAGAGGTAACCAGCCCCCAGGCCCGGCAGCACGTTCAACAGCACCGCCACCCAGCCGGCCGATGCCCCCAGGATCTGCTCTCGCGTTGGCGTCATCGGTGGTCAGGCATCGTCTGCTGTCACTGTGCCGCGTCCGCCGGTCAGCGGTTGAGGCGCTGCATCTGCCAGGTCACCAACGTGCCCACCGGGCTCCAGAGCAGGTAGGGCACCAGCAGCAATGCCGACAACGGCACCAGACGGGCCAGCACCGCTGTGAGAGCCATTCCCCAGAGCCAGCCGGCGAAGCCGATCCAGGTGCCCGCCGCCAGTCGGCGGGTACGGCAGATCACCAGCGTGTAGCTCTGCACCAGCAGCAGCAGGCCTAGATAACCGACCATCAGGCCCCAGCTGCCGCGGACGTGCCAGCTCAGCAGGGCGGCCGCCCAGAAACAGGCGTAAATGCTGATCCAGATCAGCGGGATCAGCCATTCAAAGGTGAGCCAGGCCGGTCGCCGCAGGCGCAGGAACCAGGCGAAGTCCTCGCGGCTGGGGTTGAGCAACAGCCCCACCGCCACCATCACCACCAGGATCATCACTGCGGCAATCATCCGCTTCCAGCGGGGGCACCTTCAGCCTGCCCAATCCCGGCTGTGCTCGCCCAGCTCCGGTAGGGTCTGCATTCCCGATGATCGGCCATGGACAGGACCCTCAGGGGCGTTGCCTACGTGAGCGTGTGGGTTGTGCTCTGGGGCACCGCCGCTTCCCTTGCCGACTTCGTGCTTCTGGAGCGGGGCGCCTACAGCGCCGGCACCCCCGGCCAGGCGATCACGTTTGCTTCCTATGGCCTGGCTGCGGTGGTGCTTGCGGTGCGCCTTGCTGGCCGCTTTCTCAACAATCAAACCCCCTGAGTTCAACCCGCTGAGATGAGCAATTGTGCTCAATTATTCAGGCGGCAAGGTTGTTCGGTAGTGGATACTACTGTTTGGCCATAACAAAACAGCTGCTTGGTTCACGGTTCCCTTGACGTGCTCTCCGGTCAAACCGGACAGTGATTTCCATCACCCGTTTCGAACGTCCATGGCCACCCTTGCGAGGCCGCTCGGGGCAACCTCCGCTCAATGCCAGGCCGAGCAGTACATCGCCCTGCGTGATGAGCGGGCCCCCTATCGCGGCAGGTGGCTGATCTGCGGCGATGGCGCAGGGCAATTCTGGGCCATACACGATGCAGCGATGGAACCAGACCAATCGGCCGTGGATGACAAGCGCTTGTTCTCGGCCTGCCACGAGGCCTCCCGGTTCATGCGCCATCTCCTTTTGCATGGTTGGTCGATCTACGGCCAGAGCCAGGGCGACCTTCTCGATCAGCTCTGGTGATCCTTCCTCCGTGGTTCAAACCGTGGTAACCACCGCCAGCACGGCCTCCCCATAGCGTTCCAGTTTGGCAGCGCCGATACCGCTCAACTGGGCCAGGGCATCCAGGTCACGCGGGTGACGCGCTGCCACCTCCACCAGGGTGCGGTCG
This sequence comes from Prochlorococcaceae cyanobacterium, assembly GCA_044374745.1. Taxonomy (GTDB): domain Bacteria; phylum Cyanobacteriota; class Cyanobacteriia; order PCC-6307; family Cyanobiaceae; genus NIES-981. The sequence goes on along the minus strand of JBILNZ010000012.1, from coordinate 9,292 downwards.
TGGAACACCACATAGGGCGGCACCCCCTGCAGTCGGGCCTGCTCACGCCGCCACTCCTTCAGCCGGGCCAGTAAGGCCACGTCCACCTCACCATCCACTGACAGGTTGGCAGGTTCAGCCACGCTGCGCTTACTCTCCCGCCGGGGCGCCGGCAGTGCCAGGTCCAGCCGCTGCTCTCCCCGCAGCAGGGGCCGCACCAGCTCGTCAGCGCCGAAGCACAGTCCCCCCTTGGCCTCCGCCGGGGCCTGCAGGACCTCCCGGCTGAGCAGCTGGCGCACCAAGGCACGCCACTGACCCCGGTCGAGTTCACGGCCGATGCCGTACACAGTCAGCTGGTCGTGCCCCAGCTGCCGGATCTTCTCGGTGCTCGCCCCCAGCAGCACGTCCACCACATGGGCCGCACCGAAGCGTTGGCCGGTGCGGTACACCGCAGAAAGCAGTTTCTGCACCGGCACGGAAACATCCTCCAGTGCCTGGGGTTCCAGGCAGCCATCGCAGTTGCCGCAGGGCGCGGCCAGCTGCTCGCCGAAATGGCGCAGCAGCACCTGGCGGCGACAACCGGTGGCCTCGGTGAAGCCGATGAGGGTATCCAGCTTGCCCCGCTCGATGCGCTTCTGCTCCTCGCTGGCGGAGGAGTCGTCGATGAAGCGGCGCAGCTGGGGGATGTCGCCAGGGCCATGCACCATCCAGGCCACTGCCGGCAGGCCATCCCGCCCGGCCCGGCCCGTTTCCTGGTAGTAGGCCTCCAGGCTCTTGGGCAGATCCACATGGGCCACGAAGCGCACGTCCGGCTTGTCGATGCCCATGCCGAAAGCGATTGTGGCCACCACAACCACCGCCGCCTCCTGGCGGAACCGCTGCAGGGCCTTGCTGCGCTGCTCGGCTGTCAAGCCGGCGTGGTAAGCCACGGCGTCGTAGCCGGCCCGCTGCAGCTCGCGGCAGAGCTGGTCCACCCGGTTGCGGGAGCGGGCGTACACGATTCCCGCTTCGTTGCGGTGCTCGGCCAGGAAGCTGAGCAGTTGACGGCCGGGCTGATCCTTGGCCCGCAGCAGGTAGCGGATGTTGGGGCGATCGAAGCTGGCCAGGAACACCTGGCCCTCCTGCAGGCGCAACCGCTCCACAATCTCGTCGCGGGTACGCGGGTCGGCGGTGGCCGTGAGTGCCAGCCGCGGCACAGCCGGAAAGCGCTCAGCCAGCACGCCCAGCTGGATGTACTCGGGCCGGAAGTCGTGCCCCCATTGCGACAGGCAATGGGCTTCATCAATGGCGAACAGGGCCAGGGGGTGCGGGCCAGGGAGCGCTGCCAGTCGCTCGAGCAGATCGCCCCCCAGCAAGCGCTCCGGCGATACATACAGCAGCTGAAGTTCACCCGCTTGCAATTGCCGCCACACCGCGGCCGCTGCAGAGGCCTCCAGCCCCGAATGCAGGGCAGCGGCCGCCACCCCCAGCTGCTGCAGCGCCTCCACCTGGTCCTGCATCAGGGCGATCAGCGGCGACACCACCACCGCCAGGCCTGGGCGGCAGAGGGCCGGCACCTGATAGCAGAGCGATTTGCCACCGCCGGTGGGCATCAACACCAGGCCCGAGCCGCCGCCGATCACGTGCCGCACGATCGCCTCCTGGGGGCCGCGGAAGGCCCCGTAGCCGAATACACGGCGCAGCACGGCCTTGGGATCGTCAAAGGCAGGCACAGGTGGGCTGGTCACGCCGTGGTAGCTGGCACGAAGACCCCCCACAATGGCGCTAACCGGTGTGCGCCGATGTCGAGTTCTGCCCCCCGCACAGCCACCGCCTGGGGCTTCCTCAGCCCGGGCCTGCTGCTGCTCGGCCTGTCGGTGTTGGTCCCCGCCGCCATGGCCCTGGTGATGAGCTTCACCCAGAGCGGCCTGGATGTGAGCGAACCGCTGCGCTTCATCGGCCTGGCCAACATCCGCCGCCTGCTGGCTGATCCGATGTTCGCCCGGGTGAGTGTCACCACCTTCCTCTACCTGGTGGGGGTGGTGCCGCCAATGGTGCTGGGCGCGCTGGCCCTGGCGGTGCTGGTGAACCGCAAGCTGCCCGGCATCCACTGGTTCCGTGGCGCCCTCTACACGCCGGTGCTGGTGTCGATCGTGGTGGCGGCCATTGCCTTCCGTTGGCTCTATGCCGAGAACGGGCTGGTGAATGGCTGGCTGGTGACCCTGCTGGGTGATCGCTTCAATCCCATCGGCTTTCTCACCTCACCGGCCCTGGCGCTGCCCTCGGTGATGCTTGTCACCCTCTGGAAGGGCCTTGGTTACTACATGGTGATCTTCCTGGCCGGTTTGCAGGGGATCTCTCCAGACCTCTACGAGGCCGCCTCCCTCGATGGCAGCGAGGGCTGGCGCAAGCATCTCGACATCACCCTGCCGCTGCTGCGCCCTTACCTCACCCTGGTGGCGGTGATCTCGGCGATCGCCTCCACCAAGGTGTTCGAGGAGGTGTTCCTGATGACCCAGGGCGGCCCGGCCGACGCCACCCGAACGGTGGTGTATTACGTGTACGACCAGGCCTTCGCCGAACTGGAGATCAGCTACGCCTGCACCGTGGGCCTGGCCCTGTTTCTGGCCGTGCTGCTTCTCAGCCTGGTGCGCTATGCCTTCGCCGGCGACAAGGGTTTCACCTGAGGATGGGTGGCATCCACGCCCGTGCTTCACGCCGGCACTTAATCTGGTGGATTGGCCGCCGCTGAGCCGGGACCGCCGATGGTTCAGACCCCAGCCCAGTCCGATCCCGCTCCAGACGCATCCGGACAGCCCGCTGGAACCATTGGCTCGGCTGGTGCGTGCTCCCCTGTCATCGGTGTGGTGGGAGGTGGTCAGTTGGCCTGGATGCTGGCCGCAGCGGCCAGGGACCTGGAGTTGCCTTTGCTGGTGCAGACCCCTGAGCCCGACGATCCAGCCACCACCCTCGCCACGGCCGTGGTGCTGGCTCCGCTGCACGATCTGCAGGCCACCCGCGAACTGGCACGGTGCTGCACAGCCCTGACCTTTGAGAACGAGTGGCTCGATCTCGATGGCCTGGGAGCACTGGCCGCAGAGGGCGTCACCTTCCTGCCGAGCCTGGCTTCCCTGCAGCCCCTGGTGAGCAAGTATCGCCAGCGCCAGTTGCTCCAGCGCCTTGGTATCCCTTGCCCTGCCTGGATGCTGCTGGCGGACCTGGTCCGCTTCCAGGCCGCTGCCCCGTTATCGGATGTGCCGGTATCAGGACCGCTGCCCGAACCCCCAGGACCCCTCTCCTTGCCCCAGGGATGGGGCTTTCCCTTGATGGCCAAAGCCAGCACGGGTGGCTACGACGGCAAGGGCACGCGGCTGTTGACCTGCAGCGCGGATTTGGAGCAGCTGGTGTTGGAGGTCAATCCTCAGGAATGGCTGCTTGAGGCATTCGTGGACTTTGAGCTGGAGCTGTCACAGCTGGTGTGTCGTGACCGGGAAGGTCGTGTGTGCTGCTACCCCTTGGTGCAGACACACCAGCACGAGCAGGTTTGCGATTGGGTGATGACCCCGGCCGCCGTGCCGCATGCCGTTCAGGCATTCGCCCGCAATATGGCGGTGTCGTTGCTCACAGCGATCGACTACGTGGGCGTGCTGTCGATCGAGTTCTTTTACGGGCCCGATGGCCTGCAGGTAAACGAGATTGCCCCGCGAACCCACAATTCCGGCCACGTCACGATCGAGGCCTGCCAAACCAGCCAGTTTGCCCAGCAGGCGCGCATCGTGGCTGGCCTACCCCTGGGCAATGCGGAGCTCAAGGTGCCGGGGGCCCTGATGGTGAATCTTCTGGGATTGGATGGTGGCAAGGCCGACGTGGAGGCATTGCTCAGCCAGTTGTCCGCCCTCCCAGGCGCTGCGGTGCATTGGTACGGCAAGCGTCAGTCCAGCCCTGGCCGAAAGATGGGCCATGTCACCCTGTTGCTCGATGGCGCCAGTGCCGAGCAGCGCCAGGTGCAGGCCCACAAGCTGCTGAAGGCCGTACGGTCCATCTGGCCGTTACCGGCGGAAACGCCCAAGCACCCCTAAAGTGATTCCGGACTGCTGTGTTGGTGACTGCCTTCTACAGTTTTCTGATCTGACTCCCCTTTCGACATGGGGGTCTGCAGCGGAAGCAACGTAAGCCGGCCTCCGAGCTGGACACGGCGCCCCGCCTTTGACCCCCTTCTGGTTCCTCCAGGTCGAACACTGGGGCAAGACGGCATGGCGGTCCACCCCCTTTGCTCCTATTCGACGACATCTGCGACCAGGCCGTAGGGCTGAGATGTTGCTTCCTCCGGTTCACCATTTCGATGGCTATCCCCGACCTGCTGGCCAGTTCCGTCCAACTTCAGTCTCTGCCAGGGGCCTTGATCGAGGCCCTGGAGCCTTTGCTGGAAAGGGCGCCAGCAGCAGTCTTCCCGCGTGCCCGTCGCCTTTACTTCGATAAGTACCCGCTGGAAGGCCGTCCTCAGGACTTCGCCCTCGATCCTGTTGATGGACGCTTTTTCACGTTTGTGTTAAGGGAGAGCCTTCACGACCCCGGCACTTCACTCACTGCCAAGGCAGCCAGGTCCGCGGCCAACCAACTCAACCAGGCCGACAGTTGCAAATTGCATGAGTTGGCTGTTGTGTATTGGCAGCAACCAGAGCACGCCCCCCTCTCTGACGTAAAGCGTTACCTCATGGAGCAGTGGAAGCTGGAGCCCGCGTCCCTGGAAGTCGTCCAAGAGAATTGGTTTCGTCAGGGCGGGCCCTGGGTGCGTGTCACTCTGCCAGGAGCCGATCCAGCTCCTCTTGCAGTTGATCCCGAGACCAGCTCGTAACAACAAAAACCTCCTGGGCACTGGTGCCGCGCCGTGCCAGCACCTTATGGCCACCGCTGATCGGGGTGGATACACGCATCCGCAATCCAGGGGAGCGCCCGCGCACTTTGCTGATCACGGCAGGGGTTACTGTGATCACCCCGGGCAAGGGCGCGAGGCGTTTCAGGAGGGGAATCAGCCCTTCGAGATAGGTGCTATGGGTTACCACCAGTCGGCCCATCGAACGGTGCGTTCAAAACTGACGTGTAGGGTACTTCCAGTCATTAAGGAATTTTCTGAACGGGTACAGCTCGACGGCCCAGCATGGTTCTTTTTGCTGATGGTCCATCTCCACCCCTGCATGTCTTGGGTTCATCTCTGGCATCGGCTATGGCGGAAAGTGAATCGTTGATCGAGAGACAAACCAACCCGAGTAAAGCCAGGGCATCCTATTCTAAAGGTGCATGGATACTGAATAGATACTGGCGGAATGACGTGACCCCCTTTATCGGTCCAGGGCTTATGAGAGTTGGTGGGTGTTGTCATGCTGCAGCTCCCTGTTGAGCTGCCTCCAGGGGCGTACGCCCCTGGAGGGCCGAGTGTGGCCTGAGCGAGTTGTACTCCCAGCGCCAGCGATCGGCCAGGAGTTGGGCCTCGGGAGCCGTGGTGAACAGCTCAGTGTTCTGGAACTCATCCGGGAAGCGCCCGTTGAACGATTCCGCAAAGCCGTTCTCCCACGGGGATCCGGGTTCGATGTACGCCGTGTTGGTGGTGCCGCTGGCCTCGCACCAGTCCCGTAGAGCCTGGGCAATGAACTCAGGCCCGTTATCGGAGCGGATGTAGGCCGGTGCGGGGTAGAGGCTGGTGAGCTCCTCCAGCACCGCCACCACATCCTTGGCCTTGCAGCGCCTGCCCACCCGGATGGCCAGGCAGAGGCGACTGTGCTCGTCGATCATGTTCAGGAACTTCAGACGCCTCCCATCAGCGGTGGCGTCGAACTGGAAGTCCATGGCCCACACCTGGTGAGGATGTTCGGCCCGGTGGCGCCGCACTGATCCATCGGCGGGCCGTGCCCGCTTGCGCTTCCTGGGGGTGGGCCGCTGCAGGCCTTCCTCCCGCCAGAGCCGTTGCACCCGCTTGTGGTTCACGGTCCAGCCCTCACGCCGCAGCAGGCGGTAGGCCATCCGCCGGCCCCAGCGGATGTGCTCTGCCGCGATCTCGCGGAGCCGATGCCGCAGCTTTCCCTCCTCGATCGAGACGACCTTGGCCAGATGGCGCTGGGTGCTGCGGTGTTGGCCAACCACTCGGCAGACCTGCCGCTCGGATGCCCGGTAACGCTCTCGCAGGACCACGACAGCCCTGCGGCGACGCTCCGGGCTCAGAAGTTTCCCTCGGCAAGGTCTTTGAGCATGGCCTTCTCCAGCTCCGCCTCTGCCAACAGCTTTTTGAGCCGGGCGTTCTCCTTCTCCAGCTGAGTAAGCCGTCTGGCCTCCTCCGCCTGCATTCCCCCGTACTGCTGCCGCCAGCGGTGGTAGGTCGGCTGCGTCACCTCGATCACGCGGCAGACCTCGACGACGGTCTTGCCTTGGGCGATCAGCTGCTCGGCGGTCTTGAGCTTGCGGATGATCTGCTCGGCTGTGTGCCTGGTGCGTTTCATGGTGGAGTCCCCGGCCCAGTTTGGCCGGCTGAGGACTCTCATTCACCCTGGACCGATTTCCAGGGTCCACGTCAGGAATTCCTAAGCTTTGACAATAGCTGGGCTGAATTCACCGGCTCCACTGCTTCATGAGCCATGCTTTCATCTTTCGGGGATAGCGCTTGGGACTTAACCATTTCATGCGATACCGAAGAACCGTATTGGCCTTGATCAACCGTTGCGCTTCTTTTGTGATCAATGATTGATAGAGGTAAGGCAGCGAAATCGGGGCATGGGCATCTGATGTCACGCCTGAGGCCTGACACTCGGAGCAGGGATCTCCGTGGGAGGAAAGCAGTTCTGCGACAGGAAAGACGACGAATCGAGGCCCTCCTCCGTCTCCAGCATTACACTCTTGCCAGTCTGGCGCGGACACAGGGGGCATCAAAACGGCTACGTTGAACCCTTTGGAGGCTGAAAGTAAGGTATAAATCCTTTCAATTGCGTGAAGAACAGTACCGTCTGCAGCCAGCGGCTCCGATGGATAGTCTTCATTATTCAAAAAATGATTTATAAATTCCAAAAAGAAGCGAGTTGATCCATAGAACATATTTCCAGCTGGAAAGACAAGAGGTATTAATATGGCTCCGGCAGGACAGTCTAGGTCTTTAAGGATAATCGCTGCGTGATCTATATTTGAGGTAGAATGCCAATGCAGGTTGGTTAAGGGTTCCCACGGCCTTGGAAATACGCAAGATAACTTGTGTTGATCAAACAGACGAAGGAGTTCATGCATATCCTTTGCATCCTTGGGAATTAAAGAGGAGTAGAGATCTTCATTCCAGGCATCACAAGCAGGCTTATTATCAGATTGGGGAAAGTGTAGATCTAAATGGGGAGACTTTTTCCAGTGAATCTTAAGGAATACATCTGCAAAAGGACCAATCTCCTGTAGAGACATCCAAAAGGGTACAACGTCACGCCCCAAGTTCGGGAGAAGAAGAATCTTGCAAAACGATGGTCGGACCTTGATTGTGTCCAAAAACTCCTCTAGTTGAACCTTTTTATCTAACAGGTCTGTAGTAAACACAAGTGCTGATATATCATGAGTATCAAGGATGTCTTTGACCCACGAAAGAAATGTACTATTGACATTATAGGCATGGCAAATAACTCCAAGCTTAACTATACTTTTATTTTGTAATGTTGGAACTTTCTCGGCGATCTCCTTCGATACGACACTGCCTTGAAGAAGATCCCAGTTTGGGATTACTGAGGGAATCTGGTCCGGCGGAGGTGAGGTCACCTTCAGCGAGTGTTCAGAAAATATAAAACGCGATACATCCATTATGGCCTAGTGTCCACGGTTGAATTTGGAGCAATGATCATTTGTAGAAAGAATCTTATCGGTGTAAACATGCGCCCCTTTCAAAACACGACTAGCGCCAGAAGTGCATGTTAACAATTTTACAAGAGAAGCATACTTGCTCGATTCGTTGGAAGTATACCCTGATGTTTTGGCCTGCAGCAAAGCACGCCATCCTCTCGGTTTTCGTCTTGATGCAACGTCACTACGAAAAATCAGACGACGGCTTGGCCTGGCAGGAGAATGCCAAGCCCACAACGAATGGAAAAGTCCTGCGTTAGGCGCCAATCAGTTTCGATTGTCAATGCCCTACTTGAGCATCGTCGATTATATCACAAACTTGACTGGCTTTACGCCCTTAGATCTTTATTTTTGCTTTGCGGATGTAGATTGTCATTATTCAGGCATGGGCTTGGCTATAAGGGTAACAAGGTGACAGTTCTTCCATTTTTGTGTAATCAGATTAAATGAAGATTTCAGGCCATACATTCTGGCTAAAGGTGGTTGATTCTGCCTAAAGCAAAAGTAAATAGGAAACGTATGCTCACTTATGATATTGACATGAGTAGGGTCTTGAAATGCTTGCTGAGAAGGATAGGCTGGCGTGTGTGAGAGAAACAGTCCTCCTGGTTTAAGGATACGCCAAATCTCATCCATCAATTGGATGAAAGGGAAGCGGGTTTCTCCGTTCTCGCAGGCTGTACGCGGTACATGTTCAATAAAGTCATAAGCAGTCACAAAGTCAAAGCTGTCGTTGCCGTAGGGAATGGGCTGATTGAACAAATCAGCTGAAATCACATGGTGGTCAGCATTTCCCCGGATATCGACTCCATGCACGAATTCGGCTTGAAAGGGATTGCGTGGCTGTTCCCCGCATCCAAGGTCTAGAGTTTTGGTTGAGGGAACGGCAATCTGATCCTTGCAGTATTCATGGATTAGATCCTCCACTGTCACATGAAAGACATCGTGGGTGTGTGGTGAAGCCAGTGGTCTGGCAATCCCCATACTCAAGGCCATGTCTGGGGCTAAGAGATTGGCTATGAAGGCTTTTTCCTTACCATCGAGTTGCGTGAAGATCCCCTTAGCAAGTGAACCAATTGATTTGCGACCCATGAGTCTCAGAGATGCTCTTATTGCTGTCTGCAGAAACGTGGCTCTCATCGAATGCAAAATGCCTAATCTGGCCATCATCAATGGATTAAGTTCCTGGCATCCAGGGTAATTGGTTTTCGCTATCAATGGTATGGTACGCAAGCCAAGTGTTGAAGCCAGTGTTTCCAAGCAACTGCTAATGAGAGACCAACAATGGGATCGATTTGCTTTTGTTGTTTCGGATCTCAGCTTAAGCTCGGGGTATGCGTTCAGGGGTGTGACCGTGCTCCGCAGGACTGCATGCCTGACAGCTCATCGCTGAGCGATCAAGCAGCATTGCCCTGTATTGCCGAGTTCATGGATCCGGCAGCAGTGATGGCATCACCCCACCGCGATGATGGGCAAT
>JBILNZ010000039.1:0-30001 GCA_044374745.1 Prochlorococcaceae cyanobacterium | reverse complement strand
TCCCGCCGGGGACGGAATCCCGTCGCCCGCAACTGTAACGGAACATTGCGCGGTTTGTGAAGGGGGATGTCCTTTCCCGGTCCCCACTGGCGCTCCAGGCTCGTCAGCTGGAGTCCCAGCGTCACCCTGGTGCCCACCCAGGCCTGCTTCAACGTGTGTGGGTACTGCAGCTTTCGCCGGCCGGCGGCGGATCCTTCGGCGGATCCCCTCCCCTTGCCCGAGGATCTCAGTGATGCCGAAGGCCTGGCCCAGCTGCGGGCCAGGCCTTCGGCCCGCGAGGTTCTGCTGCTCAGCGGTGAGGTGCCTCCGGATTCACCGGCCCGCGTTGCCTGGTTTGCCCGCTTGCTCGCCCTTAGCCGCCTTGCTCTGGCAGAGGGCCGCCTGCCCCACACCAATGCCGGGCCGCTCAGCGCGCGGGAGATGGCCGCCCTTGGCCGTCTCAATCCCTCGATGGGCCTGATGCTGGAGGGCCTGGGCCCGGCGGTGGAGCGCTGGCATCGTCACGCACCGAGCAAGCGGCTGGAGCGGCGCTTGGCCCAGCTGGAGCAGGCTGGGCGCCTGGGGATCCCTTTCACCACCGGCCTGCTGCTCGGGCTGGGGGAAACGGAGGCGCAGCGCCGCGACGCCCTGGAGCTGATCGCCCTGCTACAGCGGAGCTGGGGGCACATCCAAGAGGTGATCCTCCAGCCCTACCGCCCGGATGGCCTGGCTGCCGCACCCCTCGGCCGCGTCGAGCAGCAGGAGCTGTTGGCCACCATCGCCGAGGCCCGGACGATCCTGCCGCCGGAGGTGCACCTGCAACTGCCCCCCAACCTGTGGCCCCTGGATACCCTGCCCGAGGCCCTGGATGCCGGCATCGACGACCTGGGCGGCATCGACAGCCAGGACGTGATCAACCCCGCCTATCCCCAGCCCAGCCCCCAACAGCTGCAGCGGCGGCTGGCTGAGGCCGGCTGGCAGTTGCGGCCCCGCCTCTGCGTTCATGAGGCCTGGATTCCCCGCCTGCCCCGCCACCTGGCGCGGCGGGTGCGGGCCATGGCCCAGACGCTGGCAGACACTTGTTAGCGTCCGCTTTTGCGGGTGGCCAAGGCCATGGCGGTGGACCACCGGGTGCTGCTGGTGCGGTTGCCCTGCAACCCGATCTTCCCCGTCGGTCCGATCTATCTGGCCGATCACCTGCACAAGCAGTTCCCGGCCCTGCCCCAGCGGATCCTCGATCTGGCGGCCGTGCCGGTGCTCGATGTGGAGCGGGTTCTGGCCCAGGTGGTGGATGCTTTTCGGCCCACCCTGCTGGTGTTTTCCTGGCGCGATATCCAGATCTACGCGCCCGTGGACGGCCGCAGCGGCAACCCGTTGCAGCACTCCTTCGAGGTGTTCTATGCCCGCAATCCGCTCAAGCGCCTGCGCGGCGCCCTGGGCGGCCTGGGGCTGATGGCCTCCTTCTACGGTGAGCTGTGGCGGAATCTGCGCCTGGTGAAGCAGGGGGGGCGGCGGGCCCGCCGCCACCATGCCCAGGCCCGGGCTGTGATCGGTGGCGGAGCCGTGAGTGTGTTCTACGAGCAGCTGGGCCGCAAGTTGCCGCAGGGCACGGTGGTGTCGGTGGGGGAGGGGGAGCCCCTGCTGGAGAAGCTGATCCGCGGTGAATCCCTGGCGGCGGAGCGTTGCTTTGTGGCGGGCGACCCCCCCCGCCCGGGACTGATCCACGAGCAGCCGGCGGGCATGGACAAAACCGCCTGCAACTACGCCTATATCGCCGAGATCTGGCCCCAGCTCGACTGGTACCTCGAGGCGGGCGACTTCTACGTGGGCGTGCAGACCAAGCGCGGCTGTCCCCATAACTGCTGCTACTGCGTGTACACGGTGGTGGAGGGCAAGGCCGTGCGCGTGAACCCGGTGGAGGAGGTGATCGCCGAGATGCGCCAGCTCTATGCCCGGGGGGTGCGCGGGTTCTGGTTCACCGATGCCCAGTTCATCCCCGCCCGCCGCTACATCGAGGATGCCAAGGAGCTGCTGCGGGCGATCCAGGCTGAGGGATGGACCGATATCCGCTGGGCCGCCTACATCCGCGCCGACAACCTCGACGCCGAGCTGGCCGAGCTGATGGTGGCCACGGGCATGGAGTATTTCGAAATCGGCATCACCTCAGGCTCCCAGGAGCTAGTGCGCAAGATGCGCATGGGCTACAACCTGCGCACCGTGCTGGAGAGCTGCCGGATGCTGGCGCGCGCGGGCTTCAAACACCATGTATCGGTGAACTACTCGTTCAACGTGATCGACGAGCGGCCCGAAACCATCCGCCAGACGGTGGCTTATCACCGTGAGCTGGAGCGCATCTTCGGGGCCGACAAGGTGGAGCCGGCGATCTTCTTTATCGGCCTGCAGCCCCACACCCACCTGGAGCAGTACGGCTTCGACCAGGGCCTGCTCAAGCCGGGCTACAACCCGATGAGCATGATGCCCTGGCATGCCCGCAAGATGCTCTGGAATCCGGAGCCAATGGGCAGCACCTTCGGCCGCATCTGCCTGGAGGCGTTCGACACCAACCCCACAGATTTCGGCCGCACGGTGATGGACCTGCTGGAGCGCGACTATGGCCTGGCGCCCCTCGAGGAGGCTCTGCACGCGCCGGTGGAGGGGCGGCGGGCCCTGGCCACTGCCAGGCGCTGACGCCACTCCAGGGCCAGCAGCAGCCCTAGCCCCAGCCAGCCCAGCAGGCCGCCGATCGGGTTCACATCCCCCTTCCCTGGGCCCACAAGCCAGCCCGGAGCATCGGCGCCGATCTCCACCAGCCCCTTCTGCACCAGGAACCAGCCGCCTACCAGGCCGCCATGCAGGCCGATTGGCCCCCACAGATTGCCGTCCTGGCTGCGGCGCAGCAGCGCCAGTGCCAGGCCCAGCAGGGTGAGGCCACCCAGTAGGGCCAGGCCGGCGAGTGGTGGCAGCAAGTACCAGGGATGAACCAGGGCAAAGACCAAGGCCTGTAATCCCAGAGCGCACCGCTTCGGCAGCAGCAGCTCCAGCTCACCCCATAGCCAGCCCCGGAACAGCAGCTCCTCGGCAAAGCCCACTCCCAGCAGCAGGGCCAGTCCATTGGCCAGCAGCTCCGGGCTGGGCAGGCCCCGCCACTGGGCCAGCCCCACCAGCAGCAGCACCGCAGCCACCGGCACCAGCAGGGCGGTCGCTAACAGCAGGCCCTGCAGAAAGTGCGCCGCCGAGTTGGCTCCTGTCAGTCCCAGGCGCTGCCAGGGATGCCCATCGCCCCACACCCGCCTCAGCCGCAGCGGCAGGCTGAGCAGCAGCAGCAGCAGGGCGATCACCGCACCCGCCAGGTCCACCTGGTCGGGGCGCCAGTGCGGGGTCAACAAGCTGAGGGGCCGGGCCAGCAGCCAGCCGCCGCCAGACAGCAAGGGCACATAGAGCAGCGTGCCCAGCCAGTGGGGGGGGGGAAACGGTCTCTGCCCCGCCGAAGCCTTCACTCCTCAGGCTCGATCGTGCTGGTGAGCCCCTTGGCCTTGAGGCTCTCGCAATAGAACTCGGCCGGTTCGATGTCGCACACGATCACCAGGCCCACGCCGGTGTTGTGGGCCTCCAGCATCACGGCCATGGCGTCCTGCTCGCTGAGGCTGGGCACCACCTGGCGCAGGGTGGTCACCACGTATTCCATCGTGTTCACCGGATCGTTGTGCAGCAGCACCTTGTAGCGGCGCTGGGGCTGACGCACCCGCTCCGGGGCTTTCTCCAGCACGGTGGCCCCGCCGGGGGAACGGCCCGGGGTGGCAGTGGCCACCATGGGCTGGTGGTGAGCAGGGGTGCTGGTTGCGATTGCGGTGGCAACAACAGACATGGCCATCAGGGGGCTGGTGAGCGCGGTCGACTGGTGGGGTGTGGCCTCAGAACGATTGGTCAGCTTAGGAAGCCACCATCGCATTGCTTTGTCGGCAGCGGGCTCCCATCGCAGCGGTTGAGCACCGCACCAACTCAGCTCACGAGGGCCGCCTTGATCCGCCCCATCGCCTCCTCCACGTTGGCGAGGCTGTTGAACGCCGACAGGCGGAAGTAGCCCTCGCCGGCGGCGCCAAAGCCGCTGCCGGGGGTGCCCACCACATTTGCCTTGCTGAGCAGCAGGTCGAAGAAGCCCCAGGAATCCACGCCCTCGGGGGTTTGGATCCACACGTAGGGGGCCTGCTCACCGCCATACACCTGCAGGCCGGCGGCGCTGAGCTCGCGGCGGATGATTGCGGCGTTTTCCATGTAAAAGGCGATCAGGGCCTTCACCTGGGCCTGGCCCTCGGGGGAATACACCGCTTCGGCGCCCCGCTGCACGATGTAGCTCACGCCATTGAACTTGGTGCACTGGCGGCGGTTCCACAGGGCCCACAGCTCCACGGATTCGCCATTGGCGGCCGTGCCCATCAGGCCTCGGGGCACCACGGTGAGGGCGCAGCGGGTGCCGGTGAAGCCGGCGTTCTTGGAGAAGGAGCGGAATTCGATCGCGCATTCCCGCGCGCCCTCGATCTCGTAGATCGAGTGGGGCAGGCTCGGATCCTGGATGAAGGCCTCGTAGGCGGCATCAAACAGGATCAGGGCGCCGTTGGCGCGGGCGTAGTCCACCCAGGCCTTCAGCTGCTCTTTGGTGGCGACGGCGCCGGTGGGGTTGTTGGGGAAGCAGAGGTAGATGAGATCCACCTTCTCGCTGGGGATCTGGGCGGTGAAGCCGTTGGCGGCGTTGATGGGCAGGTAGGTGAGGCCGCCGTACTGGCCGGCGTCATCGGCATCGCCGGTGCGGCCGGCCATCACGTTGCTGTCCACATACACCGGATACACCGGGTCGGTCACGGCGATGCGGTTGCCCTCGCCCAGGATGTCGAGGATGTTGGCGCTGTCGCACTTGGAGCCGTCGGAGACGAAAATCTCCTCGGCGGTGATCTGGCAGCCGCGGGCCTGGAAATCGCTGGCGGCGATCGCTTCGCGCAGCCAGAGGTAGCCCTGCTCGGGTCCATAGCCATGGAAGCCTTCGCGGGTGCCCATCTCATCAATGGCCGCCTTCATGGCGTCGCGGCAGGCTTCCGGCAGCGGTTCGGTCACGTCGCCGATGCCCAGGCGGATGATTGGCGCGCTGGGGTTGGCGTCGCTGAAGGCCTTCACCCGGCGAGCGATCTCGGGAAACAGGTAGCCCGCCTTGAGCTTGAGGTAGTTGCCGTTGACCTGGGCCATGCTGCGAACGCTGGGCCGCCGCCGGGCCCGTTGAGAGATCGCGCGATTGTCCTACGCGGCGGTGGCGGGTTGCCTGGCTTCCATACGATCAGGGCAGCCCTGCTCCGCTGGCTTCTGTGACTGTCGCCACGCCCGCCGCTGCGCCTGGGGCGGCCCCCGCCGCGTCTGACCCGGTGGATTTCGACGCCCTGATCGACCTGGGCATCAGCAAGCCGGCCCGCTATCTGGGCAACGAGCTGGGGGTGCAACCCCGCAACTGGGAGCACGACTGGGCCGCCGCCGGTGTGCGCTGGGCACTCACCTACCCCGAGGTGTACGAGGTGGGCGCCAGCAACAGCGGCCACATCATTCTCTATTCGATCCTCAATGCCGTGCCCGGCCAGCTGTGCGACCGCAGCTACCTGCCGGCGCCGGATCTGGCCGCCCGCCTGCGGGATCGCGGCGCGCCCCTGTTCGCCGTGGAGAGCCGCCGGCCCCTGGCCGCCTTCGACATCCTCGGCTTCTCGCTCAGCTACGAGCTGGGCGGCACCAACATCCTGGAGATGCTGGAGCTGGCCGGCATCCCGATCCGGGCCGCCGATCGGGGCGACCTGCCCCTTGCCCACCCCGAGGCGCCGCCGCTGATCTTCGCCGGCGGTCCCACCGCCACTAGCAACCCGGAGCCCTTCGCCGCCTTCTTCGACTTCATCGCCCTGGGCGATGGCGAGGAGTTGCTGCCTGAGATCGGCCTGGTGGTGGCCGAGGCCCGGGCCGCCGGCCTCAGCCGCCACCAGCTGCTGCGCGATCTGGCCCAGGTGCCTGGGGTGTACGTGCCCTCGCTCTATGGCCCTGGCGCTGATGGGGTGAGCATCGAGCCCTTGGAGCCCGGCATCCCGGCGCGGGTGCAGCGGCGCACGGCCACGCCGATGCCCCACTACGCCATGGGCCTGGTGCCCCACGTGGAAACGGTGCATGACCGGCTCACGGTGGAGATCCGCCGCGGCTGCACCCGCGGTTGCCGCTTCTGCCAGCCCGGCATGCTCACCCGCCCCGCCCGCGACGTGGAGCCCGAGGCGGTGGTGGAGGCAGTCGAGGAGGGCATGCGCCGCACCGGCTACAGCGATTTCTCCCTGCTGTCGCTGAGCTGCTCCGACTACCTGGCCCTGCCGGCGGTGGGGGTGGAGCTGCGCAACCGCCTGGCCGACAAGAACGCCACCCTCACCCTGCCCAGCCAGCGGGTGGATCGCTTCGACCCCAACATCGCCCACATCATTGGTGGGGCACGCAAGGGCGGGCTCACCTTCGCGCCCGAGGCCGGCACCCAGCGCCTGCGCGACATCGTGAACAAGGGGCTCACCGACGCCGAGCTGCTCTCCGGCATCCGCACCGCCATGGAGAGCGGCTACCGCAAGGTGAAGCTGTACTTCATGATCGGCCTGCCGGGGGAAACCGACGCCGACGTGCTCGGCATCGCCGACACCTGCCGGGCCCTGCAGCAGCAGTGCCGCGACCTGGGCCGGCTGGAGCTCAACCTCACCATCTCCAACTTCACGCCCAAGCCCCACACCCCCTTCCAGTGGCACAGCGTGAGCACGGAGGAATTCCGGCGCCGCCAGCAGCTGCTGCGCACCGCCCTGCGCCAGCTGCGCGGCATTAAAACGAATGTCACCGATGTGCGCCTCTCGGCGATCGAAGACTTCATCGGCCGCGGCGACCGCCGCCTGGCGCCGGTGATCGAGGCCGCCTGGCGGGCTGGGGCGGGCCTGGATGCCTGGTTTGAATCGGCCGAGCGCAGCCATGCCGCCTGGACCGGCGCGATCGAGGCCGCCGGCCTGGGCGGCCGTTACCGCCGGCTGGAGCTGGGGGCCTGGAGCGCGGTTGAGGCGATGGAGGCCGCAGACCTGGCCGCCTTCTGCCGCCAACCGCTCCCGTGGGATCACATTGATTCGGGCCTCGACAAGGGCTGGCTGGCCGACGACCTGCAGCGGGCCCTGGCCGCCGCGGTGGTGCCCGACTGCTCCTTTGAGGGCTGCAGCAGCTGCGGCGTGTGCGGCCCCGAGCTGGGCCACAACGTGGTGATCCCGCCGCCCCCGATTCCCCCGGCCCTGCCCCAGCGGGCCCCGGCCAGCGAGCGGGTGTGCCGGCTGCGCATCGGCTTCGCCAAGACCGGCTCCCTGGCCCTGATCAGCCACCTCGATCTGCTGCGGCTGCTGGAGCGGGCCCTGCGCCGCAGCGGCCTGCCGGTGAGTTTCACCGGCGGCTTCCACCCGCTGCCCCGCCTGCAGGTGGCCCTGGCCCTGCCGCTGGGGGTGGAGGGTGAAGGGGAGTGGCTCGATCTGGAGTTCACCGAGGCGGTGGATCCGGCCCTGGCGCGCACCCGTCTGCAGGCCGAGCTGCTCCCGGGGTTGCAGCTGCTCTCGGTGGCGGAGGTGCCCAGCTTCGGCCCGAGCCTCAGCCAGGAGCTGGCCGCGGCCCACTGGCGTTTTGTCCTCAGGGCCAAGGGTGCTCCGCCACTGGATCCACAGGCCTGTGATGCCGCCATTGCTGCTCTGCTGGCAGCCACGGAGCTCAGCTGGCTCGACACCGATAAAAAGGGGCGCCCCCGGCAGCGGGACTGCAGGCCCGACCTCGCGGATCTGCGTCGGGTTGCCTCCGGGGCGGGCTCTGGGCACGACTCCGGGGATGGGCTGGTGCTCGAGCTGGAGGGGCTCATCGATCATGCGGGCCGCAGTCTGCGCCCCTCCCAGGTGACCCAGTGGTTGGCGGAGCAGCTTGGCCGTGAACTCGTTGTCGGCCACCAGTGCCGTACGGCCCTGATGCTGCGAGAGCCCCTGCCCGCAGAACAGCCGTGATAGCCTGCGGCTAGGCGATCAGGCAGGCTGCCTGCAAGCTTCATCCGAGCTTCCTACTCGAAAGCTTTTCCATCGATCGGCCCTTTCGGCTGTGTCGACGCTCAGATCCAACCGGCACCCCAGGCGCCCTCCCAGAGATCAGGCCTGGTCTGCTGTCCCGTCCGCAGATGTCCCTTCAGGGTTCATCGTCCCGGGGCTGGACTCCAGCCGGCCGTTCGCCCAAGCCCCCATCGGCGCCCCGTCTCAGATGGCGACCAGGTTGGTCCCATTCCAAGTTTTGCTTCGTTCTGTGGCTTGAGGCTGCGGCTTTCGCCGCGCCATGGCCGCAGTGATCTCAGTCCCCGGATCGGCCCGAGCAGGCCCAACCCCTTCCCCCATGCCACAGCAGATCGTCATTGCCGAGCAACTGCGGATCGCCGCGGTTCTCAACGATGAGCGTGTAGATCAACTGGTCGTCGCCCAAGGTCGCTACCAGATCGGTGATGTGTATCTGGGCACGGTTGAGAATGTCCTTCCTGGCATCGATGCCGCCTTTGTGAATATTGGAGAGAGCGAAAAAAATGGTTTTATTCACGTTACAGATCTCGGCCCCCTGCGCCTGATGAAAGGAGCTGCCGGCATCACTGAGCTGCTCGAGCCCAGGCAGAAGGTGCTGGTGCAGGTGATGAAGGAGCCCACAGGCACCAAGGGGCCCCGGCTCACGGGCAACCTCACCCTCCCGGGGCGTTTTCTGGTGCTCCAGCCCCATGGCCAGGGGGTGAACATCTCGCGGCGCATCAATGGCGATCACGAGCGCAACCGCCTGCGGGCCCTGGGGGTGCTGATCAAGCCGCCAGGCGCCGGGCTCCTGATCCGCACCGAGGCGGAGGGCGTGAGCGAAGACCTGCTGATCGACGACCTGGAAGCGTTGTTGCGCCAGTGGGAGGCCATTCAGAACGCCGCCGAGACGGCCAGCCCGCCGGTGCTGCTCAACCGCGATGAGGACTTCATTCATCGGGTGCTGCGTGATCTCTACAACCCCGAGGTGCTGCGGGTGGTGGTGGACACCCCCGCCGCCGTGGCCCGAGCGAATGCCTTTCTCGGCGCTGACCACGCCAACGTGCAGGTGGAAGCCCACGCTGAACCCGCGAACATCCTTGAGGCGTTCAGGGTCAACGCCGCCATCCGTGATGCTCTCAAGCCGCGGGTCGATCTGCCCTCCGGGGGGTACGTGATCATCGAGCCCACCGAGGCGCTCACGGTGATCGACGTGAACTCCGGCTCTTTCACCCGCTCCGCCAACGCGCGTGAAACGGTGCTCTGGACCAACTGCGAGGCGGCGGTGGAGATCGCCCGCCAGCTCAAGCTGCGCAACATCGGCGGCGTGGTGATCATCGACTTCATCGATATGGAGTCCCGCCGCGACCAGCTGCAGCTGCTGGAGCACTTCACCCAGGCCGTGCGCGATGACGCTGCCCGACCCCAGATTGCCCAGCTCACCGAACTGGGCTTGGTGGAACTCACCCGCAAGCGTCAGGGCCAGAACATCTACGAGCTGTTCGGCCGTGCTTGTCCCAGCTGTGGCGGTCTGGGCCATGTGGCAGTTCTTCCCGGCCAGGACAGCCTGCAACCACTGGCCACCGCCACTGGCCTGGTGCGTTCCGCGGCCTCGGCCCGTGCTGAGGTGCAGGCCCCCGGGGCTGCTGTTGAAACGGGGTCCGGTCGCCGTCGCCGGGGCGGCCGGGGGGGGCGTTCAGCAGCGGTTGCTCCTGTGGGCAGCGATTTCGCCGACTCGGGTGTGCTGATGCCCATTGCCCCACTGCTGGAGGGCCACGATCTGGCGGATGCCGAGCCCACTGGTCTCAATGGTGCTCCCGAGTCGCAACCCTCCAGCCGTCGGCCCGAGCCGGAGCTGGTGGCGGTGCCGATGGATGCCGAGCAGGAATTGGTTTATGGCTGGTTGGGTCTCAACCCCACCTTGCTCCTCGATGAACCGCCCACCGCGGAGAACGTGGTTGTGCGGGTGGTCCGTCCCGATGCTGATGTCGATGAAGTGCTGGAAGAGGCGCGCCAGCAGCTGGCCAGCAGTGGCAGCCGTCGACGGCGGGGTCGCTCCGGTCGGGGCAGTGGGGCCGCTGCCGGACTCTCCGGCATGGCCAATGGAAGCGCTTCCCCTCGCGACCCTGACTCCCCAGACCTCGAAACCCCGCAGCAGGAGCGACGTCCTGCAACGGTAGAGATCACGCCATTGCCCCTGCAGCTGGAACCGGAAACGATCGTCACTGTTTCGGTGCCCACTCGCATGCAGGCAGAGCCTGAACCCCAGCCGATTGAGGTTGCCATCGAACAGGACGAGGACAGCCAGCCGCGCCGTCGCCGTCGCCGGTCCTCGGCCGCATCCTGAGGCAGTCCAGCCCTGGATGGCTACGGCCGGGGTGGATGAAGTGGGCCGGGGCTGCCTGTTCGGCCCCGTGTTTGCCGCTGCTGTGGTGCTTGCTGAGGAGGCGGTGGCACCGCTTCAGGCGCTTGGACTCACTGACAGCAAGGCCCTCTCGGCCCGTCGCCGAGAGGCCCTGGTGCCAGCGATCACGGCCCTGGCCCAGGGCTGGGCCCTGGGCCAGGCTTCCGCTGCAGAGATCGACCGGCTGGGAATTCGCTCAGCCACCGAACAGGCCATGCTGCGAGCCCTGCAGAAACTGTCCCACGGCCCCTCCCTGGTGATCGTG
Organism: Prochlorococcaceae cyanobacterium; assembly: GCA_044374745.1. GTDB lineage: Bacteria > Cyanobacteriota > Cyanobacteriia > PCC-6307 > Cyanobiaceae > NIES-981. The sequence goes on along the minus strand of JBILNZ010000039.1, from coordinate 19,251 downwards.
GATGGGGTGCTGCCCCTGCGGGGCTGGGCAGGACCTCAGCAAACCCTGGTCCAGGGAGATCGTCTCTGTCCGGCGATTGCGGCGGCCAGTGTGTTGGCCAAACAGGCCCGCGACCGGATGGTGATTGACACCTTGTCAGCCCGCTTCCCGGGCTATGGCCTGGAGCGCCATGTGGGCTATGGAACTGCTCAGCACCGGCAGGCTCTCCTGCAGCTCGGCCCCACGGCACTGCATCGCCGCACCTTCCTGAGAAAACTGCTGGGGGCTCAGCCTTCCCTGCACCAGATCTCGTAGTCGGCCAGCAACTGCTGCCCCACCCGGCCCTTGATGCCCAGCAGGATGCCTGCCAGCAGGGAGCGGCCGGTGGCTTCCAGCACTCGGGCCGGAATCAGCCGCAACAGGGGCGGCTGGCTTACCCGTACGTCCAGCGTGGCCTCTCCGGTGAGTCCGCTGTCCGTGGCCTCCAGCCAGGAGTGCAGGGTCAGTTCAAAGTCGTCCACCAGCCCCAGACCCTCCAGCTGGCAGTCGATTGCCTCCAGCTCGATCCGGCCTGGGCTGGCATGGGTGAGCAGCTGCACCACGGGTTGAATCTGCAGCTGAAACACCTGCAGGTGGGTCACGGCGTAGCGATAGCGGCCCGGTGCCAGGGCTTCAAGCTGGCTGGGGTTGAGGAGGGCCTTCACAACCCGATCCTCCTGGGTCAGGTAGTGAGCCAGCCGTTGCGGCTGGTGGCTCACGGTGAGTTGCAATTGCTGACTGGCACTGAAGGCCAGGGGCATGGCCTGCTGGCCGGCGCGGCATGATCCTATCGGTCCACTCCCGAAGCCCCCGGTCTGGTCCCCCTGCTCCCGCCGTCCTATCCCTGTTGTGATGCGTCTTGCCTTCCTCGGCCCCGTTGGCACCTATGGCGAGCAGGCGGCTCTGCAGCTGGTGGAGCTGGAAGGTCTCCAGAATGTGCAATTCGTGCCCCAGTCGGGCATCCGGGCTGTGGTGCAGGCCCTGGCCAGCGGCAGCTGTGATGCGGCGGTGGTGCCGGTGGAGAACTCGGTGGAGGGGGGCGTGACGGCCTGTCTGGATGCCCTGTGGGAGCACCCAGACCTGGCCATCACCCGGGCTGTCGTGCTGCCCATCCGCCATGCCTTGCTCGGCAGTGGCCCGCTTGAGGGGGTGAGCGAGGTGCTCTCCCATCCCCAGGCCTTGGCCCAGTGCAGCCAGTGGTTGGCGGACCATCTGCCCCATGCCCTGCAACTGCCCACCAGTTCCACAGCTGAGGCTGCACGAATGGTTGCGGGCAGCCGCTTTCGGGCAGCGGTGGCCTCGCGGCAGGCCGCCCAGGAGCACGGCTTGCAGGAGCTGGCCTATCCGATCAACGACGTGGCCGGCAACTGCACCCGCTTCCTGCTGCTTCGCCGCGAAGCCCGTCCAGCCAGCGGTCCAGTCGCCAGCCTGGCCTTTTCCCTGCACTCCAATCAGCCCGGAGCGCTGCTGGAGGCCCTGGGCTGCTTTGCCCGTCGGGGCCTGAACATGAGCCGGATCGAGTCGAGACCCTCCAAGCGGGAGATGGGGGAGTACATCTTTTTTGTGGACCTGGAGCTGTCCTCCCCGGAATCTCCCGCAGCTGATGGTTTTGCTGCCAGTGCCCTGGACGATGCCTTGGCGGAGCTCAGGCCCCTGTGCGAGCACCTCACGCTGTTTGGCACCTACCCGCTCAAAGTACTGGCCTGAGCGGCTTCTCCCCGCGGAACACGCCGAACTGCATCAGGCCGGTCGCGAAGGCCCAGTGCATCAGCAGGATGGTGGGCGTTTCCCGCAGGCCCTGTAGCACTGCTCCCGGCCCCAGTCCGAGCACCGCTCCAGGTCGGCGCAGACCCTCCAGGATCGAGTCGATCCAGGAGGGCAAGGTGGCAGCTGTCCAGTCGTCGGTGGTCACGGCCATGCCTTCGGCCCAGCTGCTGGCTTCCAGGTTGGAGCGCAGGGAGGCGATGCTGGCGAATTCCGGGTGGGCCCACTGTTCGAGCAACTGGCGCATCACCCAGCGCTCCAGGCCGGTCATGGCCCCGTCAGCGGGATCACGCCGGTTCCAGTCCGCCACCGCCAGCCGCCCCCCTGGCCGCAGCACCCGACACAGTTCGTCGGCGTAGAGCTGCTTATCGGGCATGTGGGGGCAGGCTTCCACACTCCACACGGCGTCGAAACTGCCATCTGCCAGGGCGAGCTCCAGGGCATCCATCACCGCGAAGCGGCAATGGGGCATGGTTGAGGGGGTGAGGGCCTGGGCCCGGGCGATCTGGGCCGCGCTGATGCTGATGCCGAGGACGTCCAGGCCGTAGTCGCGGGCCAGAATGCGCGCGCTGCCGCCGATACCGCAGCCCACATCGAGCACCCGTGATCCCGGTGGTAGTTGATCAAGACCACTCCAGCGCACCAGCTCATGCACAAAGGTGGCCTTGGCCTGGCGGAAATCCACGGTGCCAGGACGGCGAAGGGGTTGGCCGTAGTGGCCCAGATGAATGTGCTCCCCCCAGAGGCGCTCCAGGAGCTGGTCATTCGTCCAGCGGTCGTAGGCATCGGCCACGCTGGCACTACTGGTGTAGCGGCGATTGCGCTGTTGCCAGACGAGCAACATGGCAGCACCAGCGGCTGTGAAGCCCAGGGCAAGGGGCAGGCCGGTCACTGGGGCTGAAAGGTGTCCTTGAGCACGGTACGAGCGGCCAACTGGCGGCGGGTGTGGTCGAGCAGGTCGAATTCCTGGCGCAGACGTTCAGCGGTGCTGGTGATCTCCAGCAAGGCCTGTTGGTGATCAGCAACGGGACCGCCCAGGTGGGAGCCGATCCAGAACGAGAGCTCTCGCGGCAGCTCGGGCAGATCATTGGGCAGCTGGGCTGGCTTGCCGATCAATTTGGCCGTCAGTTCCACGACATCGCGCAGTGCATCGCGGACCTGCTCCGCCAGGCTGGCGGTGCCGTCGGGGTCAGGATCGGACCCATCCTCAATCCAGCTCACCAAGCCCACCCGGAAGGGCGCTTCCCGCACAACGTCCAGCACGCGGAAGCGCTGTTGGCCCATGGTCACGATGTTGCTGCGGTCGTCATCCTGGGTTTGGCAGTGAATGATCTGGGCGCAGCAGCCCACATCGGCCATCCGCCCTTCCTGGGGATCCCAGCGGATCACCCCGAAGCGCTGGTCCTCCGCCATCACGGTGCGGAGCAACATGCGGTATCGCGGCTCAAAAATGTGCAGGGGCAGCACTTCCTGTGGGAAGAGCACCACGTCAGGCAAAGGAAACAGGGGCAGCTCCCGTACGGCCAGTTCACCCATGGCTTCAGCAGGAGGTGCCCCCGAATCTTAGAAACAACCCGTGGCTGCCGCGGCGCCAGCTCAGAGCTTCACCTCGATGTCAACACCGCTCGGCAGGTCGAGCTTCATCAGGGCATCGATGGTCTTGGCAGACGGGCTGTAGATGTCGATGATGCGGCGGTGGGTGCGGGTCTCGAAGTGCTCGCGTGAGTCCTTGTCCACGTGAGGAGAGCGAAGCACGCAGTAGATCTTGCGCTTGGTGGGCAGAGGGATGGGGCCGATCGCCGTGGCGGCGGTGTGATCGGCAGTTTCAATGATTTTGTCGCAGGAGAGATCGAGCATGCGGCGGTCAAACGCCTTGAGACGGATGCGGATCTTCTGCTGGGTGATGGCGGTGGACATGGGAAGAAGACAAACCCTGGGGCCGCTACGGAGAGCGATAGAACGAGCGATGAAACCGGACGGGGCCGGGACGGTGACCTCGGATCGAGGTGAGTCGGATCGAGGTGAAATTGTCGAGATGCGAAGGGTCAAAGCAGAGGGGTGGACAACTTGTCCACCCCATTGACCTTAGATCAGTGGGAAGACTTGGCCAGAGATCAGGCCAGAATCTTGGAAACCACGCCGGCACCGATGGTGCGGCCGCCTTCCCGGATGGCGAAGCGCATACCCTGCTCGATGGCCACTGGGCAGATCAGTTCACCGGTCATCTTGATACGGTCGCCTGGCATCACCATTTCCACGTTCGCACCATCGTCAGAGGTGAAGGCGGTGATCTGACCGGTCACATCCGTGGTGCGGATGTAGAACTGCGGACGATATCCGGCGAAGAAGGGGGTGTGGCGTCCTCCCTCTTCTTTCTTCAGGACGTACACCTCACCCTCGAACTTGGTGTGAGGGGTGATGGAGCCTGGCTTCACCAGAACCATGCCACGCTCAATGTCCTCCTTCTGGATGCCACGCAGCAGTAGACCCACGTTATCGCCAGCCATGCCCTCATCGAGCAGCTTGCGGAACATCTCGACACCGGTCACCGTGGTTTTGCGGGTATCGCGGATACCCACAATTTCGATTTCTTCGCCAACTTTCACCTTGCCGCGCTCGATCCGGCCGGTGGCCACGGTGCCACGACCGGTGATCGAGAACACGTCTTCCACGGCCATCAGGAATGGCTTGTCGATCTCGCGCTCGGGCTCGGGGATCGCGGTGTCGACAGCGTTCATCAGCTCGTCGATCTTGGCTTCCCACTCGGCGTCACCCTCCAGGGCTTTGAGGCCGGAGACCTTCACCACGGGGATGTCATCACCAGGGAAGTCGTAGCTGGAGAGCAGTTCGCGCACCTCCAGTTCCACCAGCTCGAGGATCTCCTCATCGTCGACCATGTCGCACTTGTTGAGGGCCACCACGAGGGCGGGCACACCCACCTGCTTGGCGAGCAGGATGTGCTCTTTGGTTTGCGCCATCGGGCCGTCAGTGGCGGCAACCACGAGAATGGCGCCATCCATCTGGGCGGCACCTGTGATCATGTTTTTCACGTAGTCCGCGTGACCGGGGCAATCCACGTGGGCGTAGTGACGACCATCGGTCTCGTATTCAACGTGGGCGGTGTTGATGGTGATACCGCGCTCACGCTCCTCAGGAGCACCGTCGATCTGATCATAGGCTTGGGCCTTGGCCTGACCTTTCTTGGCCAGCACGTTCGTGATGGCGGCCGTCAGTGTGGTTTTGCCGTGGTCAACGTGGCCGATGGTGCCGATGTTGACGTGGGGCTTATTCCTCTCAAACTTCTCGCGAGCCATGGAAGGAAAGAATCGGGGGTTAGGTGGGTTAGGGGGGAAAAGATCAGGACTTGCCCTGATTCTTGGAGATGATGGCCTCGGCCACATTGCGAGGTACTTCCTCGTAGTGGCTGAATTCCATCGAGAAGATACCCCGACCCTGGGTCATGGATCGGAGCTGGGTGGCGTAGCCGAACATCTCGGCTAGGGGCACCTTGGCCTGGACCTTGGACTGGCCGTCGTCGACGGACTGCCCTTCGACCTGGCCTCGGCGGGAGGAGAGGTCACCGATCACGGAGCCGAGGAAATCCTCGGGGATCTCAACCTCCACCTTCATCATCGGCTCAAGCAGTACAGGATTGCACTTCTTGACGCCGTCCTTGAAGGCCATGGAGCCGGCGATCTTGAACGCCATCTCCGAAGAGTCGACGTCGTGATAAGAGCCGTCAACCATGGTGACGCGCACATCGATCATTGGATAACCTGCAATCACGCCGGATTCGCAGGTCTCCTTCATGCCATTTTCGGCAGGACCGATGTATTCCTTCGGCACGATGCCGCCAACAATCTTGTTGACGAATTCGAAACCTGAACCCGGTTCCCCGGGCTCCATTTCGATCACAACATGGCCATACTGCCCCTTGCCGCCGGTCTGGCGAGCAAACTTTCCTTCGCCCTTGGCGCTGCCGCGGATGGTTTCCCTGTAGGACACCTGGGGAGCGCCAATATTGGCCTCCACCTTGAATTCGCGCAGCATGCGGTCAACCAGGATCTCGAGGTGCAATTCACCCATCCCGGCGATCACTGTCTGATTGGTTTCTGGATCGGTTGAGACCCTAAAGGTGGGGTCTTCTTCGGCGAGAGATGTGAGAGCTTTGGAAAGCTTTTCCATATCCCCTTTAGTTTTGGGCTCAACCGCCACGGAGATCACCGGCTCGGGGATATACAGCGACTCGAGAATGATCGGATCACTGTCGACACAGAGGGTGTCTCCTGTTGTGGTGTCCTTGAGCCCAAGCACAGCGCCCAGGTCGCCTGCTCGAAGTTCATCCACTTCTTCACGCTCGTCAGCCTTGAGGATGATCAGGCGGGAGATGCGCTCTTTCTTATCCTTTGTGGAATTCAATACATAACTGCCCTTCTGTAGTACCCCGGAGTAGATGCGGACAAAAGTCAACTTGCCGAATGGGTCGGCCATCACCTTGAAGGCCAGAGCACTGAAGGGAGCACTGTCCTCGGAGGGGCGCAGGGCTTCGCTGCCGTCGGGAAGCACACCTTGGATGGGTGGAATGTCAACCGGAGCGGGCAGGTAGTCAACGACCGCATCGAGCAGGAGCTGAACGCCCTTGTTCTTGAATGCTGAACCACAAAGCATCGGCACCAGGCCGTGCTTGAGCACGCCTTCGCGGATCCCCTTGCGCAACTGATCCTCATTCAGCTCGCCGGTCTCCAGGAACACTTCAACCAACTCTTCATCGGTCTCCGCGACCGACTCCATCAACTTGTTCCGCCACTCGTCGACGAGGTCGACCATGTCGGCCGGGACATCAGTTTCTTCGATGTCTTTGCCCAGGTCGTCTTTGTAGATCAGGGCTTTGTTCTTGACCAGATCAATGATGCCGCTGAGTTCACCTTCTGCACCGATGGGCAGCTGGATCGGTGCGGCGTTGGCCTTGAGGCGATCCTTGATCTGGCCATAGACCTTCAGGAAGTCCGCGCCGGTGCGGTCCATCTTGTTGACGAACACCATGCGGGGCACCTTGTAGCGATCGGCTTGGCGCCACACCGTTTCCGATTGGGGCTGTACGCCACCCACGGCGCAGAACACGGCGATCACTCCATCGAGAACCCGCATCGAGCGCTCCACCTCAATGGTGAAGTCAACGTGGCCCGGGGTATCAATGATGTTGATGCGGTGATCCTTCCAGCTGGTGGAGATGGCCGCAGCGGTGATCGTGATGCCCCGTTCACGCTCCTGGGCCATCCAGTCGGTCACGGCAGCTCCGTCGTGGACCTCGCCCATCTTGTGAACGACGCCTGAGTAGAAGAGGATCCGCTCAGTGGTGGTGGTTTTGCCCGCGTCGATGTGGGCGGCGATGCCGATATTTCTGACGCGTTCCAGTGGAAAGGCGCGGGCCACAGTGGGGTGTCTCCGAAGGGTCTATAAATGTGAAGGGCACTCTACAGAGCGATGCTCCGGGGCCTGGTGGGTGCTAGCGCTCAGTAGCGGTAGTGGGCGAAAGCCTTGTTGGCCTCGGCCATCTTGTGGGTTTCCTCCCGCTTGCGAACGGCATTGCCTGCCTCATTGGCGGCATCCATCAGTTCGCCGGCAAGCTTCTGGGCCATGCTCCGGCCATTGCGGGCGCGGGAGAAGTTCACCAGCCAGCGCAGGGCCATGGCGGTACCACGCTCCTGGCGTACTTCCATGGGCACCTGGTAGGTGGCCCCGCCTACCCGGCGAGCCCGCACCTCCACCAGGGGAGTGGCGTTGCGCACGGCGGTCTCGAACAGCTCCAGAGGGTCGTTGCCGGTGCGCTCGTTGATCAGGCTGAAGGCATCCGAGAGGATCCGCTGGGCGGTGGACTTCTTGCCGTGCTTCATCAACCGGGCCACGATCATCGAGGCCAGACGACTGTTGAACTGAGGATCGGGAAGAACGGGGCGCTTCTCGGCAGCGTTGCGGCGAGACATGGAGGAACGGGAGAGGGGCTGGAGGGAGGAGGGTCAGAGAGAGGACCGGGCAGACGCGAAGGACTCAGTCCTTGGGAGTCTTGGCGCCGTACTTGGAGCGGGACTGACGACGATCCTTGACCCCGGCGGTGTCGAGGGTGCCGCGGATGATGTGGTACCGCACACCGGGAAGGTCCTTGACCCGGCCGCCGCGGATGAGCACCACGGAGTGTTCCTGGAGGTTGTGGCCGATGCCTGGGATATAGGCGGTCACCTCAAAGCCAGAGGTGAGGCGCACCCGGGCCACCTTGCGCAGCGCTGAGTTGGGCTTCTTCGGGGTGGAGGTATACACACGGGTGCACACTCCACGCCGCTCGGGGCAGGCGCGCAGGGCAGGGGACTTCGTCTTGCGAGTCAGGGTCTGCCGCTCGGTACGGATGAGCTGCTGAATGGTGGGCATCGAGGGCCGGAGGTTCGGGGGCCGGGAACAGTGGTCGGACGTCCGACCGCTTTCGACAATTCGCAACCTTACTGGGTCGCCTGCCCCCCTCCTCCTGAGGTCTGCCGGCTGAAGGCCGCACCGCAGGCGCAGCTCTTAAGCCCATTGCTGCTGCGCACGAGGAATCCGCCGCCGCTCAGATCACCGCGGTAGTCGAGGCTGAGCCCTGCCAGCAGCGTCACCTGCTCGCCAGGCGCGTAGAGGGTCACGCCATCGGCGCGGGCGATCGGCACTCCAGCCAGATGGCCAGGCCGCAGCCGGATGGTCCACTGCTCACAGCCGCCTTCAACCAGGTCGAGGTGCATCAGCCCCGGGGTTCCCGCCACCGCGGCCTGTCGGCCCAGTTCGGCGGCAGCGGCAGCGGTCAGGCGCAAGCTGTGGCCCTTGGGCATGACGGTGGTGCGGGCGCGGCTGTGCCGGGCGTGATCGTGATCTCGCCATCCTGGCAGCAGTTGGCCATCGAAGTCCTAGACGAAAGGTGATCCATCAGGGAGCCACCAGGCCCACTCCGTTGTGGACGCGGCCCGCCACCCCGCGGCCCATCACCCTCAGGCTCCCACCCATCACGAGTCCGGTGGAGCTGCCACCATCCAGGTTGAGGGCGTCGCGTACGCCCATCTGGCGCAGGATCTGGGCGGTCTGTTCCAAGGTCGGTCCGGGTCCGTTCTCCCCTTCGACGGTGATCAGCCAAACCTCGAGCCCGTCGCTGGCCAAGACGGTGCGGGGGGCTCCCTGTTGCATGAAAGCAGCTCCGAACTGTTCGACGGCACCGTTCAGCACCAGTTGCCCCTGCAGGAGCAACAGCGGCCCTCCGCCGATCACCTGCTCGGCATCCCCCAGGGGTGAGCTGGGCTGGCTACTGAGGGTGATCCGTTCGCCCTGGCCCCAGGGCAGCCCTGCCCCGCCGCGGGCCACCAGCAAAGTGTCGCCGGCCCGCAGGGGCACGCCCTGCTCCAGTTGGTCGCTCTCGAAGCGCTGGCTCACCTCCCCCTGGCGCAGCAGCAGGGCCGATTCCGAACCGCTGAGGGCGCGATACATCGGCCCCCAGGCGTCGTCATAACGGCTGATGCCCCGCTGCACAAAGCCACTGTTCACAACCACGAGGGCCTGCCGCTGGCCATTGGCGCCGGTGACCCATTCCTGCAGTCTGAGCCGGCCGAAGCGGGGCAGATCCCGACCGCTCCATGCGGCCACGCCCCGGTTGAGGATCGGACCCGAGAGCCAGCGACCATCGACTTTCAGGGCTCCGAGTGGAAGGCGCCGCACCCGGTTGAAGTAGCCACCATTGATAGCCACCAGGGCCTGGCGCTGCTGGGCCAGCTGGGGCAGGGTGAGCAGACCCTCCATCCCTCCAGTGGGGGCGAGGGGCACAAGCCGCAGCGGGCCGTTGAGCGGTTCTACGCGCACGGCGTTGATGCGCATGCCGCTTCGGCTGAGCTGCTCCCAGCGCACGCCCCGACCCAGGAGCGCCTGCAGCTGGGGATCGATCGGCGCCGGTGCTGTGGGGGCAGCGGCTTTCCCCCCCGCGGGCAGGTCGATCACCAGCCGGTTGGGCGCCCCAAGGGTGAAGACCCGCTGGGGTCTCCCAAGCGTGCTGCGCAGGGCCAGGCTCTGGCCCATCGGGCGGCTCACCAGGCCGAGTTGGCGCAGCTGGACTTGTTGTTGAGGGGCGCTGCGCACGTCGAGCACCAGCTCGTTGCCGTCCTGGCGCACGATCGCCGGCGCGTCGAAGTCGAGCACCACCCGCAGGCCACTGCCCTGGCTGGAGCTGCGAACTTGCAGAAGATTGGCCTGGGCCAGGCTCAGCCGCAGTTGCGCCCCCTCGGCTTCCATGGCCACGCCCATGGACCGCAGCAAAGACAGGGCATCCAGGGCCACTTCATCGGCCAGGGCCTGCTGGGCTGAAGGCGGTACCTTCAATCCCTGGCCGAACCATTCCAGATCGAGGCTGCCGTCGGGCAGGCTGCGACTGCTCACGCCGAGTTGGTTCAGGAGCACCTCCAGGGGGAGCCAGAGCTGCTGCGGGGGCTGACCGCTGGCCCCGATCCAGCGCCACTGGGCCTGCTGGCTGCGGCCATTGATCAGCAGGCTGTTGCCCTCGCGAGCCCTGGACGCGGCGCTGGGTTGGCTGGGCTCAGACTGGCTGCCGGAGCCGGACCACTGGGCTTGTCGCGGAGCGGCACTGGCTGTCCCCGCGCCACCCATCATTTCGCTCACCACGTTGCCGAGCACCAGGGAAACCAGGGCTGCTAACGCGGTGGCACTGGGCATGGCGGGGACCGGTGCGGTCGTGGCAATGGTTTCAAGACGCTAAATGCGATGGCTGGGGCTCCTGTAACTAGGATTGGTGGTTAGGCCGACGCGCGTGCCCAAGGGCCTGCCGCGACGCCGGTTCACCACCGGTTTGGTCCAGCCCTACGAAACGGCCTTCAGGCCATGCCGAGAGGGCCGAATCACCGGCTGCCAGTCGCCGGCGGATCAGCCGGCCATCTGTGCTCCGATCACCCCAATCCCTGCAGCCACTGCCGGAACTCCTCTGGATATGCCCCAGTTTTCGCGCCCTGTTTGGCCCCATTGCGACAGCCCGGCGCCGGCGGCTGTGGCAGGCGAGAAAGACGCCTGTGGTGTGGGCTTCCTGGCGAGTCTGAAAGGGGAGGCCAGCCATTGGGTGCTTCAGCAGGCCCTGCGCGGCCTTGGCTGCATGGAGCACCGTGGTGGCTGTGGTGGCGATGGGGATTCCGGCGATGGCGCCGGTGTGCTGTGTGGCATTCCCTGGAGCTATTTCGATGCCGTGTGGCCTGAGGCCGCAGCCGCCAGCGGCCAGGCCCGCGGACTGGGCATGGTGTTCTTGCCCGCCGATGCAGCCCGCCGCGAGCAGGCAAAGCTTTTCTGTGCTGAGGAGGCTGGGCGCCTGGGCCTGCGCAGTCTGGGCTGGCGCGCCGTGCCGGTAGACCCCACCGTGCTGGGCCCGATGGCCCTAGGCACCGCTCCAGTGATCGAGCAGTGGCTGCTGGCCGCTGATCAGAACGGTGATGCTCTGGAGAGCTTGCTCTTCCGCCTGCGTCGCCGCTGCGGTGACCGGGCCCGAGCCGTGTGGGGGCCTGGCCCCGGTGAGCTCTATTTCGCCTCGCTGAGCAGTCGCACCCTTGTGTACAAGGGCATGGTGCGCTCAGAGGTGTTGGCGCGCTTCTACGCCGACCTGCGCGACGAGCGCTTCGCCGTGACCTTTGCGGTGTATCACCGCCGCTTCAGCACCAACACCCTGCCCCGCTGGCCCCTGGCCCAGCCGATGCGCCTGCTCGGCCACAACGGCGAGATCAACACCCTGCTGGGCAACCTCAACTGGGCCCGGGCCGCCGAGGCCAACCTCGACGCCGTGTGGGGTGAGGACGCCGCCGATCTCAAGCCGGTGGTGAACCCGGCCTTCAGTGATTCGGCCAACCTCGACGCCACCCTGGAGCTGCTGGTGCGCAGCGGCCGGCCGATCACCGAGAGCCTGCTCACCCTGGTGCCGGAAGCTTTCCGCGATCAGCCGGAGCTGGCCGACAGGCCGGAGATCCAGGCCTTTTATGAGTATTCCGCCTGCACCCAGGAGCCCTGGGATGGCCCTGCCCTGCTGGTGTTTGCCGATGGCCGCAGTGTTGGCGCCACCCTGGATCGCAACGGGCTGCGCCCTGCCCGTTACTGCATCACCAGTGACGGCTATGTGGTGATGGGAAGCGAGACCGGTGTGGCCGAGCTGGAGGAGAGCCGCATTCTTGAGAAGGGCCGGCTGGGCCCTGGCCAGATGCTGGCCGTGGATCTGGAGCAGGGCCGCCTGCTGCACAACTGGGAGGTGAAGGAGGAGGTGGCCGCGCGCCATCCCTACGGCGCCTGGCTGGCGGAGCACCGCTGCAGCCTGGCCCCCCAGCCCTGGACCCAGGAGCGCCAGCTGGGCGATCTGGAGCTGCTGCAGCTGCAGACGGCCTTCGGCTTCACCGCAGAAGACTTCGATCTGGTGATCGAGGACATGGCCGGCGCCGGCAAGGAGCCCACCTACTGCATGGGCGACGACATCCCCCTGGCGGTGCTCTCCGACAGGCCGCACCTTCTCTACGACTACTTCAAACAGCGCTTCGCGCAGGTGACCAACCCGCCGATCGATCCGCTGCGCGAAAAGCTGGTGATGAGCCTGGAGATGCATCTGGGCAAGCGGGGCTCGGCCCTCCGCCCTGAGGCCTCGGCCGCCGCCGTGCTGCACCTGGGCAGCCCGATCCTCAACGAGGCTGAGCTGGCGGCCCTGGGCCAGCAGGGCCTGCCCCTGAGCACCCTCTCCACCCTGGTGCCGATCAGCGATGGGCCCTCTGCATTCAGCGCTGCCCTCGATCGGCTGCGCAGCGAAGCCGAAGCGGCCGTTCGCGGTGGCAGCCTGATCCTGGTGCTCTCCGATCGCTCAGGCGCTGAAGGGGGCATCAGTGCCACCACCACCACCCTGCCGCCGCTGCTGGCGGTGGGCGCGGTGCACCACCACCTGCTCAATCTGGGCCTGCGCCTGCAGACCTCGCTGGTGGTGGACACGGCCCAGTGCTGGAGCACCCACCACGTGGCCTGCCTGATCGGCTACGGCGCCAGCGCCGTGTGCCCCTGGCTCACCTGGGAAACAGCGCGCCACTGGCTGGCCCAGCCCAAGGTGCAGACCAACATCGAGCGCGGCAAACTGCCGGCCCTCACGCCCGATCAGGTGCAGGCCAACGTGCGCAAGGCCCTGGAAGACGGCCTGCGCAAGATCCTCTCCAAGATCGGCATCTCGCTGCTGGCCAGCTACCACGGCGCCCAGATCTTCGAGGCGATCGGCATCGGCGCCGACCTGATCGAGCTCGCCTTCAAAGGCACCACCAGCCGCGTGGCCGGCCTGAGTCTGAGCGAGCTTGCCAGCGAAACCCTGAGCTTCCACACCAAGGCCTTCCCTGAACTCAACCGCAGCAAGCTCGAGTTCATGGGCTTCGTGCAATACCGCACGGGCGGCGAGTACCACCTCAACAGCCCGGAGATGGCCAAGGCCCTGCACGCCGCCGTGGAGGCCGGGCCGGGCTATGACCACTTCACCACCTACAAAACCCTGCTGGAAAACCGGCCGGTCACGGCCCTGCGCGACCTGCTCGAGCTCAGGCCGGCGGCCACGCCGTTGCCGCTGGATCAGGTGGAGAGTGTGGAGAGCATCTGCGCCCGCTTCTGCACCGGCGGCATGAGCCTCGGTGCCCTCTCACGGGAAGCGCACGAGGTGCTGGCGGTGGCGATGAACCGCATTGGCGGCAAGAGCAACAGCGGCGAAGGCGGCGAGGATCCGGCCCGCTTCCACACCCTCACCGATGTGGATGGCGAGGGCCGCTCGGCCACCCTGCCCACGATCAAGGGCCTGCGCAACGGCGACACCGCCTGCTCGGCGATCAAGCAGATCGCCTCGGGTCGTTTCGGCGTGACGCCCGAATACCTGCGCAGCGGCCAGCAGCTGGAAATCAAGGTGGCCCAGGGGGCCAAGCCCGGCGAGGGCGGCCAGCTGCCCGGACCCAAGGTGGATCCCTACATCGCCTGGCTGCGCAACAGCAAGGCGGGTGTGGCCTTGATCTCGCCGCCCCCCCACCACGACATCTATTCGATCGAGGATCTGGCCCAGCTGATCCACGACCTGCACCAGGTACACCCGGCCGCCAAGGTGAGCGTGAAGCTGGTGGCCGAGATCGGCATCGGCACGATTGCCGCCGGCGTGGCCAAGGCCAACGCCGATGTGATCCAGATCTCCGGCCACGACGGCGGCACCGGTGCCTCCCCGCTGAGCTCGATCAAGCACGCCGGCACCCCCTGGGAGTTGGGCCTCACCGAGGTGCACCGCGCGCTGCTGGAGAACGGCCTGCGCGATCGGGTGCTGCTGCGTGCCGATGGCGGCCTCAAGACCGGCTGGGATGTGATCATCGCCGCCCTGCTGGGCGCCGAGGAATACGGCTTCGGCTCAATCGCGATGATCGCCGAGGGCTGCATCATGGCCCGCGTGTGCCACACCAACAATTGCCCTGTGGGCGTGGCCACCCAGAAGGAGGCCCTGCGCAAGCGCTTCACCGGCATCCCCGAGCACGTGGTGAACTTCTTCCTGTTCGTGGCCGAAGAGGTGCGCCAGCTGCTCAGCGTGCTGGGCGTGGCCCGGCTTGAGGATCTGATCGGCCGCACGGAATACCTGCAGCCCCGATCTGTGCAGCTGGCCAAAACCAGCACGCTCGATCTCACCTGTCTGCTGTCTCCGATCGATGCGGCGGCCGACCGCAGCTGGCTGCGCCACGACGCCGAGGCCCATGGCAATGGGGCTGTGTTGGAAGACCAGCTGCTGGCCGATGCCGAGCTGCTGGCCGCCATCGACAACCACGGCCGGGTTGCCCGCAGCGTGCCGATCGTGAACACTGATCGCAGTGTCTGTGCTCGCCTTGGCGGTGAGATCGCCGCCCGCCACGGCAATACGGGCTTCAAGGGCCAGCTGGATCTCACCTTCACGGGCGCTGCCGGCCAGAGCTTCGGCGCCTTCAACGTGCAGGGCATGGCCGTGCGCCTGGTGGGCGAAGCCAACGACTACGTGGGCAAGGGGATCAACGGTGGATCTATCACGGTGGTGCCTCCCGACGGTGGCAACAACCCCGGTAGTCAGGTGATCCTGGGCAACACTTGCCTCTATGGCGCCACGGGTGGCGAACTGTTTGCCCTGGGTCGGGCTGGCGAGCGTTTTGCTGTGCGCAACAGCGGTGCCGTGGCCGTGGTGGAGGGTGCGGGCGACCACTGTTGCGAGTACATGACCGGCGGCGTGGTGGTGGTGCTGGGTAGCACCGGTCGCAACGTCGGGGCGGGCATGACTGGTGGCGTGGCCTTCATCCTGGATGAGAGTGGCGGCTTGGTTGATCGGGTGAATCCCGAAATCGTGGCCATCTGCGAGCTCACCACCCCTGAGCAGGAAGCCCTGCTCAAACCTCTGCTGGAGAGCCACCTGCAGCGCACCGGTAGCGCCAAGGCCGCGGCGCTCCTGGCCGATTGGTCCAGCTCGAAAATGCGCTTCAAACTGCTTGTGCCTCCGAGCGAGAAGGCGAACCTCGGCCTGGCTGAGCTTGTGATGGCTGCGGTCTGATTTTGGGCGCTTCTGCCTGCGTGACCAGTGCCAGAAGTGCCCAGATCGAATCATTACCAAGTCTCCCTTGCGGGATGGGACGATCAAGAGATCACAGGCAACAGGCTTTAAGGGTGCTTCTTTCCTGCATGATTAGGCTCCACTGCCACAGATACTCCGTGGCGTGCTCCTGCTAGATCGCCTTGGCTGGGTATCTAGCCATTGCAAGATGGCATGGACTCTTTTAGGTGGTTGTAGAGCATGATGTCCTGGTGATTAGAGTCGACAATAAGCTCTAGGGCTTTATTGAATCTCGGCTGCTTCGTAATCTCGTTTGGCTTGATCTCAGCGTTTTTGCTCCTATTGATGTGAGATTGGCCTTTCTGGTTTGGCCTTCGCCCGAAAAGCCGTACAAGCCAGGCAACGGTGTTGTCATAGTTGTCCACGAATCCAATATGATCGTAATTCTTTGCCTTGATTCTCTCTAGGGCCTCTGTCCAGCTACCCACGTTGATGTCAGGAAAAGATCCATCCATGAATTGAATCATGCAATTGAAAAAAGTTGGATCTTTGGTGCTGTAGAGATAGTACGCAAACTCGTAAAGCGTGGAGCCCCACAGATAGGGGGCTTGCTTAAAAATATAGAAATCTCCTCTTTTGATCGCGTATGTATATAGCGATAGAATTCGATCTACGGGGTCTCGAACTATTGTGAAAAGATATTCACCTGCTTGCCGCTTTTGCAGTGGTTGATGCGCAGGCTGATATCTGCTCGGATCTCCTGAAAGATTGGCCAGCAAGTTCCAGGTGGATGTTCCTGCGCATTTGGGAATATGGACAAATTGAACAATCGGCATGGGTGAAATCATGTTCATTCTTTAACGAAAGCAAAAATGACTGGAAATGCAAGATGTATTAACAGCACACTCTAGCCATCAGGTCTGGCTGGTCTTATGGGTCGTGGGCGTAGTTAGAAAAGTTGGACTAGCGCTCAGCAAGACTGGCTGTTTCGAGGTCAAAGGATGACTTGACAACGAGGATCATGGCTGATCTGAATGGCAAGATCGACCGAAGCGGGCAGGCCATTGGCGACTTCTATCATGGGGCTGACTATGCGATACTAGAGGGGCCACACAAATAATTAATAGGCTTCATTGACTTTGCGAACTGATTAAATTGCGGCCAATCCGAATAATCCAATGGTCTGCATGCAATCTGCCTTGCAGACCTGTATGCAATCAGATCTATCCTATGAGTTGCTCGTGAATGCGATTTGCAGGGATAGTCGATTGGCATTGCTCAATGATTTCATCTTTAACTCTTTTTCCCGCATCGCATGCGCCCAACCAAGCTTGAGTCTCTTCAACTATTGCGACAAAAGGGATTGCCAGTTGCCACTGTTCTAGATGTTGGCGTACATCAACAGACACCAGAGCTCATTAGAGTCTATCCTGATGTGCGCCATATTTTGGTTGAACCTGCGATTGAGTTTCATGACTCTATTCGAGTGAACTATGCAGAAATAGATCATGTTCTTGTGCCCAAGGCCTGTGGTGAATTTGAGGGCGCTGCTTTTTTGAATATATACGATATTACAGGATTTGGTGGTATCACTCATGCTACCATCGCCGATCACCCTTCAAGTCCGCATTATAGGCAAATTGATATCACTACGCTTAATAGTCTCATTTTGATGTTTGCCCCAAAAGGCGATATCCTTCTCAAAGTTGATGTGGACGGTGTTGAGCTAAAGATCCTGAAGGGTGCGGGTGCATGCTTGCAAAAATGCTCTTGTGTGGTGGTTGAGGCGGCATTAAGCATAGACAATAATTTGTTCTTTGATCGAGTTCGGTACATGAGAGAGCAAGGATTTGAGCTTTGGGACATTGTTGACTTCTGCTACTATAAAGACTGTCTGTCGCAGGTTGATGCGGTTTTCGTTCGTCATGACATAAAAGCAAATCTGCTTCAATTAAATCCTTGGCATGATGGCCAGGTCTTTGATTCAGGCAAATGGATTACTCTCTTTCAGTGAGATGTATGTCGAGTGTTCCATCCATCGCGACTTTACTCCTAGCGAAGCATTCTGAATGATTGGAACTATGTGCTTATCTATTGAGTGCCAATGATTGTGGCCTGGGCGCTGAATTCTGTTTTGAGAGGAGGGTAAGGAGTTGATTGAGGAAAGTCAGCTTTCAAGCCTTAAAGTGTCGAGGCCATTGCAATACAATGACCTGGCAGCCGGCCGTCTCGCTGAATAGCGCGGATCCTCCAAATGTTGCATATTAATCTGTTCTTTGCGCCGATGCTCTATGGCTCATTAGGTTGATCTTTTGGTTTAAACTGGAACATTGCGCCGCTACTGGCTTGAGGTGGACTGGTTTTCCTGGACAGCCCCCATCGTTAACCTCTGAGGCGGGGCACCGCCCCTGATCGGGGCTCCCACCAATGAGTAAGCGCCGCACCCACAGCCCCGAGTTCAAGGCCAGGGTCGCCATGGAGGCGATCAGTGGCCGCAAGACGATCCAGGAGATCGCTGCCGACCACGCCATCCACCCGATCCAGGTGAGCCAGTGGAAGAAGCAGCTGTTGGACGGTGCCAGCGAGTTGTTCACCAGGGACAAGAAAACCAAGGACAAGGGGGAAGGACAGGCCAAGGAGGCGGAGCTGTTCCAGCAGATCGGGCGGCTGCAGATGGAGCTGGAGTGGCTCAAAAAAAAGTCTCAGCTGCTCTGATGCCCGTGACCTTCGCAAGCTGGTCGATCACGACCACCCCGAGCTCAGCGTCAGCCGCCAATGTGCGCTGCTTGGGTTGCCCCGATCGACGCTCTACTACCGGCCCACACCGGTGCGGGACTCGACGCTGCGGATCATGGCCAGGATCGACGCTCTCTATCTGGAAGACCCATGCAGCGGCAGCCGCCGGATGGTGGACTACCTGGCTCGAGAGGGGATCCCGATCAGCCGTGACCGGGCACGAAACCTCATGCGCCGCATGGGGTTACGGGCGATCTACCGGAAACCTCGCACCACCATTCCAGGAGATCCAGCTGAGCGCTTTCCCTGCCTGGTGGATCTCAACGCAGTCACGGCTGTGGACCAGATCTGGGCCACTGACATCACCTACATCCCTCTGCAGAAAGGCTTCCTCTACCTGGTGGCGATCGTGGATCTCTTCTCCAGGAACGTGCTCAGCTGGAAGCTGTCCAACAGCCTTGACACGGAATTCTGTCTTGAGGCTCTGGAAATGGCACTCGGAAGTGGCCGTAAGCCAGAGGTCTTCCACTCCGATCAAGGGTGCCAGTTCACCTCCTCCGACTTCGTGGCGCGCCTGCAAGCTGACGGAATCAGAATCAGCTGGTCGGGGAGGAAACGCTGCTACGACAACATCCTGGTGGAGAGGCTGTGGCGCACAGTCAAGTATGAGGAGGTGTACCTGCATGCCTACAGCGATGGCTGGGAGGCTGAGATCAGCCTGGCCAGATTCCTGTGGAGGTACTGCCATGTAAGGCCACACAGCTCTCTGGGAGGCAGAACTCCCCATGAGGTCTACACTGAGACCGAACCCTGTTCCTCCCGCGCGGAGTTAACGATGTCAGGGGCAGGAACTGTCCAGTAGAAGGCATCCACCTCACCTGGTTCGCTGTTGCGTTTGACCCAGGCTCGCAAAACGTTTTTCAGGAGTCCCTAATAAGCTGAAGCACTGCTTGTACACATGATCCGCATGTGCTTAATCAAGGATCACGGAGCCCTGCTGTCTTAGGGAAACTCTGGACAAACGGGGTTTGAGCGGAGGCAGCAAGCAGCAAAGAGTGCCTTTGACCGTAAATTGCTTCTGAGACCGTTTTCTGAGGACTTTTTCTCTCTTGGTCAGCCACTCTGGGCTG
>JBILNZ010000038.1:0-30448 GCA_044374745.1 Prochlorococcaceae cyanobacterium | reverse complement strand
CTCAAGCGCCTGATGGCCGAGTTCGAGAAGGAACTCGCCGTGCTCAAGGGCCGCGTCGATGGCCTCGAGGCCAAGGTCAACACCCTGGAGGCCCAGCAGTTCTCCACCACCACCAAGCTGCGTGGAGAGGTGAGCTTCATCCTGGCCGGCTCACCGGACTTCACCAGCCCCCGCCTCAACAGCGATGGCACCCGTCCCAACGATCCCAACCAGACCACCTTCAACTACGACGCTCGCCTGAGCTTCGACACCAGCTTCAGCGGCCAGGACCTGCTGCGCACCCGTCTGCGCTCCGGCAACTTCAGCTCCCTGCCCTTCCGTGAAGGCATCCTTGGCCTCGACAAAGCTGCCGGAACGGAGGGCCGCGTGGATATCGACCGCCTCTTCTACCGCTTCCCCGTGGGCAAGAGCGTCAATCTCACCGTGGGTGCCCTGGTGCGCAACACCGAGATGCTGTCCTTCATCCCCAGCGCCTACAAGTCAGACATCCACGACTATTTCGGCCTGGCAGGGGCCTCCGGCACCTACAACAAGGCCACCGGCGCGGGCGCGGGGCTCAGCTGGCGCCAACAGGTGGACAAGGGCAGCCCCTACGTCACCTTTGACCTCAACTACGTGGCCAGCAGCGGTTTCGCTGACTCCACCGTCGGTGCCTTCAGCTCCGACAGCGGCATCAGCGCTCTCACCCAACTGGGCCTGAGAAGCACAAACTGGGGCGTGGCCCTCGGCTATCGCTACGGCTCCCAGAACTCCAGCCTGCGCAATGCCAACTTCAGCAGCCGCGTGCCCGATGGCGGCGACAGCAACAGTCTGTCGATCGCTGGCTACTGGAGTCCGATCGAGAGCAGCTGGATTCCTTCGATCAGCCTGGGCTACGGCTACAACTGGGCCAGCGGCGGCCTGGATGATTCCCAGTCCTGGATGGCTGGTCTGCAGTGGAGCGATGTGGGCTGGGCTGGCAATGCCGCCGGGGTCGCCGTCGGCCAGGCCCCCTTCACCGGTGGCGACAACAACTCGATGCTCTACGAGTTGTTCTACCGCTTCCGGGTGTCCGACAACATCACCGTCACCCCGGCCATCTTCTACGCCAACGAACCCTCCACCAACAGGTTCAACGAGGCCTGGGGCGGCGTGATCCAAACCACCTTCCGGTTCTGATCCAACCCCAGATCACGGATCCGTCCCTGTCCAGCCTCTGGCATCACTCCTAACCCTGGTCCCGTGGGCCAATGGCGCACGGTGCACGGGTTCATTCCTTCCCCTTCCTCTTGATTGCCCTTCCTCTTGATTGATGGTGAAATCCCTCTTCACAACCAGGGCCTTCCGCCTTGGCATGGCTGCTGCCAGCAGCCTGACCTTCCTGGGTTTCATGACTGCAGTTGCGCAGGCCCAGAACCGCTCCCAGCAGGTGAATGTGTATTCCGGTCGGCACTACAACACCGATAAGGAGCTCTATGCCCAGTTCACCCGCCAGACGGGCATCCGGGTGAACCTGATCGAGGGCAAAGACGATGAAATGATCGAGCGCCTACGTCGCGAGGGCGCCAAGAGCCCCGCTGACATCTTGATCACCGTAGATGCGGCCCGTCTTCAACGTGCGAAGGAGCTGAATCTGTTTCGGCCGATCCAATCGGCGGCTCTCAATCGCGATGTGCCAGCCAACCTGCGCGATCCAGGGGGGCAGTGGTTTGCCCTCACCCGCCGGGCGCGGCCCGTGATGGTGAATCCCGCCCAGGTGAACCCCAAGTTGATCCGCACCTACGGCGATCTCGCACGGCCCGAACTGAAGGGCAAACTCTGCATGCGCGATCGCTCCAGCGTCTACAGCCAATCGCTCACCGCCGATGTACTGCAGCGGGCCGGTCGCAACACCACCGAACGCTGGCTGAAAGGCATGGTGGCCAACGTGAAACAACCCTTCTTCACCTCCGACACCACCATGGTGCGGGCGGTGGGCCAGGGCCAGTGCGGCGCAGCCGTGGCCAATACCTACTACCTGGCCAGACTGCTCACCTCAGACAACGCCGCAGACAAAGCGCTGGCCCAGAAGGTGCGGGTGGTGTGGCCCAATCCCACCCACGTGAACGTCACCGGCGGCGGCGTAACCCGCAACGCGGACAATCCGGAAGGGGCCCGCAAGTTGCTGGAATTCCTCGCCTCACCAACTGCCGGCGAGGGCTACGCAGGCGCGAACAACGAGTACCCGGTGAAGGGATGGGGCAACAACCCCACCCTGCAGCGTCTGGGCACATTCAAGGCCTCCCCGGTCACAATCCAGCAACTCGGCCAGCGCAACCGGGAAGCCGTGCAGCTGATGGAACAGGCTGGCTGGAAGTAAACCGGAGCCTCGGCCGCGACTGCGATGGATTCAACGGCGCGTCCCGCACCCAACCTCGCAGCAGTCCCCCCAGCAGCCCGCAGGGGCCGTTGGGGGCTGATCGCGGCAGCCCTGGCCATCGGCTTGCTGGCCCTGGTTCCCCTGCTGGCCCTGTTCTGGGATGCCCTGTTTGCGGCCCAGCCCAGCCCCCTGGGACTGGGCATCAGCGGGGCTGAACAGATCCGCGGCACCCTGCTGCTTGTGCTGGGCGAGGGGACGCTTGGGGCGGTGCTGGGAACAGCGATTGGCTGGCTCACCGCGGCCTGCCGCTTTCCAGGCCGCCGCTGGCTGCGCAGCGCCCAACTGATTCCCATGGCCTTTCCCGCCTACCTGCTGGCGGCCAGCCTGATCGACTGGGCGAGCTACCAGGGCCTGCGCATCCACGGCCTGGGCTGGGCGGTGCTGCTGCTCACCCTGGCCAACTACAGCTACGTGTTCCTGCTCAGCACGGAGAGCTTCTCCGCCAGCGGCCACCGCCTGGTGGACGCCAGCCGCAGCTTGGGAGTCGGGCCCTGGGCGGGCTTTTTTCGCATCTGCCTGCCGATCGCGCTGCCCGCCATCGGGGCGGGCGTCGCCCTCAGCGCCATGGAAGTGGTGAATGAACTCGGGGCGGTGCGCCTGCTCGGCGTCCCCAGCCTTTCGGCCGGCATCCTCGATCGCTGGCAGGTGGAGGGGGATCCCAAGGGAGCTGCCCTGCTTTCGCTGGTGGCCCTGGCGATCGTGGCGGTGCTGATCGCCGCCGAACGTTTGCTGCGGCGCCGAAGCAGGCGCTGGAGCTTGGAGAGCGCCAGCAACGAGGATCGGGGCTGGGTACTGGCGGGCTGGCGGGCCGCGCTCGCCCAGCTGGTGTGCCTTGTGCCGCCCGTCTGTGCCGTGGCGATCCCTGCTCTGTGGGTTCAGCAAGGCTGGCCGAATCTGCGGGCCGAACCGCTCGGTGAGCTGGTGCAACTGGCCGGGCGCAGCGTGGCGCTGGCGGTGGGCGCCTCCCTGATCACCGCAGCTGCTGCCCTGTTGTTGGCCATCTGTGTGCGCTGGCGCCCGGGCAGCGTGGTGCGACAGGTGAGCTGGATTGCCGGCTTGGGCTATGCCGTGCCTGGCAGCGTGCTGGCCCTGGGCCTGATCGTGTTCGGCGGCCCCCTCGGAATCAGCCCAGTGCTCCTGCTGATCTGGGGCTATGGCAATCGCTTCCTCACCGTGAGCAAACAGGGCCTCGATGCCGCATTGGAGCGGATCCCGCCGAGCATGGACGAAACCGCCACGAGCCTGGGGTGCAACTGGGTGGACGTGCTGCGCCGCGTGCACCTGCCGCTGCTGCGCGGTCCGCTGCTGGTGGGCGCCTTACTGGTTTACGTGGACGTGGTGAAGGAACTGCCGATCACCCTGGCCCTGCGGCCCTTCGATTTCGACACGCTGGCGGTGCGCGTGTTCCAGTACGCCAGCGACGAGCGGGTGGGGGCGGCCATGGGGCCCGCGCTGCTGATCATGCTGTTCGGCCTGGCGGCCTCGCTGGCCCTGGTTCCCAGCATGGAACGGCACGACTGACGCTCACTCCCGGCCGCAGCGGCACTTGCCGCCCTTCCACTTCGAGCACTTCTGCTGCTTGCAGCCCTTTTTCTTGGCCACCTGCAGGGGCGTGCGGGTGGGGGCTACTCCCTCAAGAGCCTGGGATCCAACCGGATTGCTCATCGCTGTTCGCTCATCTGGGATGACTCGCCTGGCGGGCACCGCCCGGGGCCGGCGACCCCTTGATCTTATTGCAATCGATTCTCTTTTGCGCAAGTACCGGCCAAGCCCGCTCTCGTTCGCCTTGGGTCAGGTCTTGCGCTTTTTCATAAGTGGGCGCGGGAATTCGCAGCGGGGGCTTGCTTTGTAGTCGAATGCAACAGCGCTGCTGCCAAGCCGTGTGTCCAGCAACACGATGTGAACGCTTCCCTTGCACAATGGGGATTGTCTCTTCATGCAACTCAGAAACCCAACGGTGCCCCGAATTGGCCTTCTCGCCGGCGCCTCAACGCTGATCAGTGCGGCCCTGTTGGCCGGACTGTCCGCCGGGCCTGCCGAGGCACGTAGCCAGACGCTCTACAAGCTGGAAACCAGCTGCTCCATCAAGGGTGGACCTGCCCAACCCTGTGTGGTGGAGGCGATCGATGAAGGTGACGCCACGATCTACATCCATCAGATCGGCAAGCAGGTGGCGAAGATCCGCATCACCGAAGCGCCCGTGAGCATGAGCCTCTGGGATGAAAATCGCAAAAGCTGGGTGGTGCTGAACTCAGCAGGGGCGCGCTTCTCCACCAACACCATCTGCTTCAACGGCAGAGATCTCTGCGTGGTGAACCCCAACTACCTCAACAGCGTTCGCGAAGAAAAAACCGAAGCGCTGGCTGGCCGTGATCTGGTGGGCGTCAAGTTCAGCCCCGACGGCCGGGTGAGCCTCACCTGCTACGACGAGGCCTGCGAGGGGGTGCAGTGATGGCCCACCGACAGACAGCGCGGTCCCGCAACGTCTTCGGGGTGCTGCTGGCCGGTCTGCTGACCCTGCCGGCCCTGCCGACGGAGGCGGCCCACCAGCTGCTGGACGCGCCTGGTTCCCACTGGGAGTCCCAGGAGCTGGTTGCCAAGGGCGGCAAAGGGGGTGGCGGGAGCCGTGGTGGTGGCAGCCGGGCCCGATCCTCCAGGGGGGCGAGCGGCTTCAAGAGCTCTGGCTCCAGCCTCAACCGGGGCACGAAAAAACCCAGTGGGGGCTGGACCAGCAAGAGCAGCCAGAAGGGCGGCCCCTCCCTCGACAAGCGCAAGGGCTCTGACTCGCGCCAGGCGACCAAGGGCGAGGGCCGTCGCGACGACCGCTCCGGCAACCGGGACAACCGCCAGGACGACCGGGCCAAGAACCGCGACGACCGGCGGGATGACAACCGCAAGGATCGCGACAAACGGCAGGACGACCGCTGGGATCGGCGGGACGACCGCTGGGACGATCGGGCCAAGCGCTGGGATAAGCGCTGGGATCGCTGGGACAACTATCCCGGCTGGGCACGGCCGGGCTGGGGTTACGCCCGTCCCTGGAACTATGGCTGGTACGGCGGCTGGGCGACCCCCGGCTGGGGCTGGTGGGGTCCCAGTGCGGCCGCCTGGGGGGTCACGACCCTCGCCACGGCGGCGATTATCAACGCGGCCGTCGACGACGCCGTGGAAACCCACACCACCACCATCGTGGTGCCGAACACGGATTACCGCCTGCTGTATGGCAGCGTGGAACCCTTGAACGACGAATCGGTGAGCTTCTCGATCGAATCCGGCGACCGGGAAGTGGCCTTGAACGCCGACTGCAAGCGCGGCACCCTGGATGGTCGCAATCCCAGCACCGCCCAGGAAGCCGAATTGCTCAACGCGGCCTGCCAGGTGGCCTTCGGCGACGTGTGAACGTCCCATCGGCAGCCTTGCAGGTCCAGACCCCAACCGCCGCTAAACGCGGCGGTTTTTTATGGCGATCGAGCATCACAACACAAACCACCAGCGCAAAGCGCACCTGCACCCCGCAGGACCCTGCCAGAGAACTGACACACGCAACCAATCGCATTCGGCACAGGTATGCGCCCGCAATCAATTGGCCCGGGTTGATGTTCTTAATGTCATGGCCTTTTCAATCCAGACCTGGTTCATTGAATGGCAATCGTGAAGTGCAGGCATCCCTTCAGCCAGCTGGTAGGCCTGCTTGTACTGGCGAACTGGGCCCTGGCGCCGGCGATCAACCACCCGTTCCGCCCAGCTCAGAAGCGCCCCAGGCTTCGGCCACGGAAGGCCTGGCCGAGCAGGCCCAGAACCCGATCGCCAACCTGATCAGCGTCCCCGTTCAGAACAACACCACCCTGGGCCTCGGGCCCGACCAGGACCAGACCCTGAATGTGCTGAACATTCAACCGGTGGTGCCCTTCCGCCTGAACGATCGCCTGACCCTGGTCACGCGCACGATCCTGCCGGTGTTGAGCCAGCCCGTGAATGCCTCTCTACAGGCCTACGCCAACCTGGCCAAACCCGATCTGTTCGGCGATGTGACGATCCGGGCCCAGATCCAACTGCTCTTCCCAACCCGCTAGCACAGCAAAGCTCGCCTGATCCCCTCCAGCCAACCCACCCATAACCTTGCCCCGTCCCGCCCCCCCGCGTCGCGCAACCGCCCCCCTGCTGCTGCTGCTGGCGGGCACCCTGCTACAACCGGCCCTCGCCCAGGCCGTTCCCGCTGAGGGCGGACCAACGCCGGCACCGCCGAAGCCGACAACCAGCACACCCGAACCGCAAACCACTTCCGAAGTGGAACCGGCGCCTGGCCAGGACGCGGCAGAAGGCAGCAATCCCTGGCGGGGCACCGTGGAGCTCTATGGCTTTGCGCCCCTGCGGGTCACGGGCACCACCACCATCAACGGCTTCGAGGCCGACACCGACCTCGACCTCGGCGACATCCTCTCCAGCCTGGAATGGATCACAGCGCTGCGCGGCAGCGTGGAACGGGATCGACTGGGCCTGCTCACCGATCTGAGCTACGTGCGCCTGGGGGCCGAAGCCGCCCGCACCACCCCCGCCGGGCGCTTCACCGGCAAGGCCAGCGTCACCAACACCCTGGGCCTCTACGACCTGGCTGTGCGCTACCGCTTTGGCGACCCGGAGTCGGCCGTGGCTGAACCGGGACAATTCAGCATCATTCCCTATGCCGGTGTGCGCGTGATTGATGCCCAGCTGGGTGTGGAGGCCCAGATCCAGGGCAATGGTCCGCTGGGGCTTGCGTTTGAACGCCAGGGCAACTTCGGACGCACCTGGGCCCAACCCCTGCTGGGAATGCAGGCGAGCGTGTTCGTATCGCCCAAGCTGCGTCTGTTCGCCCGCGGGGACATCGGCGGCTTCGGACTCAGCGGCGACAAGGATCTCTCGGGGAATGCCCAGGTGGGCCTGGGCTATGCGGTAGGCAACAACACCGATATCAACCTGTCCTGGCGCTTTCTGGGCCTGCGCTACGAGAACGACCGCACGCCATCAAGCGGCTTCAGCAGCTACCAGAACGGCATCGAGCTGGGGCTGAAGTTCTTCTTCTGAGTCCAGCCCCGTCGAACGCAGTCGAGCAGACCGAGAGAAGGCGACAGACTCCTTACATCCTGCAAAGGCCACAAAGAATCACGCTTGAGCAGAACTGGCCTAGTCTCGATTCAAGCTGCACATCCAAACGTTGCATTCGAGCCGAATGCCCTAGACGCAAAGCGCAGCACTGAGCTTAAAACGCCATCTCAGCTCAGCCTTATTCTGCCGACATCTCTACCGAACTCCGCACCCCTGACAACAACCATGACCCGCTCCCGCTCTTCCTTGCTCTCCGATTTCAAGGACTTCATCAACAAAGGCAATGTCGTCGACCTTGCTGTCGCCGTGGTGATTGGTGGCGCCTTCGGCAAGGTGGTCGTGCCGTGGTGAGCCTGGTGATGGGCAACGTCCTAGAACCGGCTCTCAAGGCCGCCAACGTGGATTCGATCACCGCCTGGCCCGCCGGCAGCGTGATTGTGGCTCTGATCAACTTCCTGGTGATCGCCTTCGTGGTGTTCCTGATTGTTCGGGCGATCGAAGCGATGCGTCGCAGCGAGGAGGCCGTGGCGCCCCCCGACCCCCAGGCCCAGCTCGCTTCAGCCGCCACCCGTCTGGCCGACGCGCTCGATCGACGTCAGCTCTGACGAACGATGCAGCGGAATCCCATGTGGCAGGTCGACGTGTCGATGCCCTGGGCCATCCGGGCGGCAGGCCGATAGCGGCGGCAATAGCTGGGGGTACAAAGAAACGAGCCCCCTTTCACCACCTTGCGGGGCACAGCTCCATGCTGGGATTGGCGATCGATGCTGGACAGCTCACTCGCACAGCAGCCCGTGGGCTCCGCTTGATGGGGGCCATACCAACTGTCAGTCCACTCCCACACGTTGCCGATCATGTCCGCCAGGCCGTAGCCGTTGGTGGGGAAACTGCCTACCGGTGAAGTGCGCTCAAAGCCATCGAGACAACTGTTGTGATGGGGGAAATCTCCCTGGAATGTGTTGGCCGCTGGCACACCTCCAGGGTGAAGTTCATCCCCCCAGGCAAATTCACAACCCTCGCGCCCGCCCCAGGCAGCCCGCTCCCACTCCGCCTCACTGGGCAACTGTTTGCCAGCCCAGGCCGCATAGGCCTGGGCATCGGCAAGGGCAATGTGCACCACCGGGTGCTGCTCCTTTCCCCGAATCGAACTACCTGGCCCCTCGGGGTGGCGCCAATCGGCACCAGCCCTGTACTGCCACCAGCGGTAATGATTCGCCTGCTGCACCGGAGCTGGCGGCGGCACGAAGACAATCGAAGCGGGTTTTAGCTGCTCCGGGCTGGCACCTGGATAGACAGCCGCATCAGCCGGCAATTCGGCCACAGTTCGGTAACCCGTGGCTTTCACGAACTTCAGGAACTGGGCATTGGTCACCGGAGTGCGGTCAATCCAGAAGCCCTCCACCTGCACCACATGGGCAGGAGCTTCCTCGGGATAGTGGTGGTCAGAGCCCATCACAAAGGTGCCTGCTGGAACCCACACCATTCCTTGGGCGGGGGGCCGTCCGGGAGTGGAGCGAGCGGCAGGCATTCGGATTGGCGAAAAGGTCGATCTATCGTAAAGGCGATCAATCAGGGTGTCCCTCGATCACCGCTGCAGCAACAATCTGCCCATCAAAAAGCCCGCCGAAGCGGGCCCTTGATGGCAAGCCAACCCACATCAGTGGGCCAGGATTGCAGGGTCAGGACGCGCCGCTTGCGGCCTGCTCCAGTTTCTCCATCACCCGCTCCAGGGAGAAGCTGGCGGCCTTCTGACGGGGCGGATACTCCACAAAGGTCTTGAGGAACTCGGCCACATAGGACTGGGCCGGCACGATCAGGAAGATGTGATCGAACATCCAGTCCCAGTAGGTGTTGGAGGTGATGTCGGCCCGCTCGTAGGGGTCGGTGAGCAGGTTGAAGATCTTGGGAACGCGGAGCTCCACGAAGGGCTCGGCCCAGATCTGGCAGGTGCCTGAGCAGCGCTGCTCCTTGAACACGAACTTCCAGTTGTCGTAGCGCAGACCCACCAGATCGCCGTCGTCGGAGAAGTAGAAGAACTCCCGCCGCGGGCTCTTGTCGGTCTGGCCCGTCCAGTAGTCGAGCATGTTGTAGCCATCCAGGTGGATCTTGAAGGTTTTGTCGCCCACCTGATAGCCCGTGAGCAGCTTCTCCTTGATCTCCGGTTCACCGGCGGCGGCCAGCAGGGTGGGCAGCCAGTCGAGGTGGCTGCAGATGCCGGTGATGTTGGTGCCAGCGGGAATTTTGCCGGGCCAGCGCACCAGGGCCGGCACGCGGAAGGCGCCCTCCCAGTTGGTGTTCTTCTCGCTGCGGAAGGGGGTCATGCCGGCATCGGGCCAGCTGTTCATGTGCGGGCCGTTGTCGGTGCCGTACATCACGATCGTGTCGTCGGTGACGCCCAGCTCATCGAGCAGGTTGAGCATCTCACCGATGCACTCATCGTGATAGATCATCACGTCGTGGTACTCCGACTGCCAGCGGCCGCTACGGCCGATGTCCTGCGGCCGGGCGTAGGTGCGGAAGTGCATGTGGGTGGTGTTGAACCACACGAAGAACGGCTCTCCCGAGGCCACCGCATCACGGATGAAGCGCTTGGCTTCGGCCATGAACTCATCGTCGGCCGTCTCCATCCGCTTGCGGGTGAGCGGGCCGGTGCTCTCGATGCGCTGGGTGCCATCGCCGTTGGCCCAGCAGTGCAGCACACCACGGGGGGCAAAGCGCTTGCGGAAGTTGGGAAACTCGGGGTCGTCTTCCTTGGGGTAATCGCGCAGCTCCGGCTCTTCCTCGGCATTGAGGTGATAAAGATTGCCGAAGAATTCGTCGAACCCGTGCATCGTGGGCAAATGCTCGTCGCGATCGCCGAAGTGGTTCTTGCCGAATTGGCCGGTGCGGTAGCCCTGGGGCTTGAGCAGTTCGGCGATGGTGGGATCCTCGGCGCGGTAACCCAGCTCAGCGCCGGGCAGGCCCACCTTGGAGAGACCGGTGCGGTACACGCTCTGGCCGGAGATGAAGGCAGCACGGCCAGCGGTGCAGCTCTGCTCGGCGTAGTAGTGAATGAACTTGGCGCCCTCGTTGGCCACTCGGTCGATGTTGGGAGTCTGGTACCCCATCAGCCCGTGGCTGTAGCAACTCAGGTTGCTCTGGCCGATGTCATCGCCCCAAAGGATGAGGATGTTGGGCTTGCCGTTGGGCATGGGAGGCGAAAAGCACGATCGAGCTGAAGTCTGGTTGGGTCAGCGCAAGCTGGCCACAGCAGGAGAGCGGCAGTTGCGATTTGAAGCTGCGCTTTTGATCAACTCAGTCGCCGAGCGCGGGCCTGAGGCGGCGGATCAAGGGGATAGACAACAGCAGCGTGATCAACACATAGGTGAGAATGCCGATCTTCAAGCCGGGCATGTCAGCCGCATAGGTGTTTGCCAGCAGCAAAGCCAGGCCGGGATTGCGCATCGAGGTGACCAACGCCGCCGTGAGCTTGCGGTCCCTGACGCTGCCCCCCAGGCCATAACCCAGGCCGAGACTGATGGCCACCACGATGGCCATCAGGCCAAGGCCGGCAAGATTGACTGTGGCAAAGGCCAGCAACTGGGGGGCGGTGCGGATCAGGATCGCCAGGAAGAGCAGCAGCAACAGGCCGTTGGCCAGGCGATCCAGAGGCGCCTGCAGGCGACGCATGGGCTCGGGCCACTGGCGGCTCAGAAGAAGCCCGGCCAGCAGGGGTAGCAGCTGGATCAAGGCCACCTGCTTGGCCACATGCCGGGGCAGCACATCCCATCCCTCCACATGGAACAGCCACTCGCCGAGGTTGGCCAGCAGAGGAACCGTGACGATCGCCAGCAGGGCAGCGAGCACCTGAAGCAGGCCTGCCAGGGAGCGATCACCACCGGTTTTGCCTGCTTTACGCAGAATCAGAGGCGCACTGGGACAAGCCGCCATCAGGGCGATGGCGGTGCGCACACCGATCGGGAGTTGGGCGGCCGGGGGGGTGAGCAGGAGCAGCCAGGCCACCAGGGGCACAAGCAGACAGGTGGCGAGCTCCAAGCGAACCACCAGCGGCCAGGTCTGGCGCCACTGGCGAAAGGCATCCAGTGGCAAGCCAACACCCAGGCCGAACATCACCGTGAACAGTGTGAGCGGCACCAGCAAGGTCACCAGGTTCTGGATCGTCATCACACCAAGTTCGACAGGAGAATGGCCATGGCAAGAATTCCGATCAGGGTGATCACGGTTGCTGTGGCAGCCGCAATCCGCGGCGTTTCAACATAGACATAGTCCTGACGACCGAGCCGCCTGAGCTCCCTGTTGTGCTGAACGATGGCCGCGGCCATGGCCAGGATGCCGGTGAACACAAAGGAGAGGGCCACGGCGATCACACCCGGCCTGGGGCCTGGATCACCCGTGGCCCGATCAATGGCGGCCACGATCTTGTCAAGACCGAAGCCGAAGCTAATCAGCGAAAGACAGGTGCGGATCCAGGCCATCAAGGTGCGCTCCGCCGCATCGCGGTTGCGCTGACGGGCCAATTCGTTGGTGAGGTTCACAACCGGGGAAAGATAGATTGGGGGGTGGGTTCATGCCCTGCGGCCCGGGCTTCCTCAGCCCGCTCCTGGGCAATCTCGCGGGCCAGGAACACATTCAGGAAGGTGCGGATCAGGGCCAGGGCGGCCAGCTGAATCAGCTTTTCACCATCGGGATTCACCGTGGTGGCCACGATATCGGCGGCGAGCTGGAACTCCAGCGCCATCGACAGCCAGCGGCCCAGGTGGAGGCGAATGGCCTCAAGGGAGCGGCGGCGGCCCACCAACCGCAGACTGCCAAGGACCCCCCATGGCCACCGTGACCACCGACAGACCCTCCAGCGCCTGGCGCAGGCCCAGGGCCAGAGAAGAGATGAGGTGCTCAGGGGCAACCATGAATCCAGAAACCTCTATCCGGGAACCCCCGGCAAAGTGTTGCAATCCAGCCAGGACGGCGACCATGCGAGAACAATTCGCAACACATAGCGGCCGTTAGGCGCACAACTTAACGGCTCGCGCAACAACACAGCCAGGCTAAAATTTGGCCTCATATACACTTTTGCCGCTTTTTGCCCCCAAGCTCGGCACATCCAGATCTGGCGACGGTCGTCACCGCCCAACAGCTCCGGCGACATCCCAGGCCAACTGGCCAAATCAAGGCAGGAACGACACGCCAAACGGTTTAAACGCCCAGTTCACCCCCAACGTTTGATCTCATGGGAACAGCTGCAACCCAGGGCCAGCCGGAAACCACCTCGCCGGACCGCCGCCCACAGGCAGCTCCCCAGCCGATCTCGACAAGAGCGATTCAATCGCCCCAGGAGCGCCTGCCCTTCAACAATCACCTGGCCCATGTCGACCGCGACCCCCAGGCGCTCGCCGATCGACTGGCCTTGCACTACGAGGTTCTGGATTTCGGCCCCTGCAGGGGCCACGAATCCACCTTCATGCATCGCACAAGCACCTGCCAAGCAGGAGAACTCACCCTCTCGGGCGGCTACACCACGCCGATTCAGGGAACCATTGGCAGGCGCGAGGGCATCGGCTCGGTGAATCTAATCCTGAGCGGGGAAGTCAACTACGAATGTACAGGCAAGAAGCTGCCAGTCAATTGCAAACGACCCCTATTTTTCTCCCCGGGCAACGAGTACAGGTACACCATCAAAGATCACTTCAATGGGGTTGTCTTTGACATTGACCTTGAGCGCCTGAAACGCACGGCCGCTGCCATCGCCGGCATTGGCATTTCCGAACGACGCTTCACAAGCCAACTCGACTTTGATCGTGCCATCCAGCCGAGCGATCAACGCAGTCAACAGCTCATCAATGTATTGCGTCAATCGTTCCGACTTCTTGACAATGACGAACTCAGGAAAACGGGCGATCTTGATGTTCTGAATATCGATGATCTCATCTACCGGATACTCGCATTGCTGTTGTGCCCTAACCTCGGCCAGATTATTCAGAATGAAACCTCAACCCGCAGCAGCCGCGAGCTGATCTTCGACGATCTACTCGAGTGGTCGCGAGCCAATCTCCACACCCCAATCAAGCTCAGTCAGCTGGAGGAGCGCAGTGGCTACTCCCGCCGCAACCTCCAACTGGCCTTTCAACAGCGCTTCGGCTGTGGTCCAATTCAGTGGGTGCGCAGGCAACGTCTTGAGCAGGCGCGCCAGGATCTGCTCAATCCTGCTGCCGACGAGTCGGTGGCCGGCATTGCCAAACGCTATGGCTTCAGCAGCCTGGCAGTGTTCAGTCGTGACTTCCGCAGCCGCTACGGAGTTCCCCCATCCCAGCTGCTGCGTGAGGGGAAACGCCACAGCCAAGGCACCTGAACCCACCCCGCCGGCGGATCAAGCCTCTGCGGCACAGCGAGGACAGAGGGCTCGCACATTCAGGACACACTCCAGCAAGCGAAAGCCATGGAGCGAGGCCGCTGCTTCCCCTGCCCCCAGCACAGCAGGATCCTCGAATTCCTCGGTGCAACCGCAACTCACGCACACCAGATGGTGGTGATCACGGTGGGCATCACTGGCCAGCTCGTAGCGCCGGCCACCTTCAGGGAGTTCCAGCTCCTGGAGCAGGCCCATGGAACTCAAGAGCCGCAGGGTGCGGTACACGGTTGCCAGGGACACCCGCTCCTCCTGGACCAAAAGCCGCTGATGCACCTCTTCGGCACTGAGGTGGCTGCCGGCACCGCTCTGCTCAAACAGGGTGAGCACCCTCTGGCGCTGGGGAGTGAGCCGCTGGCCGCGATCGTGGAGGGTGGTGCGCAGGGCATCGGTAGCGACTCCCGCCTGGAGCCCTGCCTGGGACTCCTGAATCGGGGACGGTCTGGTTGAAGCGTTCGGCACCAGATCGTCCCCGCACTTCTCAATAGTAGGAGCAATTGCGAACTACCGCCAGAACCGCTCGCACCCGCTCAGGCCCGGACACGCTGGTCGATCCAGCCATCCACCTGCACCAGAGCGGCCCCGATCAGGTCGGCCAGGGTCACCACCAGGCGATAACTGAGCGCGATCGCCAGCAGTGGCGCTTCCGGGATCGCACCGCCGAGGCGTAGCAGCAGAGCCGCCTCAAACACCCCCAGGCCACCCGGGGCTCCTGGCACCAGGAGGCCCGCCGTCCAGGCAACGGCAAAACCGGCCAGCCAAACCTGCCACTCCAGATTGGCCTGCAGATCAAAGGCCAGCACACAGCAGGCAAATCCGCCAAAGCGCAGCAGCACGAAGGCCAACTGGGTGAACAGGGGAAGCAGGGGATAGCCCCCCAGTGCCGTGCTGAGAGCTGGAGGCAGGGCATCGCGACCCGACGGCTCGAGTTCCGCTTCGAGATGCAGGCGACGAGCCTGGCGCTGTTCCAGGCGTTGCAACAGCGGGGTGAGCCAGCGGGGCCAGAGCAGCAACAGCGGCAACACCCCCACCAGGGCCCAGCCGCCCTGCCAGCCAGCCAGCGTGATCAGGCAGAGGGCCGCCGCAGCGGCAAGCAACGGATCCAACATCACTCCCACCAGGGCCAGCCCCAGGGATGCCGGCGCCAGGAGCACCCCTTCCGGGCTGCGTAGACGCTGAATCCTGCTGCTGAGGTGCCAGATGCCTCCCGGGAGGTACTTGCGCAGGTTGGTGCGCAGATAGAGCTGCACCAGCTCCGCCCACCGGGGACGCAGACCCAGCCAACGCAGCACCACCCCCAGACCGAGGCCGTTGACCAACAGGCTGAGCAAGCTGACACCCACGGCCAGCACCAGCCACGACCAACCCTGGGGATCCAAGCTCAGCTGGAGCATCGCCCGGCCGTGGCCGAGCAGGGCCGCCATCAGGAAACCAAGGCTGAGCAGGGTGATCCAAAGGGAGATGCCGCCTGGCACAGGAGGAAGCTGGAACCCCTGGGGAAGCTGGAACCCTTCCAGGAATCGGCGCAGGGACGGCGGCAGGCTGAGCTGGCCATTGGGCAGCTTCGGGCGTTTCAGCTGGAGGCGGGGAAGCTTGATCACGGAGCAGGGGAGGACGGGGGCTGCTCGATCAGGGACGTCACGCGGGCACGGACCTGGTCGAGCGCAAGGCCATGGCGAAGGGCCAGGGCAACCAGGTCATCATGCTCGGGTTTGGAGCGCCAGCGGCCATCGGGCAGCAGGGCCTGCTTCACCCGCACGCTGCCGAGGGGCGTGGCCAGGGTGACCTGCCGGCGGGGCAGCACCCAGCGCTGGTCCAAGCGCTCGCGCATCCCCAGGCTGGTGCTGTGCCGCCACCACACCTCCCGCAGGCGGGCGGCCGGCGGCCCCGGAGACACCAGTGCCGTGATCAGCCAGCCGGATCGGCCCTTTTTCATCTGGACCGCCTGGGAGAACACATCCAGCGCCCCGGCCATGCGCAGGGCGTCCTGGAGCACGGCCAGGTCCTCCGGAGTGGTGTCATCGATCTGGGCCTGCTGCACCAGCACCTGCTCCAACTGCGGCGTCTCTCCACCAGCCTGGGGATCGGGCTCCAGCGGCTCGGCCAGCACGATGCGCAACAGGTTGGGGCGATCCAGCTGCCGGCTGCCCAGCCCCACGCCCACCTGCAGGGGGTGATAACTGGGGTGGGCGCCAAAGCGGTCAGCCCAGCAGGCCGCCAGGGCCAGGCCCGTGGGGGTGGTGAGCTCGGCGGCGGGGAAATCGGCGGCGCTGGCCAGCGGGATCCGCCGGGTCCTGGCGATTTCCAGCACCGCCGGTGCCGGCAACGGCAACTGGCCATGGGCGGTGCTCACACTGCCATGGCCGGCGGGGGGCACCGTGCACACCAGCTGCTCCACCCCCAGATGAAGCAAGCCGGCGCAGACCCCCACCACATCCACCAGGGCATCGATCGCCCCCACCTCATGGAAATGCACCGCGCCAGGAGGCTGGCCATGGACCGCGCCCTCTGCCTCGGCCAGCAGGGTGAACACCTCCAGCACCCGCTCCCGCAAGCCTGGCTCGAGCGGGGCCTGCTCCAGCTGGGGGCGCAGGCGGCTCCAATGGCGCGATCCCGGCTGATCCTCCAGCCCCTGCACCTCCAGGTGGAGGCCCCGCAGGCCCTGGCTGCGCCGCTCCTCCAGGGCAAGGCGGTAGGTCCCGGTGAGGCCCAGGGCGGCCATCGGCTGATCCAGCACGGCGGGGGGAACGCCCAGATCGAACAGCGCCGCCAGCAACATGTTGCCAGCCAGGCCCGTGGGGCAATCGATCAGGGCCAGGGCCATCTCAGGACTCGGCCGGCTCGGCTCGGCCCAGCCGTGGGGCAGCCCGAAGCAGGCGCTCGGCCTCCTGTTCCAAGTGCTGCCGTTGCTTGCGCAGCTGTTGTTCAATCTCACGGCGGGCGCGCCGCTGTTCCCGCTGGGCGGTATCCACGTCGTAGCCCGACAGGCCCCAGATGCGCCCTAGCAGCGCCCGGTCATCGGCCCCGCCGGCACTGCCGCCGTAGATCACCTGCTCAGCTGCCATCCCGGCCTGCAGCACCC
This sequence comes from Prochlorococcaceae cyanobacterium, assembly GCA_044374745.1. Taxonomy (GTDB): domain Bacteria; phylum Cyanobacteriota; class Cyanobacteriia; order PCC-6307; family Cyanobiaceae; genus NIES-981. The sequence continues at coordinate 13,480 of JBILNZ010000038.1, read as the reverse complement.
GACTCCAGCGGCGCAACTGCTCCAGCGGCAACTTGGCGTGGTCGGGGGGCTGGAACTCAGTGACACCGCCTGCCGCCACCCCGGCCCGCAGACAGGCGAGACTGCCGATGAGCACCCGGCGCACGGGCATCGCCTCGGCTCCTGCCACCAACAGGTGGCCGGCCTCGTGCACGGCAATCCGGCGCAGGCGTGCCTGGCCTCCGGGCAGGGCTTCGGCCAACAGGTGGCCGCCGCGGCCTGCAAAGGAGAAGGCATCGATGCTGAGCGCTGCAAGCAAAAGGGCCACACCGCCGGCAATCCACCAGGTGGGGAGGCCCATCAAGGGCCCGAACACCGCCAGCAGGGTGACCAACACCACGGCAGCACCAGCGGCCAGGGGTGAGGTCATCGGCACTGGAGCGCGCTCACCGGCTGGGACGCGTCACGGCCGTGCGCGCCGAGGGCACGGCCCGTTCCCCCCCAGGCGAGGAAGGCTGACCCTGGCGACCTCCACTCCGTCCACCGCCGCCAGTGCGGCCGTCGCGCCGCCCCTTGCCACCCCGGTTGCCCCGCTGGGCCACTGGGGCGATCACCTCAAAGCGCTCCACCTGGAGCTGCTGACCCTGGCAACGGCCGTCGATCGCCACGAAATGGCGCAGGTGTTCCAGGGGGATCTCGCCACGCAGCTGCAACTTGAACGGGGCAGGACGCTGGCCATCACCCCGGGGCAACTGGCGCACCTTGATCACCAGATCACCGGTTTCGGGCTTGGTGAAGATCAATTCGCCCCGAATCGAGAAATAGCCATCCCCCTCCGGCAGGGCATCGGTGGGGATGTCGGCACTGGCCTGGGCACCCTCACCATCGGGTTCGGGTTCGGGTTCGGGTTCGGCCTGTGCCGGGGTGGCCAGGGTGCTCGGCTCCCAGATGCCCACCAGCTGCAGGTGCAGACCGCCCTGCTCACGGCTGCGGGGGTAGGCCACCCAGAGGTGGGACTGGGTGAGGTCGATGTGCCGCCGCATCAGGGTGAGCAAACGACCCAGCACCACGGCTTCGATCTGCTCACCATCCTCGGTGTGGATCAAGCCACGGGTGATCTGGTCGGCATCGGTGGGCACATAGGTGCCACGCACAACGCCAATGGCCCGGTACTGGAGCGGCTCGCTGACCGGCGGAATGGGATGGGGACGCATGGCAACAATGTAAGGGGCTCGAGCGCTGGCCGTCCGGGCAGACTTGCAGAGTGCCCACGCGATCCGGCTGCATGCCCACCGTCCCGACCAGGCGCGCTCTCTGGCTGGGCAGCGGCGTGGCCGCCCTGGCCACCGCCAGCCTGGGCCTTGGCTGGTGGCTGGGCCAGCTGCACGGCGGCCAGACTGCCGCCACCGACACCAGCCGTCCTGGCATGGAGCGGGAACTGGCCCAGCTGCTGGGACGGCAGACCAAGGGCGAGGCCAGCGCTGCGCAGCAGCAACGACTGCTCGAGCTGATGGTGGGGCTGGGTCGGAGCGGCGAGGCCATCCCACTGCTGGAGCGGCTGGCCGATCAGGATCCCCAGCGCTGGCAGCTGCGCCTGCTGCTGGCCGAACTGCGGCGCGACCAGAACGACCGTCCAGGGGCGGAACGGGAACTGCGCCAACTGCTCAATGCCCGCCCCGACCAGCTCGAAGCCCTCCAGCTGATGGCCCTGATCCAGCTGGAAACCGGTCGCGCCGCCGAGGCCCAAGGCCAGCTGGAAGCCGCCCTCAAGCGCGCCAGCGAGCCCACAACCAAGCCGGAGTCCCTGCCGATTGGTCTCCTCCTGGCCCAAGTGCTGCAGCGCAGTGGCCAGGCTGGGAAAGCGGATGCCCAACTGCTGGGCCTGGCCGGTCGCTTTGCCAACGATCCCCGCCCCCTGCTGGCCCGCGCCCTGCTCCAGCAGGAACGCGGGGAGCTGGCAGCCGCCCAGAAGACGCTGGTTGAAGCCCGCAACCGGCAGAGCGATGCCACCGTGCAGGACCAGATTGACCGCGTGGCGGCTGCCTGGGGGCTGGCCAGCCTCAAGGGGCCTGGATCAGCCCGGAACCCGGTGGCACCGGCTGGGGCTGGGGCTGAAAGTCCCTGAGTGCTGCATCGATGGCATCCGACGGCGGCGTGGCGTTGTCGAAGGCACTGGCCCGGCGCAGCCGATTCATCAGGTCAATTGGGTTGGTGGCATCCAGGGCCGAGTTGCGGGATGGTCCGCCACTGCCGGCGTCGAGCTCGCGCTGCTGCTGGGGGGAGTCGATCGTCTGGCCATAGCCCTGCACCTGGGCCTGCCCCCGCAGGGGAACGGCCAGCAGTAAGGGCAGGGCACAGGCCCAGGGCAGCAGGACCCGCAGTGCTCGGGTCGATGCGGGGTGGGGAGGGGAAGCCATGGGCTGGGCCGCCGACATCGAAAGTCATGCTAGGGGCGTTTTGCCGGGCCCCATGCGCATCGCCAGCTGGAACGTGAATTCCGTGCGCACCCGCCTTGAGCAGGTGCTCGCCTGGTTGCGAGAGGAACGGCCGGAGGTGCTCTGCCTGCAGGAAACCAAGGTCGATGACCCCCTGTTCCCCCACCAGCCCTTCGCCGAGCTGGGTTACAGCGCCTCCATCAGCGGCCAGAAGGCCTACAACGGCGTTGCCCTGCTCAGCCGCCGCCCACTGGAGGACGTGCGGATCGGCTTCAGCGGCCTGCTCACGGACGATGCGGAAGCAGCCCGGCTGGATGACCAGAAGCGGGTGATCAGCGCCCGCCTGGATGGGCTGCGCATCCTCAACCTCTACGTGCCCAACGGCAGCTCGCTCAAGAGCGATAAGTACACCTACAAACTGCAGTGGCTTGAATGCCTGAGCCGCTACCTAGCCGCCCAGGCAGCCCAGGGGGAGCCCCTGGTGATGCTGGGGGACTTCAACATCGGCCCCGAGGATCGGGATCTGCCCAACCCCGAACGGCAGACCGGCGGAATCATGGCCAGTGCCGCTGAGCGCCAGGCCCTGGGCAAGGTGCTGGGAGACCGGCTCCACGATGTGTTTCGGGTGTTCGAGCCGGAGAGCGGGCACTGGAGCTGGTGGGACTACCGGAGCGGCGCCTGGGAGCGGGACCAGGGCTGGCGGATCGACCACATCTATCTGGAGGCGGAACTACTGGAGCTGGCCACCGGCTGCCTGATCCACAAGGCCACCCGCGGCAATGCCCAGCCCAGCGACCATGCCCCCGTGGTCGTGAACCTGGCCTGGCCCCCCGAAGGCGACGAGGGCGACGACGATCCGAACTGGTGAGGAAACGCGGAGCGGCCTTGGGCGGGCACCTCCCCCCGCAGCCACGAGCTCAGAACACCACCGCCTCCTCAGGAAGGGACACCCCGGCCGCCCGCAGCACCTGCACGCGGCGGGCCGATTCGCCGCAGCTGCGGGGGGTGGGGAAGATCTTGCCCGGATTGGCACGGGCGAGGGGGTCGATTGCCCGACGCAGCAGCTGCATCGTGGCCAGATCCTCGGGACCGTACATCCAGTCGAGGTAACAGCGCTTGTCGCTGCCGATGCCGTGCTCGCCGCTGATGCTGCCGCCCGCCTCCACGCACAGGCGCAGGATCTCGCCACCCAGCTCCTGCACCCGCTCGCGCACCCCGGCCTCCCCGTCGCGGTAAAGGATCAGGGGGTGGAGGTTGCCGTCGCCGGCGTGGAACACGTTGGCCACCGGCAGGCCATGGCGCTGGCTCAGTTGGTCGATCGCGGCCAGCACCCGGGGCAGAGCGCTGCGGGGCACCACGCCGTCCTGGAGGTAGTAACTGGGGAAGCGTCGGCCCAAGGCAGAGATGGCCGACTTGCGGCCCTTCCACAGCCGGGCGCGCTCCGCCGCCTCCCAGGCCTGGCGGACCTGCCTGGCGCCCGCCTGGCGGCAGAGCCGCTCGGTGAGCTCGGCGGCGGCCAGCACCTCGCGCTGTTGGCCGTCGAGCTCGATGAGCAACAAGGCTGCCGCATCGGGCGGATACTCCGGCCCTTTACTCCGGGCTCCGCCTTCAACCCCGGGCTCGGCGGCGAGATAGTCGTTCACCGCCTCGATGGTGAGCCGGTCCATCATTTCCATCCCGGCGGGCAGTACGCCGGCGGCCGTGACCAGCCGCACCGCCTCGCCGGCGGCCTCCATGCTGGTGAAATCCGCCAGCAGCACCGCCACGCTCTGGGGAGCCCGCAACAGGCGCAGGGTGATGGCGGTGGCGATGCCCAGGGTGCCCTCGCTGCCGATGAAGGCGCCGCGCAGGTCGAGCTCAGGTGACTCATCCAGCTCACCGCCCAGCTGGGTGATGGTGCCGTCGGGAAGCACCACCTCCAGCCCCAGCACGTGGTTGCTGGTCACGCCGTACTTGAGGCAGTGCACGCCGCCGGAGTTCTCAGCCACGTTGCCGCCGATGCTGCAGGCCACCTGGCTGGAGGGATCGGGGGCGAAGTAGAAGCCGTCACCCGCCACCGCCCGGGTGACCCAGCTGTTGATCACCCCCGGCTGCACCACCACCCGCCGGTTGGGCAGGTCCACCTGCAGCACCCGGCGCATGCGGCTGGTGGCCACCACCAGCGCCTCGGTCTCGGCCACGGCTCCGCCGGAGAGGCCCGTGCCACTGCCGCGGGCCACAAACGGCACCCCCTGCTGGTGACAGATGCGCAACACGGCGGCCACCTGCTCCGTGGTCTCCGGCAGCACCACCAGGGGGGGCTGGTGACGGTGCAGGGTGAGGCCGTCACAGTCGTAGGCCAACAGCTCCTGGCGGGCGGCCACCACGGCGCGCCGGGGGAGCACCGCGCAGAGGCGGCGCTGCAGCGCGGGCCAGTCGTGGCTCACAGGTGAAGAAATGATCCGGACTGCGGCAGGGAGGGGAAAGCGAACCGGGAGGTTCTGGGTCAGGATAGGCAGCGGTTTTGCTCCCTCCCTCCGGGATCCGCCTTGACTTCGGCACCTGCTTCGGCCCCCGCCTTGAACACCACCCGCTCCCAGGCGATCTTCAGCGCCGCCCAGACCCTGATGCCCGGGGGTGTGAGCTCGCCGGTGCGCGCCTTCAAGTCGGTGGGTGGCAATCCGATCGTGTTTGACCGCGTCAAGGGCGCCTATGCCTGGGATGCGGATGGCAACCGCTACATCGACTACATCGGCAGCTGGGGCCCGGCCATCTGCGGCCACGCCCACCCCGAGGTGATCGCCGCCCTGCACGAGGCCCTCGACAAGGGCACCAGCTTCGGCGCCCCCTGCGAGCTGGAGAACCAGCTGGCCGAGCTGGTGATCGGGGCCGTTCCCAGCGTGGAGATGGTGCGCTTCGTGAACAGCGGCACCGAGGCCTGCATGTCGGTGCTGCGCCTGATGCGCGCCTTCACCGGACGGGAAAAGATCATCAAGTTCGAGGGCTGCTACCACGGCCACGCCGACATGTTTCTGGTGAAGGCCGGCTCCGGGGTGGCCACCCTGGGCCTGCCCGATTCCCCCGGCGTGCCCCGCACCACCGCCGCGAGCACGCTCACTGCCCCCTACAACGACCTGGAGGCGGTCAAGGCCCTGTTCGCCGAGAACCCCGGTGAGATCGCCGGCGTGATCCTGGAGCCGGTGGTAGGCAATTCCGGTTTCATCCCCCCCGTTCCCGGCTTCCTGGAGGGAATTCGCGAACTCACCAAGGAGCACGGCTCCCTGCTGGTGTTTGACGAGGTGATGACCGGCTTCCGGATCAGCTACGGCGGTGCCCAGGCCAAGTTCGGCATTACCCCCGACCTCACCACGATGGGCAAGGTGATCGGCGGCGGACTGCCGGTGGGCGCCTACGGCGGCCGGGCCGACATCATGGCGATGGTGGCGCCTGCCGGCCCGATGTATCAGGCCGGGACCCTGAGTGGCAACCCGCTGGCCATGACCGCTGGCATCAAAACGCTTGAGCTGTTGAAGCAGCCCGGCACCTATGAGCGCCTGGACGCCATCACCAAGCGCCTGATCAGCGGCATCCTCGAGGCTGGCCAAGCGGCAGGGCTGCCGATCACCGGCGGCTCGATCAGCGCCATGTTCGGCTTCTTCCTCTGCGAAGGACCGGTGCGCAACTTCGAGGAGGCCAAGGCTGCGGATGCCGCCCGCTTCGGCAAGCTGCACCGGGCCATGCTCGAACGGGGCGTGTATCTGGCCCCCAGCGCCTTTGAAGCCGGCTTCACCTCTCTGGCCCATTCCGACGAGGACATCGACGCCACCATCGCCGCCTTCCGGGACTGCTTCGCGGCGGTGGCCTGAGGGAGGGACCGGGCCAGCTGTTCCAAGGGCACCGCAGGTCTCAGCCTGCGGTGCCCTTGGCGTAGGCGACAACACAGGCCGCGTTGAGCAGATGGGCGTTGGTGGCGTTGACCGGGACTCCGTTGAGGGTTCCCTGGCGGCACTGGCCGCTGGCGCTCTGGCCCAATCCCCCACTGGACCAAGTGAAACTGACGGCATCGGGGGGGATCGCCTTGACGGAGGCGTAATTGAGCTGGACGTCGGTCTGGGGCACCACGATCACGGTGGACTGCTGGGCCGCGGCCGCGTTCACGGATCCACTGATCGCGGCCGCGGTGGCCATACCGGCCACCCCCCAGGCCACGGGTGCCGTGCCATACCAGCCGTAGGGCCAGGGGCGAGCAGCCCAATAACCGCCATAAGCCCAGCTGGCATGCCAGACCCCGCCGCCGTACACCCCAGGGCCGGGACGCCCCACACCCGCCCCAGGTCGGACACCGGCCCCGGACGCCGGACCACCGAAACCGCCGGCTCCAACCCCGGGCCGCGGCGTCACTCCGGCACCGGGAGCCCCCAGCCCCGCGCCAGGGCGCACACCAGCACCCGAGGCAGGCCCCCCCAGGCCCCCACCGAACCCGGGACGAGCCTCCAGGGGCGAACCCGCCAGCAGCACGAGCGCCAGCAGGCTGGCCGGGAGCAGGACAGGGCGGGGACAACGATCGATCATGGTGATGAGGGGGGAGACCCGGTTCCACGGGAGGGGTTGTCCATCCCTAGCCAGAGTTGGCTGGGGCGTCGAGGTTCCCAGCCTGCCGGGTGCTGACGGCGCCAGACCGGCCACTTAGCATCCAGCGAGCTCTGCAGAGTTCCTGGGCACCCCATCAGCCACCACTGGCACTGCTGGGCGGGCCGGCCTTTCCCGGCTTGCCTGCCGTGAGCGGGGTGCCCTGAGGCTGGGTGCGCTGCTGGCCGCTGGCATCGGGGTGCTGGTGGTGCTCGGGCAGCGGGCCGATCCGGCCGCCCGAACCATCGGGCCCGCTGAACCGCTCACCCTTGGGGCTGCCATTGCCCTCACGGGCAACGCCAACCTCTACGGGCAGGACCAACGCATGGGGCTCACCCTTGCGCAGCAATGGGCACGCCAGGCGGGCCGGCCGGCCCGCCCCGTGCAGCTGCAGATCGAGGACGGCGCCTCCGATGAAGCGAGCGCCATCGCCGCCTTCAACCTGCTGATCCGCCAAGGGGTGATCGCCCTGATCGGACCCACCCTTTCGCAGCAGGCTTTCGCCGCCGATCCGATCGCCCAACGTCAGGCGGTGCCGGTGATCGCCCCGTCGAACACCGCCAAGGGCATTCCCCAGATCGGCAGCTTCATCAGCCGCGTCTCGGCCCAGAGCTCGGTGATCGCGCCGCTCTCGATCGAGGAGGCCCTGCGGCGGGATCCGAACATCCGGCGGGTGGCCGTGTTCTACGCCCAGGACGACGCCTACAGCACGGCCGAGGTGGCGATCTTTGAGAAGGCCCTCGCCGCCAGGGGGCTGACGCCGGTGACGGTGCAGCGCACCCAGCTGGCCGACAATGACTTCCAGACACCGATCACCGCTGCCCTGCAGCTCCAGCCTGAGCTTGTGGTGCTTTCGGTGCAGGCGGTGGCCGGCGGCAACCTCATCCGTCAACTGCGCGAACTCGGCTACCGCGGCCAGATCGTGGTGGGCAATGGCCTCAACACCCCGAACATCTACCCGATCTGCCAGCGCTGGTGCGACGGCATCCTGATCGCCCAGGCCTACAGCCCTGAGCTCGCCACCCCGATCAACAACCGGTTCAAAGCCCTGTACCGCCAGACCAACGGCGACCACCCACCACCGCAGATCGCCGCCCAGGCCTTCGCCGCCTACCAGGTGCTCTTCGAAGCGATCCAACGCCTGCAGGCCAAAGGGGGCCTCAGCGGCGTGACCTTGGGCCAGGCCCGCGCCAGCTTGATGCAGGAGCTACTCGGGGGCACCTACGCCACGCCACTCGGACCAATCGGTTTCACCCCCGAGGGCGAAGTGGTGCAGGATCGCTTCTATGTGGCCGAGGTGCGCATGCAACCCAACGGCCGCGACGGGCGCTTCGCCCTGGTCCGCGAGAGCAGGCTGGAGGCAGCCAGCGGCCAGGAGTCCAGACAGGAGTCCAGACCGTGATCGCCAGCTTGCTGCAGATGCTGCTCAACGGCGCCGCCAGTGGCGGCGTCTACGCCCTGGTGGCCCTGGGTTACACCCTGGTGTTCTCTGTGCTGGGAGTGATCAACTTCGCCCAGGGCGCGCTGTTTTCCCTGGGGGGCTACCTCACCTTTCTGCTGATGGGCGGTCGGATCGGCGTGAACGGAGCCCTACCGGGCTGGGGGCTGCCCGGCGGCCTGCCGTTCTGGCTGGCGCTGCTGCTGGCGGCTGCCGGCTCCGGATGGATGGGCCTGCTCGTGGAGCGACTTGCATTCGCACCCCTGCGCCGCCGCGGAGCCGAACAGCTGTTGGCCCTGATCACCAGCCTCGGAGCCGGCGTGGTGCTGGTGAATCTGCTGCAGATGCTGATGGGAGCCGAGGGCTATGCCTTCCCCCAGGGCGCCGACGCCCTGGGGGGACTGCCCGATGCGGTGGTGATCGCCGGTGCCCGCATCCGCACGATCCAGCTGGTGCTGCTGCTGGTGTCCGCCTCCACCGTGTTGGTGCTCACCGTGTGGCTGGAACGCAGCCGCGGCGGCCAGGCCCTGCGCGCCGTGGCCGAGGACCCCAGCACCGCCGAGCTGCTCGGCATCAACAGCGAGGCGATGATCCGCCTGGCCTTCTTTCTCAGCGGGGCCCTGGCGGGCCTGGCGGGCGGGCTGATCGGGGTGAGCGTGAGTCTGCCGGGGCCCTACTTCGGCATCGGCTATGGCCTGAAGGGACTCGCGGTGCTGGTGCTCGGCGGTCTGGGCAGCGTGCCCGGCGCCATCGCCGGCGGCCTGCTGATGGGGCTGGCCGAAGCCGTGGTGCCGGGCGAAGCCTCCGGCTGGCGCGATGCCCTGGCCTTTGCCATCCTCTTTGCCGTGCTGTTGCTGCGCCCCAGCGGCCTGCTCGGTCGTCGCCAGGTGGAGAAGGTATGAACCGAACCGAATCGCCGACGGGTGCTGGGCCGGCGACGGGCAGAGCCAAGGTGAACGACGGATGATCGACAACGCCCTGTTGATGCAGATGCTGCTGGGCGCCCTGCTCGGCCTGTCGGTGTACCTGCCACTGGCGGCGGGGCAGCTGTCCCTGGCCACCCCGGCCTTCTATGCCGTGGGCGGCACGCTGGCAGCCTTGCTCTCCACCCGCTGGAGCGCCTTGGGAGCCTCCGCCGATGGCACCTTCCCCGTGCCCGCCCTGCTGCTGGAGCTGGTGCTCGGCGGACTGCTGGCGGGAGCTCTGGCCCTGCTGGTGGGCCGTCCGGTGCTGCGACTGCGCGGGATCTACCTGGCCATCGCCACGATTGCCCTGGTGGAGATCGTGCGGGTGGCGATCCTCAACCTGCCCTTCACCGGCGGGGCGATCGGCATCTTCTCGATTCCCCAGCCCTTCAGCGAAGCGCGTGGCTATCTGGTGGTGGCGCTGGTGATGCTGACCCTGGCCTGCTGGCTCTGCCAGCGCCTGGAGGCCATGCCCCTCGGGCGCGCCATGGCCGCCATCCGCGACGACGAACTGGCCGCCAGCTGCATGGGCATCGATGCCACCGGCGTGAAACTCACCGCCTTCGTGCTCAGTGCCGCGTTGGCCGGCAGCAGCGGCGCCCTGGCCGCCCACTTCCTCAACACCTGGAACGCCCGCCAGGGCAGTTTCGACGTGAGCGTGACCACCCTGGCCTTCGTGATCCTGGGGGGATCGCGCACCTGGCTGGGACCGGTGATCGGCGGCATGGTGCTCACCGCCCTACCGGAATTGTTGCGGCCCGTGGGCGACGTGCGCCTGGTGCTGTTCGGCCTGGTGATCCTGCTGGGGCCGGTGCTGGCGCCCCAGGGGTTGATCACGCCGGCGCTGCTGGAGCGGCTGGGGGAGCTGGGCTGGAGGCGACCAAACCGTAAGGGTGATGGCGGCGGCGGCGCGCTTGAGGGGAACGCGGCTCTTCATCCAGGCGATCCTCTGGAGAATCCGTGATGGGCTCCTTGCCAGTGCCGGCATCCGCTCCGCTGCTTGAGGTATGCGAACTCAGTTGCCGTTTCGGCGGTCTGCTGGCCCTCGATCGCGTGAGCTTCGCAGTGCAGCCGGGCGAGATCTTCGGGCTGATCGGTCCCAATGGCGCCGGCAAGACCACCCTGTTCAATCTGATCAGCGGCCTGGGCACGCCCAGTGCCGGCGACATCCGCTGGCGCGGCACGCAAATCACAACCCTGACACCGCACCGCCGCAACCGGCTGGGAATAGCCCGTACCTTCCAAAACCTGCGGCTGTTCGATGGCCTCTCGGTGCTGGAGAACCTGCTGGTGACCCTGCAGCGGCAGCCCCGCACCCCGGTCTTACAGAGCCTCCTAGCCACAGCCGGCCATCGGCGCGCCGAAGGGCAGCGGCTGACGCAGGCCTGGAAGCTGCTGGAGGAACTGGGGCTGGATGGCCTGGCGGAACGGCAGGCCGGCGAGCTGGCCTACGGCAACCGACGACGCCTGGAGATCGCTCGCGCCCTGGCCACCAGGCCCAGCCTGCTCATGCTTGATGAGCCGGCCGCCGGCATGAACCCCAGTGAAAAGGATGGCCTCTGCCAGCTGATCGACGATCTGCGCGGACGCCACCAGCTCACGGTGATGGTGATCGAGCACCATGTGCCGATGCTCATGCGCCTGTGCGACCGCCTGGCAGTGCTGGATTTCGGCGTGCGCATCGCCCTGGACAAGCCGGATGTGGTGCGCCGCGATCCAACCGTAATTGAGGCCTACCTGGGAGGTGCCCCCCCATGAACCCGAGGTTGCCCAGCCAACTCGAATCGGATGAGAGAGCATCGTCGGGGAGCGAACCGCTGCTGCAGCTGGCGGGTGTGCGGGTTGATTACGGCAGCGTGCAGGCCCTGGTCGGTATCGATCTGATGGTCCGCCGCGGCGAACTGGTAACCCTGTTAGGAGCCAACGGCGCCGGCAAGAGCACTACCCTCCGGGCGATTTCCGGTCAGGTGCCGGCCAGCAGCGGCCGCATCCTCTGGCGTGGCCACAACCTGGCAGGGATCCGGACCCACAGCATCGTGAGGCTCGGCATCGGCCACTGCCCCGAGGGACGGCGCGTGATCAGCCGCCAGAGTGTGCTGGCCAACCTGGAGCTGGGCGCCTGGCTGCGGCGCGATCGGAGCAGCATCGCTAGCGACCTTGCTCGCTGTTACACCCTCTTCCCTCGTCTGGCCGAGCGGCGCCACCAGCTGGCCGGCGCACTCTCCGGGGGCGAACAGCAGATGTTGGCGATCGCCCGGGCGCTGATGGGCCGCCCGGAGCTGCTCATGCTCGATGAACCAAGCCTGGGGCTGGCCCCGAAGTTGGTGGCGGAAGTGATGGGAGCCCTGGCGCAGCTGCATCGCGAGGGGCTCACGATCCTGCTGGTGGAGCAGAACGCCCAGGCCGCGTTGGCCATCGCTGACCGCGGCATCGTGCTCGAGTCGGGCCAGCTCATTCTGCAGGGGCCGGCGGCGGAGCTGCTGGCGGATCCGAGCCTGCGGGAGGCCTATCTGGGCTCAGGTTGATGAACATTGGCCGACCAGGATGCAATGGGCGGCCCAACTTCATCCCATGCCAACCCCGCGTCCTTGGCGGCCCCTTGCGTCCAGCCGATCAGCGGCCAATGGCGCTGTCACCGCTGGTACGCAGCGCGAATTCCGCTGGGAGCGATCCCCCCCCATCGCTCCCAGCAAGGCGGAGCCAGGACCAATCCTCCACAACCGATCTCCTGAACCAATCTGCATGCCCCAAAGACGCCAACCAATCGAGCAAGCCGTTTTAGTTGTAAGATCTTTTTCAAAATAAGCATGGACAGCTGGTTCGCCCCTTACCCGCCCATCACGCGACCAGGAACCCTGCGGCATCGGCCCTGCTCCAACCCCTCAAGAATGAACGCATCAAGCCTTCAGTCCTACCTGACCCCCTTTAAATGCGTTCAACAAATAAAGAGAGAACGATTCAGGAAGATTCCAATCAAAAGATTTGATGTTTTCGGCTGTGTATACGACAATAATTACTTTTTAAAGCCCGAGTCGCTTCGCATGCTTGGCGGGAAGTGGCGACACAAGGACCCAGCTTCTCTACACGACCACGAAGCAATTAATACCGTGGAACTGGATGGCTTCCACCGATACCTGGGCCATGCATTTCCCACCTATGGCCATTTCATTCTAGAGACGCTACCCATGCTTTCGTACCTAATAGAAGACCATGATGCTACTGGTGTTTTCCTTGCCTGGGGTGCATCATTTTGCCGAAGCTTGCTTGACACAATAGTAGCTCTTCTTGAATTGAATAAGTCTTCTATTCTGATCCATTCAACTCCTCATATCCTCAAAACCCAACTGGCAGTACAGCCCAGACCCTTGCGTCTTGCACCCTGTTCTCCAAGCCCTCGCTACGAGCTCATCAACGACTGGACCTACAGAACAGTCATCGACAAACTGATCCGTTCAGCCCAGGCCAGCCCTGGCGAACAGGCAACCGAACCGCAGTCGCGACTTTTCTTGATGCGAAGCGCAAAACGGCTACCTGGTAACCATTTTCAAGATTCTTTAAAGATCGAACTAGAAGCCCAGGGATTTCGCTGCCTCTATCCCGAAACCCTTAGCTTTCCAGATCAAGTAAGAAGCCTATCCACTGCATCCGTCGTAGCAGGCTTTGCAGGCTCCCAATTACACAATTCAATCTTTTGCCCTCGCGAATCAATAATTATTGAAATTGGCGATCAACGCACACCTGATTATCCACTCATCTTCCAAAGACTATGCGGCGACATCGCCAAAAACACCTACCACCACATTAACTACACCGAAAATCCTGGGAAGATCGCTAGCGACATCTCTGATTTACTAGCTCGTTAATCAGATTAGCCAGCCCCAGGCAGTCCCGGCACCCCGACTAGAGGCAACTGATAGCCTATATTCACTAAGAGATGAAGGGTTTTTAATTGGGGACTCCTGAAAAAACCAGATCAACTGCGGCGCAACTGGTTTCAGCGATCGAGACCCGATAGACTGGCCTGGTACTGGGCAATCAACGATTGCTGCAATTGCTGAACGCTGCAGATGTACCGG
>JBILNZ010000011.1:0-80296 GCA_044374745.1 Prochlorococcaceae cyanobacterium | reverse complement strand
CTGATCAAAAGACTCTCTCGAAAACTCGTGCAAAGCCGCCTCTGTGCGGCTTTTTGTGTTTAGACTTTCCCATCGCAAACGCCGAATTTTCGAGGCGCCCTAAATATCTAGCTCACTGCCATGTTCGCCAATTGAGTCAAGATCCGGCCTTCGCCATGGCAGCAAAGCGAGCGTTAAGAGTTACGATATTGAAGGCCAATGAAAACAAGCTGGCCAATTGGCTCGGTATGGCGCCAAATTACATTCATCAAGATGTGCAAGAGAGCATTATCAATCACTACAGCCATGACAGCTTGGCGCTTAGGCATCGGTATGTCCCCGAACTAAGTCTTGCTGCTTGGTCGAAAGTCCTCCCCACTGGTATCTTTTCTTTGCATCACATTCCACCCGATGAATTGAGCTGGGCCCTGTCCTGTTTTTCTGAATCGCTCAAGATATTTTTGTCGCAATAGGAATTCTTGAGCTAACTTGCATCCAATAGCTCTCGAATTCGCTGGTGCAGCCAGTCCGACCCCGCTTCTCCTTTGCCTGCTGATCAATCCTTCCCTGCCCCACGAACGCGGTTGATCACAGCATGATCTGGGCGGAAGGTGCGACAGTTTGGTTTTGGTCAGGTGGCAAGGCGCTGATCAAGGGCAAAGACCAACTCAGCCATTTCCGTCCGGATGGTCTCTGAAGTCGGGCGGTGAGGTGATGGGCGACATGCTTCTGCGGTTGGCGGAGCCTGTGATGGGGCTCTGTGGTCTGGGCGTTTGGGTCACCACATCTGGTGTGTGTTCAGATGCTTGCCTGCAGCTGGGCACAACGGGCTGGAGCCAGCTGCTGCGCAGGCCTTCATGTGGCTCGATCACGGGCAGGGCACCACCGCCATCGAGCTGCTGACTGACAGCGTCAGACGGTTTTATCACAAGGAGCACTGGCCATCAGATTGAACAAAGCCATGCTGGTGAAACGGCATGGAACTGATCACACTCACGTCCAAGGGCCAGTCGACCGTGCCCAAGGCCATGCGGGCGGGCTAGGTTTGCAGCAGGGCGATCAGCTCAACTCGGAGCTTGAAGGCGGAACCGTGCCTATGCGATCCGTGGCACCGCTCGAACTGGTGGTTCTGTGGGGATTGGAGGCCAACCTCGCCGAATGGAGCATCCAGGCGGATGAGGATGCGTTTGCCGATCTCTGACGGGGCTGCTTGTCGTTTGGGGGCATGGACTCTGGCTTGGCCGATCGCCAACCTCCCGGCTGCGGGCCTGAACCAGCCCTGTCTGGTGCGGCTCAAGCTGTTCACGCTGCACGAACGCCTGGTGCCGGGCACCGTGGGATCCCTGGTTTCAGAAGACCGGGTTGGCGTGGTGGCCAACCGGCGAGCACTGCTTCCCACAGGAGGCTGAGGGGATGGTCCGCGACCCTATGGCTTGGCTGCCGCTCCTGCTGCACTGGACGCGCTTCTGTGGCCTGGCGATCCGCAGGCTGCTCTGGCAGCAGCTGGGGGGCTTTGATCTCCGTGACCGCCCCGCCTACTGTGAGAACACGGCTATGTGCCTGCGGGCGCGCATCCTGCACCTGGAGGGCCTGAGCCACTCACGCCATACCGATCAGGGCCTAAAGCAGCACCAGGTGCGCAACCTGCAGCTGCTGAACGAGCGCCGGCAGCACACTCTCGATACCAAGCAGCCACCGGAGGGGATGCCCTGGCTGCTGGTGGCTGATGGCGGGTTGCTGGGTCGGCTGCTGTCGTTGCTGCTACAGCCCAGCCCGCAAGCAGAAACGATCTGCCAACAGCGTGACACGCGCGTCTGGCGGCAGCCGCCTAGCGCCATCGGCGCAGCCTCAGCAGTGAGGCGATTGTGTTTCTGGAGGCTGGCTTGGGCGATCGGCCCTCCGTCGAAGACCGGCTGGCCCAGATCCGTGCCTTGCGGCAAGCCCTACCCAGCGGACTGCTCACCGACGCTCAGATCGATCGCGATAAGCGGGCTGGCCGGCCGTGATCGTGCATGAGGAAGTGGTGCAGTCGGAGCGGGTGCTGCAGCTGGTGGCGTCGAGCCGCTGCAGCGCCGACGACTGTGAAAGTGTGGCGGCTGCGCAGCAGCTGGGCGTGCCCCTGATCACAGCAGATCGGGCTCTGCTTGAGGCGTTTCCCGCTGTCGCCCAGCCGTTGCCCCAGCCCTGATGCCCCGCGACCCCCTGGTCTGGCTGCCGCTGCTGCAGCACTGGACGCGCTGCCTGGGGGAGGGCGGCCAGGCGATCAGCCAGCTGGCGCACCAGGCCGTTCGCCCTGGGTGACCCCAACATCCTCTGGAGCGCTATCGCCACGGGAACTCCGGATGGATCGCTGGTGATTCAATCCGGGCCCGATGCCCATAACCTGCAGGCGTGAGCGACGGGGCAGGCGATGAGCCAGCAGGCATTCGAGCGGGGCGAGTGGCAGGCGGTGATCGACGCCCATCCGCTGGAGAGCCACGACCCGGCGGAATGGCTGCGCTATGGGGCGGCGCTGCTGCACACGATCGAGCCGGGGCCGGAACAGGGGCGGCAGCAGCAGCAGGCGGCCCTGGCGTTTGTGCAGGCGCAGAAGGAGGGGGCGAGTGAGCAGGAGGTGAGAGAGGCACAGCGCCAGGCAGTGCTGTTGCAGCTGGGGGCTGGACTGCTGATCAGCGGCAGCCGTGAGCAGGGGCTGCAGCTGCTGGAGGCCGGCCAAGCGGAGTGGCTACCGCAGCGGGAGCGCCCTGCCCGGGCGCGGCTGCTGGCGGAGCGTGCGCTGCTGGATGCGGGGGCCTGGAAGGAGGCGGAAACGCTGCATGCGGAGGCCGTGCGAGCGATTGCACCGGAGCAGCTCACGCCGGAGCACCTGGCGGCCGAGCTGCAGATCCTGCGCACCGAGAGTGAGCTGCTCTCCCATGAGCTGAGCTTGGCCCTGGGCCATGGGTCTTTGGTGCCGGGGGCGGTTGCGCAGCACGGCAGCACAGGGCCAGACCAATGGCAGAGTCTGAGCCGTTCGCAGTTGGGCCAGGACCTGTGGGTGCTGGAGCAGCTGCAGTGGAAACGGGGCGGTTTTTTCGTGGAATTCGGCGCCACCGATGGCGTGCTGCTGAGCAACAGCTGGCTGCTGGAGAAGCACTTCGGCTGGCAGGGCATCTGCGCTGAGCCCAACCCCAAGTTGTTTGCGCGGCTGCAGCAGAACCGCGCCTGCAGGCTCAGCCCGGCCTGCGTGTATCGCAGCAGCGGCGAGCGGATGGGTTTTGTGCTGGCCGATGCCTACGGGGGCCTGGCTGATCTCGGCCACGACGACCAGCACGGCCCCAAGCGGGATGCCTATGCCGCTGTGGGTGATGTGATCGCGGTAACGACCAGCTCATTGATGGACCTGCTGGAGCAGCACGGGGCCCCGGCGGTGATCGACTACCTGAGTATCGACACTGAAGGTAGCGAGCTGGCGATTCTGGAGGGGGTGGATTGGAGCCGCTATCAGTTCCGCTGCATCACGGTGGAGCACAATTTCACGGCGCAGCGGCAGGGCATCCAGGCCCTGCTGGAGGCCCAGGGCTACCAGCGGCGGGAAGCCCAGTGGGACGACTGGTATTGGAAGGAGATCCGTTGATCAGCGGCGGCCACTTGAATGGATTGGCTGCCAGCAGGGCTTCAGCCGGAATGTTTGGCAAGCCAGGCCGCCAGATCAGCGGGGCCACAGAAATCAAGCAGGGCCTCGGAAAGGGCCTCCAGCTGCTCCAGCGGCAAAGCCTGGAGGCGGGCAGACGTGGCCTCGCCCAGAGGGCCGCAGCGACGGTTGAGCTGGCGAAGGGTGATCATGGCCTCCCCCTCGGCGATCAACTCCCGGCCAAAGCGGGTGTCGCGCAGGTGATCGGTGGGGAGATTGATCAAGGCCATGATTTCCTCGCGAGTGAGATGGGGAAACCGCTCCCCAAGAATAGTGAGAACGGTGTCGATCAGATCGGGCCGTGGCCGCAGGATCTGATCCGTGGTGCCTGGGATTTCCGGCATGGGCCGCACAGGCAGTGTCAGCAGGCTGATCAGGGGATCAAGCCCAGGCTGGCTGCATCAACACCCGGCAACAGCAGCGTGATCAGATCCGGTGCGCACTGGAACAGGCCGTAGAACCAGTGATCGGTTTTCACGGCCAAGCCAGCAAGCGCCGGCCTGCTTCACCGCGCCGCGGACAGCTGCCTGGAAGGGATCACCCATTGGGAGTAAGGCTTTGGCTGGTTTGTGCTGCTGAATGAGCAGCTGGAGTTCTGGAGTGGTGGCGCCCAGAGCCTGGTGGCGGCGCAGGTGGAGCGCATCCAAGCGATTGCCCCTTCGGCCCGGCGATGCTGCTGCGGGGGCAGCAGCTGGTGAACTTCGCCGATAGCCGGCTCGACATGCCGCCTCGCGCCAGCCTGCTGATGCTGCTGGGCCGGAGATTGCAGTTGCCGGAATGTAGCCAGGCGGGCGTTCAGCTCTATCGCGACGTTCTGGAGCAGGGGCTGGATCTGCACGGCCAGCGCTGCGACGTCTTTTATCTCACCCGCATGCTGCTGGAGGCTCCCACGGCGGAAGCCTGGGCTGCGGCGCAAGAACCGGCGGGTGGCGACGGGATCGATCGCGAGGCCGGCCTGGTGGTGGTGCGCCGGTTTGATGCCCAGGGCCGCTGCTGGGAGCTGGCGGTGAAGGGGGGGGCACAACGATGAACCGCACAATCACAACGACTGCGGCAGTTTTCTGCTCAATGTGGATGGGCAGCGGCTGGCGATTGAGCTGGGGGCACCGGAATACACCGCCGACACCTTCGGCCCGAAGCGCTATACCCTGCTGGCCACCCGCAGCAGCGGCCACTCGCTGCCGATCGTGAACGGCCATGAGCAGGCTTCCGGGCGGGAGTCTGCCGCCCAGGTCTTGGTAGTGGAGGCTGGCCCCAGCCTGGTGCGGGTGCAGCTCGATCTCACCGGTGCGTATCCAGCGGCGGCGGGTCATCACTTTCGGGATAACCGTGGCGAGGAGAGCTGTGCGTGGCGCTGGCACTGGACGCCATCCACGGCTGAGCCGAGCACCGAAGCAGACGCAGCACTGCAGGTGGGTTACAGGATCAGCCCCAAGCTCAAGCATGGTGTGGATAAGGGCGTGGCCAATGGCGCGAACAGACCGCACGCATCCCCTGCAGGGGATTAACTGCATTTATGCCCCGCAGGGGATAGATTGAATTCATTCCTTGTGGGGGATGGGATTTGTCGCAGGTGGTACGCCTTCCGGCGCAGCTGGGCGTTGCGCTGCGCAGTCGCCGTAAGGAGCTGGGGCTTTCCCAGGCGGAGGCGGCCGCGCGAGGGGGCCTGCAGCAGAAAACGGTGTCCTCCCTGGAGAACGACCCCCAGCGCTGCACGATCCACAGCCTTTATCGAATGATGGTGGCGTTGGGGGTCGAACTGGTGCTCCAGCCCCGTGAGTTGCCGGTGGAGTCCGGTGGGGACGACTGGTAACCATGGCGCGACCACGGCTTGGGCATGGTCTGGATCTGTGGATGAATGGCGAGCTGGTGGTGCAACGGTTCGATCGACGCCTGGCCAGCGACGGCAGCTGGTGGCTCCGGCTTCTGCAGGAGGACGGTTGTCAGGCGCTGGGGTTGCCGCCCGGATTGAACTATCAGAGCGATGGTGGGCCTGGAATAACAGATCTGATGGCGCTGTTGGGAGGCAGCCAGCAGCCGCAGGAGGATCGTCTGCAACTGTTCCGCTCGCTGCTGCTGTTCTGGCTGCTGGCGGCCATTGATGGCTATGCCAAGAATGTTTCGCTGGTGTTGGCTGCCGGCGGGGCCTTTCGCCTTACTCCCCTGTATGACATCCTCTCTGCCTATCCCGTGATGGGGAAAGGCGCCAATCAACTGGCGCCGCAGAAGGTAAGGATGGCGATGGCCCTCAACGGCAGCAAGCCTCGCTATCTGTGGTGGGGCCTGGAGCCAAGGCATTGGTTGGCCACCGCCAGGAACTCCGGCATCGATCCAATGGTTGCGCTCAGGGTGATGGCCGAGATGGTGGCGGCCACCCCCAGCGTGATTGCAGCCGTGAGTGAGAAGATCCCCCCCAGCTTTCCGGATGCGGTGAGGGAGCCGATCCTGACAGGCCTTGAAAAGGCTGCCCTGCGGCTCTCGAAGGCCATGGCGGCATAAGGCCGTTCGGCTGAGTGGTGTTGGAAGGGATCCGTTGATCAGCCGTGGTCTGCAGGGCTGGCCTGGCCGCAACCGAGGGCGCGATTCGGCGGGTCTCCGCTCGCAGCCAACAGTGGCTGGTACCTGCCAAGCGGGTTGGTGCCATTGCTCCCCTCGGCTCATGGCGCCGATGGTGCCCTCACGACCCGCAGCCGAGGGGGCGCTTGGACATCAGCCGACGTGGGGTTCAAGCCACCTGGATGCGTGCGGCGGTGGCCTTGATCAAGGGGGCCGCAGCCTCGGGTTCAGCGGGGGGCGGGATCGCTAATCGCCCCACACCTTCTTGGCCTGTCCCAGTACGACGCCCACCCAGCCGGCAGCCATGGTCCTGATCGTGGGAGAGCTCTGGGGGGCCAGAGTAAACCAGAGGCCCAGCAATGCACCCAGCACAGAGACACCTGTGCCTGCATACAGGATCACCTTTTCCTTGTGGCGGGCGTGATCTCCAGATCCGCGGAGGTGAGCTGGGATCCTTCTGGTGGTTGCACCATGCCTGAGCTCCCGCTCACAAAGCGATCAGCTGCCGATCGGGCTGTCCCTCTTCCTGCACGATGATCCGGGCACCGCGTGCGCTCTCTTCTTTCAGCAGCTTGTAGGCCGCCATTGCGCGCTTGAAGATATCGGCACGGCTCACGTGCTCACGCCTGGCCAGCTCGTCGAAGTCTCTGGCGAGCTGCTCGTTGAGAACAACGTCAAACCGGGTGCGGGGGGGCCTTGAAGAGGTCATCAGAGGCGGGGCATCATCGGGCTGGGTGATTGGATCATACGGAAAATTCCCGGAGAAGACCGGAAAAGTCCGGAACGAACACGGACGCAGCGAGCAGGGTGCCAGGCCGGGCTTGTGGACCGGCGTTGAGGTCAGCGACCGTGACCTGGATCCGGCGGCAGCGATCGGTGATTGGGGGGCTCCGCTCGCAGGCGGCAGGGGGTGGTGCCTGCCGAGCGGGTTGGTGCAGCTGTCCCCCTCTGCTCATGGCGCCGACGGAGAGCTCACGAGCTGCAGCCCTGACGGCGCTTGGGCTTCAGTCGGCGTGCTCGGCAAGCCAGGCCGCCAGATCAGCGGGGCCGCTGAAATCCAGTAGCGCGTCGGTGAGCGCTTCCAGCTGCTCGAGTGGCAGGGCCTGGATGCGGGCGGTGGTGGCCTCGCTCAGGGGGCCGCAGCGACGGTTGAGCAGGCGGAGCGCCAGTTTGGCTTCTCCGCGAGCTTCGCCCTCCAGGCGGCCGCGAGCTTCGCCTTCCTGGCGCCCCTCCAGCCGGCCTTCTTCGATCAACTCCCGGCCAAAGCGGGTGTCGCGCAGATGATCGGTGGGGAGATTGATCAGGGCCATGATTTCCTCGCGAGTGAGAAGGGGAAACCGCTCTCCAAGGATAGAGAGAACAGCTTCGACCAGATCGGGCCGTGGCTCCAGGATCCGCTTGGTGGCATCTCGGATGTCGAGCTTAGGCAGCACCAGCAGGGTGAGCAGGCCCACCAAAGGATCAAGCCCAGGCTGCTGGCTGAGCTTCTCCAGGCTGAGCCAGCGCATACCAGTGGGAAACGCTTCCAACTGAAACGGCAGTTTGGGTAGTCCGAGGCGGAGCCGCCCGTGCGGCACCACCACCACCACCACCACCACCACGGCCAGATGCAGCACCTGTGGATGGAGCTGGAGGAAGCGTGCCGTTTGGGCAACTAGCCGGTGTTTGAACCCCGGCTTACCCTGCATCTGCACTTTCAGCAGCACCACCGGCTGCTCGGTTGTGCCGATCTCGTTGCCCCGCGGCCAGAGCACGCGATCGAGCCGCTGATTGGCCTCTATGGTCTCCGGAGCCTAAAGGTGATACTTACTTCGCACTTTACCGTCTGCGACAAGACTAGCCGAAGCAGCACCTGGTAAGAGCAGAGTGATCAAATCTGGCGCGCTCTGGAATAGGCCATAGAACCAGTGATCGGTTTTCACAGCCCAGCCGCCGATTGTCGGCGCATGAATAGCAAACAGTCACACATGATTGACGGCTAAGTCTGCAGCATGTGAGTGTCTTTTACCCTGCCTCTCCAGTAAGCTTAAAACGAGCAAGCTCTCTTTGCCACGACTATGATGCACATGGCTTTTAATAACAGCAATACAAGCCTTAAACGAATCGATCTCGTTTCCAAGGCTGACAACCATATCCATGCATAAAATATGAAAAAACCTCTACGTATCATCAAACTAAGCGTGACAAAGGCTTTGACATTTGCCTCAATTTATGCTTTGATATCCCTTGATAAATCAAGCCCACTAAGCATGATGGATTTATTAGAGCGATTCCTGGAATGCCCGCCTAATAAACATGCACTACTGACTCTCCCGGGTTTCATTATTAGCATAGGCATCACCTGTTAATCATGGATTCAAATTATTCAGTTCAAACTGCTCTTCAAGCATTCGATCTTGTAGTGCTTTCCACGCCTAGAAGCGGTTCTACATTGCTTTGTCATGACATACTTAGATTTAGTCACTATAGTCATATAGACGAGTATCTTCTGTATTTTATAGACAATCGCTACACAGGTTGCCCCCATTCACTGGTGGCGGAGAAAATTATACTTGATTCAGGAGAAGGCCCAAAAGGAATAAAGATAATGTCCTCTCAGTTGGCAGTCCTTGAAAAAATCACACCTAATCGATCAGACCACGGGTCTCCCGACCAAACTATATCTCAATTTCTAGATCCGAAGACTGTTCTTTTTATTTATAGAGAAAATCTTCTAAAGCAAGCTATTTCACTTGAGATCGCAAAGCTAACGAGTATCGCTCATGTGATTAAAAGCGATAACGAAGATATAGTTCCAGGCTCAGCCTGTTCTGACGCTGTAGACTACCAAAATCAGATAGACCAAGCTTTTCATGACGCAGATATTGATAATATATTTCTTCTTGCGCTTGACTTGTATAGGGAGAATATCACTTTGTCCGCTATTGTGAGCAAATGCAAAGTAAATACTATCATCTCCTATGAAGAATATGTGAGGAATCCCATCCATCTACTAAGAAAGACAGGAATTGCAAAGGAAATAGAGCTGACGAATGAGACTATCAACCATAGTAGAGGCCTAGTTCCTACACAAAAACCTAGAAACTACGATTTAAAATATAAAGAGCTAGTGAAGCTATCGAGAGGAGAGCTTGGGAATCACTGCTTAGAATACTTCAATCCTAAGCCTATAATATATATGATGAAAGATTACTCACCGAATATGGCGGAATCCATAATTAATGCATATATTGAAGAATTAAGGAAGATGCCTGACACGTACATCTTTTGATGAAAATTCTTAGGAATCTAAAGCAATCGCAAGTCTAACACTCTGCTCATTTCGGAATACTTTGAGATCTTTTTCATGTTTGACAAAATAAGAGTTTCAGGAGTCTTATTAATTCGATGATATAACTGCAAAATATAATCGCTTAGGCTAACATGAACTGGCTGCTGTGTTGAAAATCTTGGCTTATACTCAATATAACTACGAGGGCTTGATGGTACTAATCCTAAACTTTTTAAATATGCTAAAGGGGTCTGAAAATAAATGAAATCGGTTGATGTTGTATTAATAAAGGAGAATTCTCCGTTTTCCAAAAGAGATAATCTTTCTATCGAAGGAGAAAGTCCTAGCTTTTCTAGGACTAAAAGCGAAATAGAGAACATGATCTGAATGGATGGATGATCAGTTGTAAAGAAAAGAGGCTCTTTGTAGGATTCAATCATGCAGGAAATTAACAAAGATATGCGAATCAATGTAGAGTCGGAATATCTTTGGCATAAAGTAGAGATAATCTCTTCTCTTTCAACGAGAGATTCTAGCGAACGAGTTAAACACGATCTTGAAAACTCAGACAAATCAAAGGATGTATCGCTGGAAGAGTAGAGTCGTGTTTCTAGATCATTTGTTTGATCTATTAGTTCCTCCAGTGAAATTCTTGGGAAGCCATTGACAATATAGTTATAAATCCAAATATCTTCATATCCTCGCTTGCCATCAGGATATGACAGTTCACCAATGTTAGGCTTAATTCCGAAGAAATAAATATTTGGTATTACGACTGATTTCTTGGCAATAGAAAGATGGTAATCAGTTCTAAACTCATTGGATCTATAATCGGGAACGTATGTTGACACAAAAGCATCGCTATTTTTAATGCACTCAGTTATTAAGTTTACATCTTTATCCAGAAGTTGGTCAATATCGTTAAGAAAAACTAGAGTATGCTGCTGTGGCTCAAGGAGAAAATCGCAAATGCGGTAAATCTGCCGCATTTGACAATTCCCATAAAAAAAGATATTCATAAGATTGAGTTTAAAATATCATGAATAGTTCAACACCCAAGATGCATGGGCGACCATTTGCTAGTATCAACTACTATGCAGAGATTATTTTGGGAGTAATGATGAAACGAAACAATTGATTCGTCAACATTTAAACGTTTTAAGAGAAATTTCCAGAAAGAGGATGTGGCAGAGAATCCGTGATGGCATCCATCCTTGGGCCCATCAATGTGCAAGAATTGATGGTGGCCAAAGGAATCGCTAGGGCTCCACGAGTCAATGATTGGCGTATCAATAATTGCGCAAGAAGAAGCGCCAAGAAGGATCTTGTAAATAAATAGAAATGGAAAATAGATATGGTCAATAACCGTTGAGCAGAATATAACATCAGCGATATCGGGCAAAAGTTTCATTGACAATCCCTTTGGCGAAAAGAAACTAGCCTGGCTTGTTAGAGGGAGTTGTTCAAGGGTTTCAAGAAGAAAGAAATCACACAAATAGAACTCTGCATTCTCAATGGCTTTGATATCTTTTAAGATAATTGATTTGCGGTGCCAATCAGGGGAAACATCGATTCCTACTGCCCTCTTAGCTGTTTTGGCAAACTCAAAAGTAAAAAAACCGCAGTTGGAACCAATCTCTAAGACTGACTTCCCTTCCAACGGAGGTATGATCTTTTTAAGGTGATTCCACTTAGGGATCGGTCGTAGACGAGAAGCATCTTCTAGCGTTACGTCGTCTATAACATTGTCCCAAGCATCATCTTGATACCAAGAAAGCGGCTGATCGGTTGTAGTTAACTCATATGGAAGGGATATTCTCTGGTACCAGGGTGAATTTTCACGAAGGATGGCTTCGATTTCGCTCTTATTCATTCTAGAGCAGAGGTATTAAAGTGTTATTTCCATTCTAGCATATAGTCACGTGGACCCCGGAAATCGGTCCTGGGTGAATGAGAGTCCTCAGCCGGCCAGACTGGGCCGGTGCCTCCACAATGAACGCGTTAGGCACACAGCCGATCAGTTGGCCCGCAACCTCAAGCCTCCTGAACAGCTTATTTGCTTGGGTAAGAAAGTCGATGACATCTGCCGCGCTATTGAGATGGCACAGTCGACGCGCTACTGCTAAATGCGGATGGGATGGGGTGATGCGAATTTTAGTGGGGGGTCTGCCAGAAAAGAGAGCCGCTGTTTTCCGGCTTGCCGCGGATCTACCGAGTGCCGTTAGTATGTTCTTGCGCAGGTGAGTGATACCTTAATCCGCTTCCCGAGGCAATCTATGCTCTATGTTACTGCGCCCATAGCTGAAGAAGATCTGAATATATTTGGCACACCCTGTCCGCCTTGTAATGTTCGCTCCTTTCTATTGCATTGGCTTTCATTGCTTCATAAAGACTCTCGTCATTAGCAAAGCATATCAAAGCATTTACTGCATCTGAAATTGAGGGTACTCCACTATTTATGGATACCGGAAGGCCTGCAGAATCATCATGTTCGAATCGTAAAACTTCTCCCATAGCGCCCCAATCTGTAGCAATGCAAGGCTTGCCAGCAATGAGTGACTCAATCAATGTAAGATTTAATGTTTCTCCGGGGTAGTAAGATAGCATCATCCCGCAGTGGCAAGCCGCCGCTATCTTCGGAGCATCACTGCGAAAACCTAGAAGCCGTATCCACTGCCTATCTATATGATCTTGCAATCTAAGTTGTCCCTGAATGCACTCTAAGGCTTCTCCAGATCCTAAGCCAATAAGCGCTATAGGCCTCTTGCTTATACTATTGGCTCTAACGATAGCCTCGAATGCGTAGCCCCAGCCTTTTGTCTTAATTCCTCTGCCGGAATATGAAACAAGAAATGAACTCATTGGAAGATCAAGCGCCGAGCATAGTGCTTCGGGTGATAATCCGGAACTTTTAGGCATACATGGTAGAGGTATATACTCCAGCTTTTGCGAGGCTTCGCTTGAGCCAGAAAAGTATCTAATCAAAGCACTTTGCTTGATCTTATCAGAGGTATATATAAACTTGTATGCAGTCGAAAAAATCATTCGAACATCTTCGGCAGATGCATGCCCATCTTCGACTACGAAGCGATAATCCCCATGGTCAACTATCACAAGCCTCACGCCAGTTCCGATGCATACATTGGCTAAATGCAGATCAGAATGGAACAGGTTGCTTAAGACGAGCTTGATGCCCTGGGCAGCCAGAAACTCTCTTATTCCTTCGACTGA
Organism: Prochlorococcaceae cyanobacterium; assembly: GCA_044374745.1. Lineage (GTDB taxonomy): Bacteria > Cyanobacteriota > Cyanobacteriia > PCC-6307 > Cyanobiaceae > NIES-981. The sequence continues at coordinate 67,586 of JBILNZ010000011.1, read as the reverse complement.
ATTGTTTATATATGGAGTTATGTCATGACAGTATTGTAGTGCAATATTAAGTAGGTCTTGAGAAGTTCGATGCGTCCAATGTCGGTAAAGATAAACTCGAAAAGACTTTGAAATATGGCGGAGAAGTGTAATTAAATAGGTTTGCGCGCCTCCAAGCCCGAATTCAGTAATACTGACAAGAATAGCAGGCTTTGTGTACTTTGTTTCATTCAATACTCGCTCTAAGAACTTGTACTCTTTGGAGAGCTCCTGAATTTCTCTCAAGGCGTAATCAAAACCCCCCTCGCGTGCCTGAACCAAGGCTGTTTCGGATATACTCAAATGCCTCTGCCGAACGGTCTTGCAATCTTCATGAAATACTGAATATGACATAACAAAAGGAATATGCAGCTTTTCCTCTGCCATGGTTGACATCTTATAAAATAACTCAAAATCGAATGCTGCGTACAGGTCTGGGTTGTTCGGACCAGCGATATCCCACAGTTTCTTTGTAAAGAAGCAACTGGGTTGAATTATATAATTGTTTCTATAGTCAATAAGATATGACGCATCAAGCTTGCTTTTGTTAAGCCGTTTTGCATGGATTAGATTCAGGCTAGGGTCTACCAAATCTGCATCGCCCACAATTAAGATTGGCTTTTTAGTCATGATGGACTTACTTATTTGGCGGTCATCTAGTATCGTTTTCGCCATCAGATTGAGAGCATTTGGCAACAGAATATCATCTGCATTAAGCCAGCCTAGAATTGAATCATCCGGAGCTCGTTCAAAACCCTTATTTATCACATCGGCTTGGCCATTATCTGGTTTGCTTATTACTATGTCTAAATATTCAAAATAATGCCTTAGTATGTCGAGCGTGGAATCATCACACGAGCCCCCATCATATACTGCAATTCTGAGTTTAGGATACTTCTGAAACAAAAGGCTGCGAATAGTCTTCTCAAGTGTTGAGCCACTCTGATATGTCGGAATCACAATATAAATCAGAGGCAGCAACTCCTCGGGATTCGTCCCAGATAAGTCAAGCGTTAAATCTAATGTATCAAAATCGATCTGATTCTCGTAATGTACAGTGCCATGTGGAGAAAAAGGGGTGGGAAGAGGCATGATCTTTATTGAGCAGTAATTGTATGTTGTTTAACAAGCCCAATAACTTCTCTACCATCATCAAGAAGCTCCCCGGTGGCTGTGACTAAGAAGGCCGTATTCATCTGATTAAAGATATTTGCATCCAAGAAAAAGCTAAACGAATAATCCGCGACAACTGGCTCTAGGCTAATTAGTTTATCGGGCGTATAAACTTCCAGTCGAACTAAACTTAGCGGATCATGTCTTAAGTCAACACCTGTAAAAGATATGAAGATATTCTGATCACAGCCTCCTGGTGTTGTGATTAATGAGTCGTCGGCTGAAAAACAATAGAAATGCAAGGAATAGCGTTTGTGTGCTAATAGCCAATATATATCTGAGCCTTCGTAGTGCTCAATCGTTAAGCTGTCGTCGCATAGAATGAAGCCTGAATTGCCCTTTGATATTGCTAGTCCTGGATGACTATTGCAAATAAGACTTGAATTTACATTTATAGAGCTGGGGTAAGTGCTGACATTTGACAAGTCAATAGTTTTATAATAATACTTTGATATAGAATCATGCCTCATGAGCTTGATGACTTTGCCAGCGGGCAACTCCTCTATTGTGTATGTTACGCCATCTGAATTTAGTCTCGCGTGCGTCTCATATTCATGTCCTTCTATGTACACATCCAACGGCATTGATGAGTGTTTAAGACTGTACGATAGCGAAAATGTATCATTACTGTATTCTCCTGGAGGGACAAAAATCTCAACTGCATATTCAGATAAATTTTGAATATGATCGCAACTTAATATAGTATTTCTTCCGGCTTCGCGTTTGTGGCTGAGGTTTAAAATCTCATCCTCATAAAGAAACTCTTTTCTGTCCCTTGATCTTCTGATTACGGCTTGATAAGCCTGCTCGAGTTTGGAGTCATTGTACATCTGAGCATGCCAACGAGTAATATTGTCTCCATACTTAGCGATGTCGTGTACTGATAGGCTTTGTATTATGTTGGCAATCTCTATCGGGTCGTTGGGAGTTAGAACACCCCCTCCTGATGATTCAATCAACGACTTAAGGCCCGAGTTATTTGAGGCGATAAGTGGTAATCCAGCCGCTGCAGCCTCAACGCATAAATTGGGATAATTGTCTTCATGAGAAAGCAAAAGTATTGCTTGAGATTGAGTGAAGTGACTTGCTAACTCCTTGTGGCTTAAAAAGCCAAGAACATCGCATGGATATTGGCTTAGCTCAATTTCTTGATCTGGGGCTAGTGAGCCAAATACTTTGAAGCGAAAGTTAAGCTGTCTGCGTACAAGTTCTTTGTTTAATCTGATAAAGATCTCGTAGCCCTTTCTCTTCTCTTCTAATCCAAGGGCTCCGTAAATCAATGTAATTGTTGGGCCTGGCTCTTGTATCCTAGAAGAGTTTATGATTTTACTGGCCTTGCTGGGCTGGGGATTGGGGATGTAATATATTTCTCTATTCATTAGAGCACTTGACTCGGCAGCCAATTTGCACAACCATTCACTAGGGGATATAATAACCAAGTCTTTTAAGTTTTTTAATACGTGTCTATGGTAAGAGTTAAAGTGGATAATGGAATCTGAATTTCCGGTGACTAGTGGGCATGATGTGCACTCTTCCATAAACTGTGTGCATCCTGCGCTATAGTGACATGAGCCGTTCAGCCAATACATATCATGCAGTGTTATAGTTATCGGAATTGTTGAATCTTTCATTCTCTCAACCCCTGCCGCAGTAAGCAAAAAATCGCACCAGTGGATATTTATTGATGAGTAAAATTGTGATATGCTCTTGATATCAATCGAATCTTCGCTGTGGAATAAAAAGGTGTTGCTCCCTCTCCCTTTGCGTGCCATTGTCTGGTGGACCTCATTATTGATATAGCTCCTTAGCTCTTCAATTAGTTGATAGTCTATGCCGCTGTAGACTGTCTCCGTAAGGTCAATTGTTTCAATCTCAGAGATGCTCTCGTTGGCACGGCGCAGGAGGAGCTTCTTGTCTTCTCGATACAATATGTCTGTTTGACTCCCAATGCTATTTAAGCATTCAAATACTCTGAGCGCGGCTATTCCGGCTCCTCCTCTGATGTCGCCTGTGAGAATCAGAGTCCCATTGTCTGTTTGGTTAAAGTATGTTTTTAATGCTTGTTCACTCGGTGCTACAAGCCGTGTCAAGCGCGGATCTTTGGGCCAGTGGGGAGGTGCCAAAAAAGATATGTTCTCCCAGGCTTTGACAGGGCTAACTTCTTTTGCGCGGACTTTGTCCAGTTGTTTTCTTAGGTGAAAGTCAAGTGTTCCAATATCAATGTTGCTTGCGTCCGAAAGCCCCTTGTTGATGCCTGTCTTGTCCGTATCTAGTTTTGTTTTCTTGGGCAATCTTGCTTCGCATTGACGAAGCAGGTCTTGGTAGATCCTGATTCCTGGATACTGATCAGTAGAGGATGCGGCTGTTGCGTAAGCATCTGAATAGTTGCCTGCGTCTATAAGTTCTTTGATTTTCAGGCTTAATGGTTTTTTCATGTCTAATTCAGTGCTGTTCCGGTCGGGTACATAGTTTATTGTCTGAAATGGTATTTGGCGCGTTCTTGATTTTAGTTAGATATCTATTTGGCCCATTGATGGGCCTCGAGCATGCTATCCGGCAGTTCCGCATCGGCCCGTACGTCCCGCACGTCCCTGGTCCAGTGGGGCTAGTAGTTGAGATGGAAGCCGGCATGGCCGGGTTGTAGCTGGTGAGCGCCAGGAAGGCTTCCTCTGTATCCCACGTGGCCGCCAGGTGCTCCAGCCCCTCATCCAGATAGATGTCGGCATTGAGCAGCAGGCCGACGCCGTTGCCCTGGCGTTTCACCCAGCGAAACCACTCCGCATAGGTGATGCGTGTGTTGCTCTCCACCACCTCCAGCTCCACCGTGGCCTGCGGCAGCGGCGGCGCATCGCTCTCCTTGAACAGCACCAGCTTGCGGATGCCGGGGTGATTGAGGTTGCGGCGCAGGCATTCGTCGATCTCCTGCTGGCGATCGGCGGTTTTGCAGCGGTAGTACTGGGTGTAGACAACAAGGTGCATCGCTAGGGCCTCCTGTTGCTCGTTCGGGCTGCTCGCATCAGCCCCTGAATCCGGCAACGGCCACCAGCTCGTGCTGGCTGGTGGTGGAAGCCCAGCCGAGCTTCTGGTGGGGCTTGGTGTGGCTGGGATCGATGCCCACCGACTCACGGCGGGCATGGCCCCAGTGGCGGAGGGTCTTGAGGTTGCCCACGCATCGGCACTCGACGAGGCCAGCATCGATGCCGGTGATCAGGGCAGGCTTGCTGCTCACAGGGATCTCAGCAGTGCTGCGTGTTTGGCCACTTTAAGCGGCATGCGCGGCCCCCCAGAGGTGGTGGTTGCTACCAGAACCCAGGCGCCAGCTGGAGCTTGGCTGGTTTATGCATCTTCCGCATTGTTACTGAGCATGGTGCTGCTCCATGCCCTCGAGATCTGCCGCCACAGGGCGCGACCGGTTGATGCCGCCAGCGTTCCGCCCTGGCCGCGTGGAACAGCCAGGCGGATGAGGAGGGGTTCCGCGATCTCTGGCTCTGCAGGCCGCGCGACGGCGACGGTCACCTGCGCCGTGCTCTGGGTTTGAGCCCTGGCTACTGGCTGCGTGCCCAGGCGGCCCATCACACTGAAGTCGCCAGCGTAGAGCTTGCTGAAGCGATGGATCGAAGGCAAACCCCTGTGGGTTGCGGATCCCGGCGCCTTGCTTGCTCCTCCGCAGCAGTCTCCTGCCTGGTCTAGAAGTGGACTAAGCTGAACCGAGTGATGGCGACCCACTTCGTCCATGGCCGCTTCTCCAGGGCGCATCGTGAACGTGCACGAGGCCAAGACCCACTTCTCCCGCCTGATCGATGCAGCCCATGCGGGCGAAACGATCGTGGTGGCCAAAGGTGGCAAGCCATGGGCGCGGCTGGTGCCGCTTGAGCAGCCTGTGCCCCAGCGGCGTGCCGGTGTGCTGGCGGGTCGGCTCACGCTTCCGCCCCTGGAGGTGCTGCTGGAACCGTTGCCCGAGCAGGAGCTCGCTGCGATCGAGCAGCCTTTGCTGTGAGCAGGAGTCGGCCCCCCGCGCTGCTGCTCGATACCCATGCCTTGCTCCAGTAGAGCGATCAGCCCTGGTGCGGTGCCTTCCCTGAAGCAGCGCTCACCAGGCGTGTGGCCCATGCCGCGAAAGGGTCGGTGAGCACCTGGCGGCCGTAGGGGCTGAGCGTGTTGCCCGTGGGCAGGGCCCCTGCGGCCTCGGCAATGGCGGCCAGCCACGGCCCGTCCTCCGGGCGTTGCCAGCCCAGCCCAAGAGCGGCCGCCTCTGCGGCCAGCCAGCCCTCGCCGTAGCCCACCCCCGCCGCCGGTAGGTCCAGGGCCGCCCGCCCCGCCGCCCACTGCCAGAGCATGCCGCTGCTGCGCTCGGCGTAGCGCTTGGGGTCGTAGGCCAGCAGGGCGATCGGGCAGCGGGCCAGCCACTGGCCCATCGCCGCGCTGCTGATCTCCCCCTCCAGCAGCACCAGGCCGATCCCGGCCTGGTTGGCCCGCTCCAGCAGCGCCCGTTCCTCCGCCGGCAGGGCCGAGGCGCTGTGCTGGTGGAACAGCCAGCCCCAGCCCCCTAGGGCGGCCGGCGCGGGTTGCCTCAGCAGGGCCTCCAGCGCCGCCAAGGCCTCGGCCCGGCCCTTGCCCGCTTTCTGGTCGCCCCAGTGCAGCAGCACCAGGGGCGGCGCATCCGCCGGCGGCGGCTCGGGGGTGGCTCCGGCTCCCACCACCGCCGGATGCACGCCCGCGCTGCGCAGGCCGGTGGCGGCCAGCAGCGGGGCGTAGAGCGCCTCTTGCTGGCGGGAGGGGAAGGCCAGGGTGAGTCGGTGGCCCCGCTGCTCGCAGGCCCGCGCCAGGGCCGCCAGCGCCACCCGGGCCGTGGCCGTGGCCTGGGCGTCGCCAGCCGGGCCCTCCAGGGTTTCCCCCGGCGCGAACATCAGGCTGAGCAGCACCGCCGCCGCCGGCGCCTGGTTGAGATGGCGTGCCAGCCCCAGCAGCTGGAAGGGCAGCAGGCTGTGGGCCAGCCAGGCCGCCACCGCTTCGCCGCCGGCATCGGCCAACGCCAGTTGCTGCTCCAGCCGCCGGGCCAGCACCAGCGCCCCGCCCAGCTCCCGCCACTGGCGCGGGTCGCCATAGCCGCAGCCGCTGAACACCCCCCGCAGCGGCCCGGGCGCCGTGGCCTCCCCCTCCAGCGCCACATCCGCCCAGAGTTCCGCCTGCCAGCCCGCCTCCGCCAGTGCCGCCAGCAGGGGCCGGTTCACCTCGCCGTGGTGGCCCACCGTGCTGGCGTAGGCCGGCTCCACGATCACCAGCCGGGGCATGGGCAGGGCGGCGTTGCTGGGCTGCGACGCTATCATCGATCAATGATCGGTAAAACGGCTTTGCGATGGATGTCACCACCGTGTCCCCCAAGTTTCAGGTGGTGATTCCCAAGCGGGTACGCGAACAATTCGGGCTCAGCCCTGGCCAGACCCTGCAGGTGATCGCCCTGCCGGGGCGGATCGAGCTGGTGCCCAGTCAGCCGCCAGCTGCGTTGCGCGGGTTTCTGGGTGGGCCGAACACCTTTCAGCGCGAGGCCGATCGCCTATGACGCTCCAGCGGGTGGTGGTGGATTCCTCCGGTTGGATTGAGGTGTTCACCGATGGGCCGCAGGCCGAGCATTTTCTGGCGCTGATGGCGGAGGAGTCCGCCCTGGTGGTGCCGGCGATCAGCATCTTTGAGGTGTTCAAGTGGGTGCTGCGAGAACACGGCGAGGCCCAGGCCATTCAGGCGGCCGCCGCCATGCAGCGCGGCCAGGTGGTGGAACTCGATAGCCGGCTGGCACTGGCGGCGGCCCAGCTCAGCCATGCCCTGCAGCTGCCGATGGCCGACAGCATCATCCTGGCCACGGCCCGGGATCGCCGGGCCAGGCTGCACACCATGGACAGCGACTTCCGGGGCATGGCCGATGTGGAGTGGATCGCTGCCCGCTGAGGCGCGCCACAATGCCTCTGGCCTCGCCCCCTGATTGATGTCTGCCGCAAACCTGCTGGAGCTGGGGCGTAGCGGCCGCGTCGAGGTTCTCGCCCAGCAGGCCGAGCTGGCCCGCGCCGCCGCCGGTTGGGATGCCGCCGCCGCCCTGGAGCTGGCCGCCGCCTGGCTGCTGGCCGGTGATCCCCGCCAGGCCGATCTCGCCTTCCTGGAGGCCGACCAGCTCGCCCCCTCCCTGGCCCTGGTGCCCGACCCCTGGGGCCTCTGGCCCCCCTCGGCTGAGCCGGCAGCTGGCCTGGATCCGGCCGAGCGCGAGCGGCTGCGGGCCCTCGCCCAGCGCTTCCGCAGCTGGCGCCAGCCCGATGCCCAGGCCCTCTGGCAGCAGCTGCTGCCCCAGCTGCAGGCCGATTGGCGCCGCGCCCTCGAGCCCCCCCTGGTCGACCAGCTGCTCATCCTCGGCCGCGCCAGCGCCCTGCCCGGGGCGCCGCCGCTCCAGCCGCCCCTGGAAGATGCCCTGGTTGGCCTGGTGAGCGACGCTGAGATCGCCGCCGAACCTGCCGCCAGCAACCGCTTCTGGCAGCTGATGGCCCGCATTTGCCCCCACTGGGGCCTGGCGCGCATCCGCGCCGCCGACCTGGCCCTGTCCCGCGGTGAGCTGGAGGCCAGTGGCCGCTGGCTCGCCGATCCCCCCGCTGAAGCCCGCGCCAACCCCTGGTTCCACGACGTGGCCGCCCGCCAGGCCGTGGCCCGCTCCGATGTGGCCGCCGCCCTCGACGCCTGGGCCGAGGCCATCTGCCTCGCCCAGGCCGACCCGGCCTCCGCAGCCCTGGCCGAGATCTTTGCCCAGCGCTGCCGCGAAGCGCGCCGCGGGCCCGGCGTGCTGCAGGTGCGCAGCCTGGCCAACCGCGGCGAACCGGCCGCCGCCCTGGAGCTCCTCGAGCGCCTGCTGGCCGCCGATCCCCAGTGGCAACCCCTGCGCAGCCTGCGCGAGCAGCTGCAACAAGCGCCAGCCCCACCAGCCCCCCAGCCCCGGATCGAGCCCCCGAGCAAAGCGGAGGGCCCGCCCGCTCCCGAGCCAGATCCCAGCGGTTTCGAGGCCCTGCTGGCTCGTGCCACCGCCCGGCTCCAGGCCCTCGGCGGCAGCCTGCCCGCGCCTGATCCGCAGGAGTCCGCCGCTGCGGATCTCGATGCCCTCGCCGGCCAGCTCAATGCCCTGGAGCGGCGCCTCAGCGACTACGAAGCCCGCTTCGCTCTCGCCTGACGCGGCACCGCTTCAGCCCTGCTGCTCCAGCCGCTCCAGCAGTGCCTGGATCAAGGCCTCAGCCCGCTGCAGCTGTTGCTGCTGGCTCTGCAGCAGCTGCTCCTGCTGCTGGTGGGCCAGAAAATAAAACTCCAACTCCTCCTGAACCTGCTGCAGCATCAGCAGGTTCAGTTCCGCTTCATCGCGCGCTTCCTCCAGCTGGCTGCTCAGGCTGGCGATCTCCCCCTGCAGTTGCTGCGGGTCGCTGTGGGCGCTTGTGGCGGTGATAGCCGTTACCGCAGATTGTGGATAGTTTAATGAGCCTCACCCGCTCGATCCAGTGGCCCTTGCTGCTCAACCACGCCTGAGGATCGAGGCCACGGCGGCAGCCCCCCACGTGGAACACCGGGTGTTTGCCGACTTCCCGGCCTTCCAGGCCCACATGCAGGCCAGCCTGCCCCTCTGGGCTGGCCAGGTGCAGCAGGCCCTGCGCCTGATCGCCCTCAACGGCATCGTGGAGCCGATCAGCGCCACGCCCGTGCCCGCCAGCGCCCTCAGCCTGGCCGGCAGCAACTACCGCGAAACCCTCATCCACAACGGCTGCCTCTCCCGCCACCGCGCCGTGCTGTTGGTGCTCCAGGCGCTGCTCGCCGCCGGCCTGATCCCCCCAACCCACCAGCTCGATCTCTACTGCCCCGAGGCGATCACCCCCTTCGCGGCCTTGCTGCGCCGGATCCTCCCCAACGTGCTCGGCAGCGAGTACATGCCCGACCCGGCCGATGCCCACCGCCAGCACTTCCCCCACCAGGACCTCTGTGCTCTCACCCTGGGCGATGCCTGCATGGATGTGGTGCTCTGCAACGAGTTGTTCGAGCACCTCTACAACCTGCCCGCCGCCCTGGCCGAGATCAGCCGCATCCTGCGTCCCGGCGGCTTCCTGGTATCCACCTGCCCCTTCGCCTACAACCGCCCCGACACGATCGTCAAAGCGCGCCACCGTCCCGGTGCCACCCCCGGGGTAGCCGCCGAAGCCGAGCTGCTGATGGAGGCCGAGTTCCACGGCGACCCCGTGCATCCCGAGCAGGGCAGCCTCGTGTACCAGATCCCCGCCTGGGATCTGCTCGAGCAGGCCCGCACTGCTGGCCTCAGCGATCCCGCCATCCACTGGATCGCCGCCCCCAGCTACGGCGTGGTTGGCCAGGAGCTACCCGCCGTGATGGTGCTGGTGGCCCGCAGGCCCTGAGTGAGGGCTGAATGCAACACTCACCTTGATTCTGTCTATAGAAAAGCATGGGGGCTTTTCGCGGCTGAGGGCATCAGGATCTGGCATCCCCACTCCATGGGTTCACGGTCGGCACCCCCGTCGGCGTGAAATGCCGCAGATTGCGCGTCACCACCGTGAGGCCGCGCTCCAGTGCCGTGGCAGCAATCAGCAGATGATCGGAGCTGTCATGGCCGATCTCAGCGGAGAGCAGCCCCCAGCGGCGCGCCACCCCCACATCCACCGGCAGCAATCGATCGCCATACAGCCGCAACAGCTGATCCAGCCATTCGGCCAGCTGCGTGGCGAAAGCTGAGTCGCTCGAACGCTTGCGGGCGATGCCGCGCTCGATCTCTCCGATGCTCACCACGCTCAGAAAACAATCCTCCTGCCGCTGGCTGCTGATCCAGGCCACCACGCCTGGATCGCGCTGGCGCAGCCGCAGCTCGGAGAGCACCACGGTGTCAATTAAAAACATCGATCAGAACCACGGAAACTCCCTTGGCGTCAGGGGCAACCGTTCGAAGGGCTCGTCGTCTTGCGGCATCTGCAACAGCAGCTCGCCCAGCGATGGCGCGCTGGCCCGCTCGAGGCGCTGCAACCGCTCGTACTCCTCGGCGGAGAGCACCACGCTCACCCATTTGCCGCGGCGCGTCACCATCTGGGGTTCTCCCCGGGCCGCCGCATCCACCACGGCGCTGAAGCGATTTTTGGCGTCCTGCAAGGTCCACACGGCATCCATGGCTCACCTGGCTAGCTGATCTGTCTAGCTTAATGTCGGCACCCCGTCGGGCCGGTGGCTGAGCACCGCCGGTGAGTAGGGCTTTCATGCTTGAACCTCCGTGCCATCTTCCGTGCTTTCGCGGTTGTGGTGGTGATGGCTGGGCACTGGTGGCTACTTGAGGGAGCCACAGGCAGTTCAAGCATCCGCAAAAGCCTGGGCGCGTTACGGTTGCGCAATCGGGAGTGTCCCTGCCATGAGCCAAACATTTGCTGTGGTGATTGAGGAGACAGGCCACAACGTTTTGGCGTATGTGCCCGATCTTCCGGGCTGCGTGGCTACAGGAGCTTCTCGCGATGCGGTGCTTGCTGAAGTCCGCGCAGCCATCGCGTTTCACCTGGAGGGTCTGGCTGCCGATGCCGAGCCCCAGCCGCTGCCATCGCCGAGCAGGCGCTGAAAGGCGGGCTGGTCCACGGGCGTGGTGATGATCAGCACCTCCCGAATTCCCGAGGTGCCGATCGTGGCCGACAACGAAATAATGCCGAAGTTGCATAGCTTTCGGGAGCGGTTGCGGCTCCGTGCTCTTGCGGAGACGGTCTTGGGGCTGCAGCTCGTGCGGGAGTGGGTGGGGCCGAGAGTGCGGGGTTGCCGGCGGCTCCGGGACTGGTTCCGGCTGCTGGGCCTGACGGCTCAGGGGGGAGTCCCCTGGGCCCCGTTGCGCGGCCATCGGATGGGGTGTTTGCGGAACTGTGCAGACCGGGTGGCTGCGGCACACCAGATGTGGTGGGTGGCGGGCCTCACCGCGCAGACTGCACGATCCGCGACCAGGAGCTGATCTTTTTTGTGATGGACAGCGGGCATTGAAGCCGTGTCCGCCGTGGCCTGGGCATCGCTGAGATCCCCCCGCAGCAGGGTGTGGCAGGCCTGGGCGGCCGACCTCAGCGAGCACCTGCTCAAGGCTGGTGAGGTCGTTGGCGTAGCCGCACGTGTCAAGGTTGAACACCAGCGCCTCGCTCGCTGCCAGCAGACGTCGGGTTGGCTGGCGGTGGGCATGGGGCGGACTGGAGGCGCAGACAAAGCGATCAAGAGGCGCTTTGGTACTGGTGTACTAAACTGGTGGGTGTCGGGATCAGGCTGAGCTGCTTAGGGTGGGAGAGGATTTTCGAGAGCTGGTTGCGCCGCCGCCTTGGTGGTTGTTGGGGTTCGATGGCAAAGCCCTACTGGAAGCCTTTTTCGTTGGAACAGTTGTTGGATTGATCGCTCTGTTTTCGTCCTATGACCACATCAACCTCCCCTACCGCCAGTTCCCACTCCCCCAGCAATGGGGCATTTGGCTCATCGCTGTCTCCCTTCCGCTCGTTGTTGCGGATGCTCAACTGGCGGCGCGATCCCGAAAGGGAGATGCGGCTCAGGCAGCTCGAGAGCGAAACCGAGCAGCTGAAGAAAGAAAGAAAGCAGATCGAGAAAGAAATCGCGTTGCTCGATTGGATTCACTCCGAGCTCGACTTGATCGAAGCCGACTTGCCTTCCAGCTCGACCCCTCCGCAGGCAACCGCCGCAAACTCCAGCGACTGCTGAGCCTGCTCAATAGCCCGGAGATGGCCGATCTCTTTCGTGGTTGAGCTCATCTCGCCTCCTCCATTAACTGTCGCAGGGTCTGGCCTAGCCGGCCGGCGGCGCTGCTGAGCAGGATGTTCATGGATGCCCTCCCCATCGCGATCGGGCCAGCTTGCCGTGCTTGGCCTCAGTTGCTTTGAACTCAGTAGGGTGCAAGGGAAATGTTCCAATCCAGTGAGGTCGGGGCTGTGAGTCATTACACCGCCGTTGTGAAGCAAGACGGCGACTGGTGGCTCGGCTGGGTGGAAGAGGTTCCTGGTGTGAATGCCCAGGAACCCACCCGCGAAGCCCTGTTGGCCTCCCTGAAAGAGGTGCTGCGGGAGGCTTTGGAGTTGAACCGCGCCGAGCTCATCAGGCGCAGTGCCATCCCCAGGCACACGGAAATCAAAGAGCTGCTGGTTCGCAAGATCTGCTCTGATTTGGGGGTCCCACGCCCCTGAGCCAGTCCAGCCCCAGCCACCTTTGCGCTCCAGCATGGCCACTGTGCTGGTGTAGCGCTGGCGTTGCCGGGAACAAGTATCGTCATGCCGGCTTCAGCACCATCGGGGTCAGCCCTGAAAGATCGAGACGCTGACGGGCCTGCCAGAGGTCGTGGCTGTCTTGCATGGCAAGCCAGCTTTCGGCACTGCGCCCCAGCACCCGCGATAACCGCAGCGCCATATCCGGCGATACGCGGCTTTTGCCGGTTACCAGCCGTTGGAATGTCGAAGCCGAAACACCCAGCCGCTCGGCCACCTGCCGGATGGAGAGCTCACAGGGTTCCAGATACACCCCTTCGATGAATTCCCCGGGGTGGGGCGGATTGTGCATCTGCATCAGTGGTCATCCTCAACGTCGAGATCGAACACGTGGCCTTTGCGGAAGGCAAATGTGAGCCGCCAGTTGCAGCCGGAGCTTGCGGGCGAGGGTTGGCTGAATGCCAGCCGTGCTGCCCGTTTCGAAGAACAGCCGCAGGCCCTTGGGGCGGAAGCCATCAATCACCCTCTCGATCCGCAGCCAACACACCGTAGCGCGATGCGCAACGGGCGACGCTTCAGCCTGGTTTGATTCTGGCTCGCCAGTTCACGCCAGCGTCTCCCTGGCCGTCTCCACCTCAGCCAGCGACGTTGCGACGGCGTCCTTCTCGGCCAGAAGCCGCAACAGGTCGTCGCCATACCTGCCAAGAAGCTGATTTCAGGCATTATCCGAGTTGGGCCGTGCCCTGCCACTGCCCATCCCCCAGATGCAGCGGCTGCCTGTTCCCATCAAAAAACCTGCCCATCACCGATGGGCAGGCGTGGTGTGGGATAGCCGATCAGCCGCGCTTGGCGGTTTGGCGGGTGAGCACCCGCAGCTTGCGGCTGGCCCGGAAGGCGGCCGCGACGCCCAGCAGCGGCAGGGGGCCGGGAACCGGAGCGGTGAAGCGGCTGATGGTGGTGGTGGAAGGGCCGAACTGGCCGTTGAACGAAGACGCGTAGAAACCGAACGAGTCGCCCGTGACCACATCCAGGGTGGATGTGGCGAATTGGTTGCCGAAGATGTCGTCGCTCAGCTGGATGCGCTGGCCGTTGAGCAGCATGCCGAAGGGGTCTTGGTCGGCGGCGACCTCAAACTGACCAATCACCAAGCTCCAGTCGAAAGTCACGGTGCCGGACTGGGCTGCGGGGATCGTGTAGTAGATGGCCCCGGCCTCGTCGGCGCCGATCGGCGGTTCGCCCTCATTGGGACTCACCAGCTGAATGCTGGCCGGAGCGCCGCCCACGTTCACCAGGCCTCCGCCGCTGCCCAGGTTGGTGACCTGCCAGTTCTGGGGGGCGTAATAGCCGCTGAATCCAAAGGCCAAGGGGTTGGGTGCGGCCTGGACGGGAGCGGGACCCATGGCCACTACTGCGGCGCCGGCCAGCGCAGCACCCGCCAGCGTGAAGCGGGTTGACGGGAGGAAGGACATGATTCTTCTGGGGGGCGAGCCTGGTCTTCACCCGAGAACTTACCGTATCTTCGTATTCTGTGGTTGTTTTTTGGCGGGGTCCCGGCGCACAGGATGGGCAAACCCACACCAAGCCAGCTGTCCCAGCTCGAGGGCGCTCCCTCGGAGACCTTGATCCAGATCCCTGTGTCCCTCGGTGAGCTCGCCGACCGGCTCTCCATTCTGGAGCTCAAGGCCCGCCACCTCGGCGGCGAGGCCCATGAGCGTGTCGCCAAGGAGTTGGCGTTGCTGGATGCCGTGCTGGCTCCCCTGCGCTCCCAGGTTCCCGAGCACCTGCAGCGGGAGCTGGCCGCCGTGAATGGCCAGCTCTGGCGGCTGGAGGATGGCGTGCGCGCCTGCGAGCGCCAGGGCAGCTTCGGCGAGCCCTTCGTGGCCATGGCCCGCAACATCTACCGCCTCAACGACCGCCGCGCCGCCCTCAAACGGGAGATCAGCCTGGCGGGCCGCAGTGCCCTGGTGGAGCAGAAGGTGTATGGCGATGGCTCCCTGCCCTGATGGCGGGCCGGCAGCCACTTGCCCCGCTGGCCGGCTGGCAGAGCCGTTTCCTTGGACGCATGAGACCATCAAGCAGGTGCAAAGATGAAAGCGAGAACGTCCCGTAACAAGCAGTATTTTCAGTCGGAAATTGCTGAGGCAATCCCCCGTAAGCACCCCAAGAATCGCCGCAAAGCCGTGTCAGTACCCCCAATTCCGGGTCTTGCCCTTGGCTCCGACACCGACACCTCCACCTCCGACCGCATCACCAGGAGCGGCACCATCCGGGTGACTGGCCTGGTGAGTGGTGCCACATGGCAGTACTCCCTGAACGGCGGCGCCACCTGGCTCACTGGCTCCAGCACCTCTTTTGTGGTGCCAGAGGGCAGCTACGCCGCCGGCCAGGTGCAGGTGCGCCAGCGCAGCAGTGCCGGCCTGTTCAGTGCAGCCAACACCAGCTTCGCGGACTTCACGGTGGATACCTTCGCGGCCGCTCCGGGCATGGCGTTGGCGGCCGACACCGGCACCTCCAGCACCGATCGCATCAGCAGCGACGGCACGATCGAACTGGCGGGGCTGGAGCCGGGCGCCACCTGGCAGTACTCACTCAACGGGGGGAGCACCTGGCTCAATGGCTCAGGCAGCTCGTTCGTGGTGCCCCGGGGTAGCTACGCCGCCGGCAGGGTGCGCGTGCGCCAGCGCGACCTGGCCGGCAATCTCAGTGCCGCCAACACTTCCTTTGCCGCCTTCACGGTGGACACCCTGGTGGCGGCGCCCAGGCTGGCCCTGGCAGGCGACACGGGCAGCTCCAGCGCCGATCGCGTCACCAGAAATTCCTCTCTGCTGGTGTCGGGGCTGGAATCCGGTGCCACCTGGCAGTTCTCCCTGGATGCAGGGGAAACCTGGCAGAAGGGCACGGCCAGCAGTTTTGTGGTGGCCGATGGCAGCTACCAGGCGGGCCAGGTGCAGGTTCGCCAGATCGACCGGGCCGGCAACATCGGCGTGAACAGCGCCTTTGCGGCCTTCACGGTGGACACGGCTGCCGCTCTCCCCGAGCTGGCACTGCTCGATGACACAGGCAGTTCCGCCTCCGATCGGATCACCAACAACGGCGCCGTTCTGGTGACGGGCCTGGAGGAGGGCGCCAGCTGGCAGTACTCCGTGAACGGGGGAGCGAGCTGGATCTCCGACTCCGGCAGCGGGTTCATCCTGCCCGCCGGCAGCTACAGCGCCGGCCAGGTGCGGGTGCGCCAGGTCGACCGGGCTGGCAACACCAGCGCCGTGGACACCTCGTTTGCGGCCTTCACGATCGACACCGCGGCCGCCGTCCCCGGCCTGGCCCTGGCCGCCGACAGCGGCGCTTCCGCCAGTGATCGGATCACCGCCAACCCCACCCTGTTGGTGTCGGGCCTGGAGGAGGGCGCCAGCTGGCAGATCTCGATCGATGGCGGCATCAGCTGGACCAGCGGCTCCGGCAACCGCTTCTCCCTCGCCGACGGCAGCTACGGGGCGGGTCAGGTGCAGGTGCGCCAGACCGACCGGGCCGGCAACACCAGTTTGGCCCTCACCACCTTCGCCGCCTTCACGGTCGACACAGGCGCTGCCCCTCCGGGCCTGGCCCTGGCCGCTGACACCGGCAGTTCCGCCGTCGACCGGATCACCGCCAACCGCACCATCGAGGTGCTGGGCCTGGAGGAGGGTGCCAGCTGGCAGTACTCGCTCAATGGCGGCAGCAGCTGGATCACCGGCAGCGGCAGCAGTTTTGTGCTGGCCGACGGCAGCTATGGCGCCGCCCAGGTGCAGGTGCGCCAGACCGACCGGGCCGGCAACAGCAGCCCGGCCCAGACCGCATTTGCGGCCTTCACGATTGATTCCTCAACCGCCAATCCCGGCCTGGCGCTGGCGGCGGACACGGGCAGTTCCACCACCGACCGGATCACCGCCAACCGCACCATCCAGGTGTTGGGCCTGGAGGACGGCGCCAGTTGGCACTATTCGCTCGATGGCGGTGGCAGCTGGACCCCTGGCAGCGGCAGCAGCTTCGACCTGGCCGATGGCCGTTACGAGTCCGGCCAGGTGCAGGTGCGCCAGACCGACCGTGCTGGCAACAGCAGCGGCATCCATTCCATCCAGTCCCCCTTCACGATCGACACCCAGGTCGCCCTGCCGGCCCTCAGCCTGGCGGCCGACACCGGCAGCTCCGCTGCCGATCGGATCACCAGCAACCGCACGATCCTGGTGTCTGGCCTGGAAGAAGGCGCCAGCTGGCAGTACTCCCTCAATGGCGGCAGCAGCTGGCTCACGGGCAGCGGCAACAGTTTTGTGCTGGCCGACGGCAGCTATGGCCCCGCCCAGGTGCAGGTGCGCCAGACCGACCGGGCCGGCAATGCCAGCACCGCCAACACCACCTTTGCGGCCCTTACGGTTGACACCGTGGCCGCAGCGCCCGGGCTGGCGCTCACGGCCGACACGGGCCTCTCTGCCACGGATCGGATCACGGCCAACCGCACCCTGCAGGTCTTGGGTCTGGAGGAGAACGCCAGTTGGGAGTTCTCGCTCGATGGCGGCAACAGCTGGAGCCGCGGCAGCGGCAGCAGCTTCGAGGTGGCCGATGGCCGCTACGAGTCCGGCCAGGTGCAGGTGCGCCAGACCGACCGGGCCGGCAACACCAGCCCCGCCCTCACCTCCCTGGCGGCCCTCACCGTGGACACGCTGGCCGCCGCTCCCGGCCTGGCCCTGGCGGTGGACAGTGGCAGCTCCAGCACCGATCGCCTCACCAACGACGGCACCCTCAACCTCTCCGGATTGGAGGAGGGCGCCAGCTGGGAGTACTCGCTGAACGGGGGCAGCAGCTGGCAGGCCGGCAGCGGCAGCACCCTGGTGCTGGCCGATGGCAGCTACGCCGCCGGTCAGGTGCGGGTGCGCCAGACCGATGCGGCCGGCAACACCAGCCCCGCCCTCGCCTCCCTGGCGGCCCTCACCGTGGACAGCGCCGCGTCCCCCACCCCCGTTGCCGCCCTTGCGGTGGACAGCGGCAGCTCCAGCACCGATCGGTTCACCAACGACGGCACCATCACCCTCTCCGGGCTGGAGGAGGGCGCCAGCTGGGAGTATTCACTGAACGGGGGCAGTAGCTGGCAGGCCGGCAGCGGCAGCACCCTGGTGCTGGCCGATGGCAGCTACGCCGCCGGTCAGGTGCAGGTGCGCCAGACCGACCGTGCTGGCAACAGCAGCGGCATCCATTCCATCCAGTCCCCCTTCACGATCGACACCCAGGTCGCCCTGCCGGCCCTCAGCCTGGCGGCCGACACCGGCAGCTCCGCTGCCGATCGGATCACCAGCAACCGCACGATCCTGGTGTCTGGCCTGGAAGAAGGCGCCAGCTGGCAGTACTCCCTCAATGGCGGCAGCAGCTGGCTCACGGGCAGCGGCAACAGTTTTGTGCTGGCCGACGGCAGCTATGGCCCCGCCCAGGTGCAGGTGCGCCAGACCGACCGGGCCGGCAATGCCAGCACCGCCAACACCACCTTTGCGGCCCTTACGGTTGACACCGTGGCCGCAGCGCCCGGGCTGGCGCTCACGGCCGACACGGGCCTCTCTGCCACGGATCGGATCACGGCCAACCGCACCCTGCAGGTCTTGGGTCTGGAGGAGAACGCCAGTTGGGAGTTCTCGCTCGATGGCGGCAACAGCTGGAGCCGCGGCAGCGGCAGCAGCTTCGAGGTGGCCGATGGCCGCTACGAGTCCGGCCAGGTGCAGGTGCGCCAGACCGACCGGGCCGGCAACACCAGCCCCGCCCTCACCTCCCTGGCGGCCCTCACCGTGGACACGCTGGCCGCCGCTCCCGGCCTGGCCCTGGCGGTGGACAGTGGCAGCTCCAGCACCGATCGCCTCACCAACGACGGCACCCTCAACCTCTCCGGATTGGAGGAGGGCGCCAGCTGGGAGTACTCGCTGAACGGGGGCAGCAGCTGGCAGGCCGGCAGCGGCAGCACCCTGGTGCTGGCCGATGGCAGCTACGCCGCCGGTCAGGTGCGGGTGCGCCAGACCGATGCGGCCGGCAACACCAGCCCCGCCCTCGCCTCCCTGGCGGCCCTCACCGTGGACAGCGCCGCGTCCCCCACCCCCGTTGCCGCCCTTGCGGTGGACAGCGGCAGCTCCAGCACCGATCGGTTCACCAACGACGGCACCATCACCCTCTCCGGGCTGGAGGAGGGCGCCAGCTGGGAGTATTCACTGAACGGGGGCAGTAGCTGGCAGGCCGGCAGCGGCAGCACCCTGGTGCTGGCCGATGGCAGCTACGCCGCCGGCCAGGTGCAGGTGCGCCAGACCGACGCGGCCGGCAACAGCAGTGCGGCCTACACCGGCCTGGCCGCCTTCACGGTGGATTCCGTAGCGGCGGTGCCCACCATGGCGCTGGTCGATGACACGGGCAGCTCCGCCACGGATCGCCTCACCAGCAACCGCACGATCCTGGTGTCTGGCCTGGAAGAAGGCGCCACCTGGCAGTACTCCACCGATCGGGGCCAGAACTGGCGCACCGGTACCGGGCTGTCCTTCCGCGTTGAACCCGGCAGCTACGCCACCGGCCAGGTGCAGGTGCGCCAGTTCGATCGCAGCGGCAACTGGAGTGCGGCCAACCAGGCGTTCGCCGCGTTCACCGTGACCCTGCCCAGCCTCGCGATTGCTGCGCTGGCTGCCGATCAGGCGGAGGGCAACAGCGGTACCACCGCTTTCACCTTCCAGGTCACCCGCAGCGGCGACACCAACCTCACCAGCACGGTCGACTGGTCGGTGATCGGCACCGGCGGCGATGCCGCCAATGCCCTCGATTTCGCAGGCGATGCCTTGCCTTCTGGCACCGTGACCTTTGCGGCGGGTGAAACCACCAAGACCATCACCGTGCAGGTGGTGGCCGATGCGTTGTTCGGACCCGATGAAACCTTCGCCGTGACCCTGGCCAACCCCAGCAACGCCGCCATTGCCACGGCCACGGCCGCCGCTGTGATTCGCAACGACGACCTCTCCATCCAGCAGCCCGTGTTTGTGCGCGAAACCACCCTTCCAGATGGTGCCCTTGGCGCCATCAGCGGTAAGGGATGGACGGGGACCGGACTCGTGCACGATCCCCTGGAGAATGTGTTCTGGGTGGCCAACCATGGCCAGGCCACCAAGACCAGCCCCTACACGCCATCCATCGTCAAGATGTCGATGAATGGCAGTTCCGTGCTGGCACAGATTGATGTGAAGAGTGTTTTTTCCGATAACACCACTATTCAGGGATTGACACTGGATTCTTCCAACCAATCGCTCTGGTTTGTGGCCAGTCTCCAGAGCAAAATCCGTAATATCAGTAAAACTGGTGAAGTCCTGGGTGAGTTTTCATTCGATCGCCCCAATGGCCTCGCCTACGATCCCCTCACCGACCGCCTGATCGTTCTCCACAAGACGGGCACTGAGCCCGGTGGATCATCCGATCACACGATCAGCGAAATCGATAAATCCACGGGCACCATCCTGCGCAGCTACAACACCGGGCCGGTGTATGGCGCTGACATGCTCTATCTCGACCCCGCTACGCGCTATCTCTATCTCGCCTACGGAGCAGACCCCAGTCCGGGCGATGTGCGGGTGTTCGACCATGATGCCGGCAAGCACATCGGCACCATTGGCTCCCTTTCAAAGGTGACGTCCACGGAGGGAATCGCCGTGATCGGGGAGAATCTGTTCCTGATCTCCGACGACTTCTTTGATCCCGACCCACGCCATCCTGATATCACCAACCGGTTGGTGAGTTTCAGGCACCTGCCCGTCGCCTCCAGTGAAGGGCGGGATGTGGTGACCGGAACCGCATCGGCGGATGTCTTCAGCTGGAACAGCCTCACCGACACGACCCTGGTGAGCTACGACACCATCGTGAACTATTCCAGCAATGATCTGATCTCGATTGATGGCAATAATTACGACAGAACACTGTCCTCTTCGCTTGGTAATATCGCATCGCTCACCTACCGCAATATGATTTCTTTCCTCAATAAAACGCGCCTGCCGGTAAGCGCGGCCACAGCGTTTACGGTAACCGGAATGAATGGCACCTTTGTTGCTTTGAATGATCAGAGATCTGCTTTTCAGGCCGAGACCGATGGCTTGCTGTTCCTCAAGCAGTACACGCTTGGGTCTGGCAATACGGTGAGTATTGCCTGATCCTTTCGGCAGTTATTCGGCCTTCGGCTCCCTGGTTGATCCGCCGCAAATTTATTTTTAATCGGCTGAATTGGCGGGTTATTGAATTCTTTTGGCCAGCCGGTTTTCGCCCGGCCGCCACGTCTCCCTCTGGCAGCCAGGGCCCGGCCGTGTGAAATCTTGGTGCCACACTTGCTTCAGTAAATCTTCGCATAGGACGCCGTCCCTGTTGGCTCTGCCTCGTGTTCCCCGTCTTGCCCTCGCCGCCGATACCGGCCGTTCACGGGCTGACAGGGTCACCAGCAACGGCACCCTGCTGGTGTCTGGGCTGGAGGCGGGTGCGAGCTGGCAGTATTCGCTCAATGGCGGTGGGAGCTGGCTGAGCGGAACGGGCAGCAGTGTTGTGCTGGCGGATGGCACCTATCCCAGCGGAGCGGTGCAGGTGCGCCAGCGTGACCTGGCCGGCAACCTGAGTGGGCCTGAGACCAGCTTCGCCGCCTTCACGGTGGACACGAGCGCGCCCGCGATGCCTGGGCTGGCGCTGGCGGAGGACACGGGGGTTTCCGCGACGGACCGGATCACCAGCAACGGCACCCTGCTGGTGTCTGGGCTGGAGGCGGGTGCGAGCTGGCAGTACTCGTTGAATGGCGGTGGGAGCTGGCTGAGCGGAACGGGCAGCAGTGTTGTGGTGGCGGATGGCACTTACCCCACTGGCCGGGTGCGCGTGCGCCAGACCGATCGGGCGGGCAATACCAGTCGGGTGAATCAAGGATTTCCTGCGTTCACCGTGGTGCAGCCCAGCCTGTCGATCACGGGGCAGGCGGCCAACATCAACAAATCGGAGGGCAACGCTGGCACCACCCCCTTCACCTTCCAGATCACCCGCAACGGCGACACCACCATCACCAGCAGCGTGACCTGGACAGTGACGGGTACTGGCCGCGACTCCGCCAATGCCCTGGATTTTGCTGGCGATGCGTTGCCCTCCGGCACCGTGACCTTTGCGCCAGGCGACACCACCGAAACCCTCAGCGTGCAGGTGGTGGCTGACACGTTGTTCGGTCCGGATGAAACCTTCGCCGTGACCCTCTCCAATCCAACCAGTGCCACGATCTCCACCGCCACGGCGGTTGGCGTGATTCGCAACGACGACCTGTCGATCCAGGAACCTGTTTTTGTGAAGGAATCAATCCTTCCTGATGGTGCTTTGGGCGCTGCTCCTGGGAAAGGCTGGACTGCCACAGGACTGGTTCACGATCCGCTCGAGGATGTGTTTTGGGTGGCCAACCTGGGCAAGGCCAAAAAGGGCAACCCTGGCGAAACCCCTTCGATCGTGAAAATGGATAAGGATGGAACCCGAATCCTGGCCCAGATCAACGTCAAGAATGCCTTTCCTGATACCACTGTGATCCAGGGATTAACCCTGGATTCAAGGAGTCAATCGCTCTGGTTTACGGCGCCTGCCCAAAACAAGCTCCGCAGCGTCTCCAAAAGCGGATCCAGGCTCAGGGAGCTTGCCTTCAGTGCCCCCAATGGCTTGGCCTATGACCCTAGGGACGATCGCCTGATTGTCTTGCATCCCGGTAAAGCTGGCAGCAGTTCGCTCAACCAGATCAGTGTGGTGAACAAATCCACCGGTGCGGTGATTCGTAGCTACAGCACTGGAACCCTGCCTGGTTTTGACTGGGTTTTTGGTGCGGACATGCTCCACTTCGATCCGGAGACTCGATACTTGTATATGTCTTATGGGTCTGATCCTCAGCCTGGCAGTATCAGGGTTTTTGATCATGATGCGGGTCAGCAGATTGGCACGATTGGCGCCCTTCAACGGGTGACTTCTGCGGAAGGAGTGGCCATCGTAGGCAGTTCAATCTATATGGTCTCCGATGACTACATTGATACCAATACGCCGAATCGATTGATTAGCTTCAGGCACGTTAAAGTTGCTTCCAGTGAGGGTCGAGATGTTGTTACGGGTACAGCCGCAGCGGACGTGTTCAGCTGGGATACTCTCGCCCAAACGTCGCTTGTCAGCTATGACTCGGTGGCGAGCTTTTCGAGTGACGACAAGCTGTTCATTCGCAATGGTTCCTACGAACAAACCTTGCGTGGTTCGGTTGGGAATCTTTCGGCCCTGACCTACGCTAACTTGATTTCTTTATTGAATTCAGCGAGGCTACCGGCAAATCGGGCTTCTGCTTTTACTGTGACAGGGATGCCCGGTACGTTTGTTGCCTTGAATGACAGTAGATCTGCTTTTCAGAGTGATACTGACGGACTTGTATTCTTGAAGCAGTACTCTATCGGTTCCGTTAATTCCGTGATGATTGTCTAGCGGTTCATGGCAAGTTGTTGGCTTGGTTCATGGGCGAACAAGTGGGCAGTGTTGCAGATGAATTCGGTGGAATCTCCGGCGATTGATGGGCGTGAATCCGTACTTGTTGTGATCTGTTTGGCATGTTAATTGGGGTTTGACCTGTCATGGCTTGCCCCTGTCATGGCTTGCCAGTGTTGGGTCCTTAAGTAATGCCTGGAAAGCGCCAGTTGTGCCGCTGGATGGCCAGCAACTGCACATGCCTAGTGTTATGTGCTACCATGGGCAAAATGAGTTAGTGCGGCTATCCGCCTATTACCAGTTGTCAACTCCTAAATCTCCCGCCCTTGCCCTCTCTTCGGATACTGGCTTGTCCAGCTCCGATAGAATCACCAGTGACTCCTTCTTGCTAGTCTCAGGTCTTATTCCCGGCGCAATTTGGGAGTATTCCTCGAACAGTGGTAAGTCCTGGAAAACGGGTGTTGGGTCTAAGTTCCGGATAAAGCCGGGAAGTTACGGCAAAGGCGTGGTGCAAGTGCGCCAAACTAGTGCTGCTGGTGAAACAAGTGCGCCGTTCAAGCGTTTTAATGCCTTTACAATTGATACTAAAGTTAGGCCCGCAAGGATCAAGCTTGGCTTTGACACCGGCTCTTCCCAGAGAGATCGGGTGACATCCAATGGCACGGTGCGTGTCATAAAGTTGGAGGTGGGTGCAAGCTGGGAGTATTCACTCGATAGTGGTTCGAGCTGGCTGAAGGGGACTGGCGCCACGTTCGTTGCTCCCCCAGGGAGCTACGCCAAGGGTCAAGTGCTGGTCCGCCAGCTCGACGTCGCCGGAAACCTCAGTGCTGCCCGCCCTTCATTTGCCGCCTTCACTGTAGATACGGAGGCCATTGCGCCTGAACCGCGGTTGGCTTTTGATGCCAATGTCAAAGGGGATAGGGTTACCAATGTTGCTGACATTGTTGTCACCGGTATCGAGCCAGGAGCTAATTTGTATTACTCTCTGGACGGTGGCAATAGCTGGATTAAGGGCTCAGGGGATCGTTTCGCGGTGCCTCAGGGTTCTTACAAAAGGGGGGAGCTCCAAGTCCGTCAAACTGATCTGGCAGGAAATGTGAGTCTGCCGTTCACCACTTTTGCACCCTTTACGATTGATCGACAGCCGCCAGCAGCGCCAACGCTCGATTTCCTGGAAGATTCGGGCGTTTCCCAGACTGATCGGATAACCAATGTCAGGGCACTCGTCGTCGGCGGGGTTGAAGACGGCGCATACTGGCAGTTCTCAATTGATCGCGGTAAAACCTGGACCACTGACGGTGGTCTGGGATTTACCGTACCCGACGGTAGCTATAGCAAGGGTGATGTGCGCGTGCGTCAAATAGATCTTGCCGGCAATCGAAGCACTGGTAATATTGGTTTTGCATCATTTGTTGTTGATACTTCGTCACCTGTTGCTCCAAATCTGGCGCTTGGATCAACAAGTGGAGTTGTCGATGTGTCCCTCCTTGAAGACGGAGCCACCTGGGAGTTCTCGGTTGATTCGGGTGCCACCTGGCTTGAGGGATCGGGCACGTCCTTTGTGGTGGATCCTGGCACCTATGGCGTTGGCCAGGTTCAAGCCCGGCAATCCGATGTGGCCGGTAATCAGGGGCCTGCGAACACCTCATTCCAGGGCTTTACGATTGTGCCGGCCTCTAACCTGCAGTTCGCGGCCATCCCACCCGTCTACAGCCAAAGCCCGTCCGGTCAATCGGGCGAGTCCCTTGCTTCCCTTCCCACTGAAGGTGATGTGCTTATCGGCACGCCAAATCAGGAGACCTTCAGCTGGGCCAATCTGGCTGCCACCCCGTTGGCCCGTTACGACGTGATCATGGGCTACGCCAGCGGTGATCAACTGGCCATTGGTGGCCAGACCTACAGCCGAACTCTTTCGGGATCCGTTGGCGAGCTCCAGTCCCTCAGCGAGAACAGCGTCAGCAACCTGCTCACCGCTGCCAAGCTGCCGGCTTCTGGAGCGGCTGCCTTCACCGTGGCTGGCTTTGATGGCACGTTTGTTGCCTTGAACGACCAACGGTCGGCGTTCCAGAGCGACAGCGATGGCCTGGTGTTTCTGAAGGGTTACACCCTTGGTGGCGACAATACGGTCACGATCGTTTAATCCACCAAGGCCGTTTCATCCACCAAGATCGTTGAATCCTCGCCGGCATGCCGCCCTGGCCTGGGCCGTTGTTGATTCTTCCCTACCCGCCCGGCAACCGGGGCGGGTTTTTTGTTGGTGGCCTGGTCTCGGCTGGATTGGACCCATTCAGCCGGCCCAGCACATAGCCCGCCAGCGCTCCCAGCAGGAAGCCCTGCAGCTGCCAGATCTGGCGCCGGTAGCGCCAGGGAATGCTGCCCAGCTGCATGCCCACCACCAGCGCGATCACCAGGGTGCCCACGCCCACCGTGCGCCCCAGTTTGGTTGTGTCCTCTTTAACGGGGGCCTTGGGTTGCTGCCTGATCGTCATCGGGCTGCCTACGGACTGGCATTCGCTCCCCCCGCTGGGGGCGAGATGGGCGGTGCCAAGGGAGGTGGCGCCAGCGGTTGGCTGGGGCCCGTGTCCGATGGCGTGGTGGCGGGAGCAGTGGCCCTTGGGGGTGGGGCCGCTTCCGGGCGGCTGCGCCGCAGTTGGCCCAGCTCATTGCGCAGGGCTTCGTTGTCGGCACTCAGCACATTGATCCTGGCTGTGCTGCGCTCCACTTCCTGCAGCCGTTCCACCGTGGTGCGCAATTGCTCCTCCAGGCCGGTGGTGCGCTCCAGGGCGCGGGTGTTCTCCAGCCCCTCCACCCGGTCTTGCAATTCCTGGATGCGGCTGCCTTGCTGGCGGGCCTTGGCCAGCATCGCCAGGAACAGCACTGCCAGCAGGGCGGTGAGGCCCAGCTGCAACCAGGCCACCCATTCCGGCAGCTGGGGAAGGGATCCGGAGCCGGCTCCCGAGCCCTTGGATTTGGGCTCCATGGCGAAATGGTCCATCGGCGAAGCGGCCTCAGCGGTCATCCTGCCCGATTCCGGCAGATCCCGCTCAGGCCGCGCCCGCCAGTACCCCCAGCCGGCCGCCGCTGTAGCCGCCCTGCTCGCGCACGCGCTGGCACCAGTCCTGGTGGTCGAGATACCAGCGCACGGTGGCGGCTAAGCCCTCCTCGAAGCTGTGGCGTGGCTGCCAGCCGAGTTCGGTGCTGATCCGGGTGGGATCGATCGCATAGCGCCGGTCGTGGCCGGGGCGGTCGGTGACCCGGGTGATCAGCTGGCTGTGGGGGGCGCCAGCCGGCAGCAGCGCATCGAGGGCACTGCAGATCGCCTCCACCACCTGTTTGTTGGTGCGCTCCCCATGGCCGCCCACGCAGTAGCTGCGGCCCAGCTCGCCCCGGCAGGCGGCCAGCAGCAGGGCATCGACGTGGTCTTCCACATACAGCCAGTCGCGCACATTCTGGCCGTCGCCATAGAGCGGGATCGGCTCGCCGGCCGCCGCCTTGAGGATCACCACCGGAATGAGCTTCTCGGGGAACTGCCAGGGGCCGTAGTTGTTGGAGCAGTTGGTGAGCACCACCGGCAGGCCGTAGGTGTGGTGCCAGGCATTCACCAGATGATCGCTGGCGGCCTTGCTGGCCGAATAGGGGCTGCGCGGGTCGTAGGGGGTGGTTTCTGAGAAACGGCCCGTTTCCCCCAGGGAGCCGAACACCTCGTCGGTGGAGATGTGGTGGAAGCGGAAGGTTGCCTGGCGCTCGGTGGGGAGCTGCTGCCAGTGGGCCCGCACCGCCTGCAGGAGCTGGAAGGTGCCGCTCACGTTGCTGTCGATGAACGCCCCCGGGCCCTCGATCGAGCGATCCACATGGCTCTCGGCCGCCAGGTGCATCACCAGGTCGGGGTCGGCCTGGCGCACCGCCGCCGCCGTTGCCTCGGCATCGGTGAGATCCACGCGCAGCAGGGTGTGGCGTGCCTGGCCAGCGGCATCGAGGGCCTGGGGGCCGAGTTCAGCAAGCAGCTGCTCAAGGCTGGTGAGGTCGCTGGCGTAGCCGCACTTGTCGAGGTTGAACACCAGGGCGTCGCTTTCGCCCAGCAGGCGGCGCACCACGGCGCCGCCGATGAAGCCGGCACCACCGGTCACCAGGATGCGGCGACGGCCGGCGAGCAGGGCTGGAACGTCGGGTGGTCCGGCGTTGGGCATGGGGTTGGTCATCACAGAGCCTGGAGAAGGTGGCGCAGGGCCTGGCGCCAGGGGGTGGGGGCCAGCTGCAGGGCGCGGCGGCTGCTGGAGCAATCCAGCAGGGAGTAGCTGGGCCGCTGGGCGGGCAGCGGGTACTCCGCCGTGGTGAGCGGGTTCACGGGCGCAGGCTGCAGCAGCAGTGCCAGCTCCTGGGCCAGCTCACCCACCGCCACGGCCACATCGAACCAGCTGGCGGCACCGGCATCACACCAGTGCAGCACCGGCTCCTGCACGTTGGCGGTGATTGCCCGCCAGCAGGCCCCAGCCAGGGTGGCGGTGCTGGTGGGACAGCCCACCTGGTCTTCCACCACGCCGAGGGCCTGGCCACTGGCGCCGCGCTCGCGGTGCAACCGCAGCATGGTGAGGGCGAAGTTCTTGCCCACCGGGCCGATCACCCAGCTGGTGCGCAGAATCAGGCCCTGGCCGCTGGCGGCGAGCAGCTGCTCCACGGCTTCTTCCCCGGCTGCCTTGGTGCGGCCGTAGGCGCCGAGGGGATCGCGGTCCTGGTCTGGGCGGTAGGGGCTGCCCTGCTGGCCGTTGAACACAAAATCCGTGCTCACCTGCAGCAGGCGGCCGCCGGTCTCCAGCAGGGCTTCGGCAAAGGCCCGCGGCGCACCGCCATTCACGGCCAGGGCCAGCTCCGGTTCCGTTTCCGCCTTGTCGACGGCGGTGTAGGCGCCGCCATTGAGCACCCAGTCGGGCCGGTGGGTGAGCACCGCCGCCCGGCAGGCATCGGCATCGGCCAGATCGAGGGGCAGCAGGCCGGTGGCGGGGTCGCCGCTGCGGCTGGTGGCGATCAGCTCCATGCCCTCAGGCACTTGCTGGCGCAGGGCCTGGCCGAGCTGGCCGGCGGCGCCGGTGAGCAGGATTTTCATGCGAACACATCTCCCGCGGCGAGGGCCTGGGCCAGGCTGGGGGCGGCGGCGTCCTTTTCGGCCAGCAGTGGCTCCAGGCCGCCAAGGCGATCCAGCGGCCAGGCGATCGCCAGCTCAGGATCGTTCCAGCGCAGGGAGCGCTCGCAGGTTTTGCTCCAGAAACCGCTGGCCTTGTAGAGCACCTCGGCCGATTCGCTCAGGGTGAGGAAGCCGTGGGCGAAACCCACCGGCACCCAGAGCTGGCGGTGGTTGTCGGCGCTGAGCTCCGCCCCCACCCACTGCCCGAACGTGGGGGAGCTGCGGCGCAGATCCACGGCCACATCAAAGATTGCGCCCACGGGGCAGCGCACCAGCTTGCCCTGGGGTTCCGGTTCGAGCTGGTAATGGAGGCCGCGCAGCACGCCGCGGCTGGAGCGGGAGTGGTTGTCCTGGGAAAAGCTGGTGGGGGCCCCCACGGCCCCATCGAAGCGGCGCTGGTTCCAGCTCTCGTAGAAGAAGCCGCGATCGTCGCCGAACAGCTGGGGGGTGATCAGCAGCGGCCCGTCCAAGGGCTGGCCGCTGGGCGTTTGCAGTTGTTCAACCTGCATGGCTCACCTCCAGGCTCTTCTGCAGGGCCCCATGGTCGCTGGCATTCTCCTGGAGGAGGCGCAGCAGGTAGTCGCCATAGCCGCTCTTCTTGAGGGGCTGGGCGAGCTGGGCGAGCTGGTCGGCGCTGATCCAGCCCTGGCGCCAGGCCACCTCCTCCGGGCAGCCCACCTTGAGGCCCTGGCGGTGTTCGAGGGTGCGGATGTAGCTGCTGGCTTCGTGGAGGGAGTCGCAGGTGCCGGTGTCGAGCCAGGCCATGCCGCGGCCCATCAGCTCCACCCTGAGCAAATCGTCGTCGAGGTACATGCGGTTGAGGTCGGTGATCTCCAGCTCGCCTCGGGGGGAGGGCCGCACCTGGCGGGCACGCTCCACCACGGTGTGGTCGTAGAAATAGAGGCCGGTCACGGCGTAGCGGCTTTTGGGGTTGGCCGGTTTTTCTTCCAGGCTGGTCACGCGGCCGTCGTCCGCGAAGGCCACCACGCCGTAGCGCTCGGGATCGCGCACCGGGTAGGCGTACACGGTGGCGCCGCCGCCGCTGCCATTGCTCGCGGCCAGTTGGGGCACCAGGTCGTGGCCGTGGAAGAGGTTGTCACCCAGCACCAGGGCGGCCGGTGCATCGGCGAGGAAGTCGGCGCCGATCAGGAAGGCCTGGGCCAGGCCGTCGGGGCTGGGCTGCACGGCGTAGTGGATGGCCATGCCCCAGGCGCTGCCATCGCCGAGCAGGCGCTGGAAGGCGGGCTGATCCACCGGGGTGGTGATGATCAGCACCTCCCGAATTCCCGCCAGCATCAACGTGCTCAGCGGGTAGTAGATCATCGGCTTGTCGTACACCGGTAGAAGCTGCTTGCTCACCGCCTGGGTGATCGGGTGCAGGCGTGTGCCACTGCCGCCGGCCAGGATGATGCCCTTGCGGGCCGGGTGGGGGTGACTGCTCATACCGCTCTCAGCAAACCAGAGGCCAATTCCTGGCGGAAGGCCGCCACCGCCTGCTGCAGGCCCTCCGCCAGGGGAATGCGGGCGCGCCAGCCCAACGACGCCAGCCGGCTCACATCCAGCTGTTTCTTTGGGGTGCCATCGGGCTTGCTGCTGTCCCAGTGGATCTCCCCCTGGAAGCCGGTGGCGGCGGCCACCGCCTCGGCGAGCTCGCGGATGGTGAGGTCTACCCCTGTGCCCACGTTCAGGAAGGCCAGCGGCACCCCCTGGTCGTCGCAGGGGGCATCGGCCGCCCCCGGATCCCATTGCTCGAGGGCGAACACACAGGCCTCGCCGAGGTCGTCGGCATGCAGGAATTCCCGCAGCGGGGTGCCGGTGCCCCAGCAGGTCACGCTGGCAGCGGCGCCATCTGCGGCCTCCTGGAAGCGACGGATCAGGGCCGGCAGCACGTGGCTGTTCTCGGGGTGGTAATTATCGCCCGGGCCGTAGAGATTGGTAGGCATCAGGCTGATCGCGTCGAAGCCGTGCTGCAGGCGCAGGGCCTGGCAGAGCTTAATGCCGCTGATCTTGGCCAGGGCATACCACTCGTTGGTGGGCTCCAGTGCGCCGGTGAGCAGGGCCTCTTCCCGGATCGGCTGGGCGGCGAACTTGGGATAGATGCAGCTGCTGCCCAGGAACAGCAGCCGGCGCACACCACTGCGCCAGGCCGCCTCAATCACGTGGTTCTGGATCTTGAGGTTGTCGAGCAGGAAATCGGCCGGGTAGGTGTTGTTGGCCTGGATGCCGCCCACCTTGGCCGCCGCCAGGGCCACCACCGTGGGCTTCTGCTCGGCAAACCAGCGCTGCACCGCCTCGCCATCGAGCAGGTCGAGCTCCTGGCGGCTGGCGGTGAGCAGGGCGCCACCGGCGCCGGCATCGCCGTAGCCGGCGCGTTGCAGGGCTCGGCAAATGGCGCTGCCGGCCATGCCGCCGTGGCCAGCCACATAGATCCGGTCGTCGGACCGGAGCAGCTTGGATGCTCCCATCAGCCCAACCCGCCCCGGGCCCGCTCCACCGCGATGGGGTTGGTGGGGGGATTTTCCATCGAGCCCACCACGTTGAACCCCTTCAGCCGCAGCAGGGCCTCCTTGCGGGCCTCCTCCTTGTCGTGCTCCACCATCTCAGCCACCAGCTGCTCCAGGGTGGTGGTGGGCTGCCAGCCCAGCTTGGCGTGGGCCTTGCTGGGGTCGCCCAGCAGGGTTTCCACTTCGGCGGGGCGGAAGTAGCGCGGATCGATCCGCACCACCACCTCGCCGGTGCTGCGCCGGCCGATCTCGTCCACGCCCTCGCCTTCCCATTGGATGGCACCCCAGCCCAGCTCCGCGGCGGTGAGCTCGATGAAGCGCCGCACCGATTCCTGCCGGCCCGTGGCGATCACAAAATCCTCCGGTGGGCCCTCCTGTTGCAGCATCCGCCACTGCATCTCCACGTAGTCGCGGGCATGGCCCCAGTCGCGCAGGGAATCGAGGTTGCCCATGTAGAGGCAGTCGTCGAGGCCGGCATCAATGCGCGCCAGGCCGCGGGTGATTTTGCGAGTCACGAATGTTTCACCCCGCCGCGGTGATTCGTGGTTGAACAGAATGCCATTGCAGGCATACATGCCATAGGCCTCGCGGTAGTTCACCGTGATCCAGTAGGCATAGAGCTTGGCCACCCCATAGGGGCTGCGCGGATAGAACGGCGTGCTTTCCTTCTGGGGTATCTCCTGCACCAAGCCATACAGCTCGGAGGTGGAGGCTTGGTAGATCCGCGTTTTGGCGGTGAGACCGAGCATGCGAACGGCCTCCAGGATGCGCAGGGTGCCAAGGGCATCGCTGTTGGCGGTGTATTCCGGTGCCTCGAAACTCACGGCCACATGGCTCTGGGCGCCGAGGTTGTAAATCTCGCCTGGCTGCACCTGCTGGATGATCCGGATCAGGTTGGTGCTGTCGGTGAGATCGCCGTAGTGCAGGGTGAGGCTGGGATTGCTCTCGTGCGGATCCTGGTAGAGGTGGTCGATTCGGGTGGTATTGAAGCTGCTGGCCCGCCGCTTGATGCCGTGCACCGCGTAGCCCTTCTCCAATAGCAGTTCCGCCAGATAGGAACCGTCTTGGCCGGTGATGCCGGTGATCAGGGCTGTCTTATTCGTGGTCATCGCTACCTGTCGATGTGCCGCCAGCAATGGACGTCTGGACAGTGATCTAAGCATGGATGAATGCCTGGATCGCGTTGGTGACGAGGGTCACAGCTGTCACACTGGCTTGTCCGTCCAGGCCCTTCGCCGTGCAGGCCGCCAGCCCCAATCCCTGTGCCGCGATCAGCGACCGCACGGCCCGCCAGCGCTGTCGCACTGAGAGGGCCCGCCGCCTCCAGCACGACTGGCTGGCCCGCCTGGCCTTCGGGCCCGAGCGGGGTCGGGCCCGGCTGGTGCAGCTCTGGACCGGCATCTTCCCCGTGAGCTGGCGCCAGTTGCCCGACCCGGCCCTGTTGCGTCGCCAGCTGGTCACGATCGAGGCCCAGCTTGGCGGCAGCTATGGCCAGCTGCTCAGCGCCATGCTGCTCGATCCAGCCCTGCAGATCTCGCTGAACGGCCCCAGCAACCACCGGAGCCGACCCAACGAGAACCTGGCCCGGGAGCTGTTGGAGCTGTTCAGCCTGGGTGAGGGCCATTACACCGAAGCCGACGTACGCGAGGCCGCCCGGGCCCTGAGTGGCTACCAACTGGGCCCGGACGGGCGCATGGTGCTCAATCCCCGTCGCCACGACGCCGGCACCAAGAGGATCCTGGGTCGCAGCGCGGCCTTTGATGCCCCGAGCCTGGCGGCCTGGCTGGCGGCGCAGCCCGCCACCGCTCGCCACATCTGCGCTCGCCTCTGGCTGGCGCTGGTGGGGCCGTTGCCGCCGCAGGCCCGGCTCCATGCCCTGGCGGACGATTGGCGCCGCCAGCGCCTCTCGTTGCCCTGGTTGATGCAGGCGCTGCAGGGCTCTCCCGAGGCCAGGGCGGCCCGGGGCCAGCGGCTGGAGGATCCGATCCTGGTGGTGAGCCGCAGCCTGGCCCTGCTCGGCAGCCGCCACGAGGATGCCCTGCAGATCGCCCGCAGCCAGTTGGCCCCCATGGGCCAGCCGGTGCTCGAGCCCCCCTCGGTGAAGGGCTGGCCGGTGAACCAGGAGTGGATCAACCTGCGCTGGTTGCAGGCCCGGCGCCGCGGCCTGGCCGCCCTGTTGGCCGACGAGGAGGTGTGGGCTTCAGCCGCCCTGCCGCCGCAACTGTTGCCCACCCTCACGCCGATTCCGCCCTTGGGCCTCGACCTGCCCGCCCCGACCGATCGCTCCAGCCTGGGCCAGCTGTTCGCTGACCCGGTGTGGCAGCTCGCCTGAGGCAACGCATGAAGCGCCGTTCCCTGCTGCAATTGCTCGCCGCCGGTGCCGTGATGCCGGCGACCCTGGCCCAGACCCCAGGCCAGCGCAGGCCCGAGCGGGTGTTGCTGCTGCTGGAGTTGCGCGGGGGCAACGACGGCCTCAACACCGTTGTGCCCTGGCGCGATCCCCTCTATCGCCAGGCCCGCCCCCGCCTGGCCCTGGAGCAGCCGCTGCCGCTCAGCGATGGCCTGGCTCTCCACCCCGCCCTCGCGCCCCTGGAGCCCCTCTGGCGGCAGGGGCGGCTGAGCTTTGCCCTGGGGGTGGGCTGGCCCGTGCCCAACCGCAGCCACTTCAAGGCGATGGACCAGTGGGCCGCCGGCGTGGCCAGTGGCGAGGGCCCGGGCTGGCTGGCGGCGGCCCTGGATCAACGGGGCTCCGCCGGCCCGCTGCTGGCCCTGGGCCCCAGTGGCTCCACCAGCCTGGAGGGGGGGAAGGTCCTGGCCTTGCAGTTGGCCGCCGATAACCTGCGCCGCCCCAATCCCTGGTCGCTTGATCCCAGCCTGGCGGCCGGCAACCCGATGCTGCGGCGCATGCTCGAGCTGGAGAGCGCCGGTGCCCGGGAACTGGCCCGTCTGCAGCAGGGCCTGCAACCCCTGCCAGTCGGGCTCAAGACCCCTGCGGGCTCCCTCGGCCAGCAGATGGCACTGGCCCTGCGGCTGCTGGCCTCGCCCCACTGCCCGCCCGTCCTGGCCCTCTCCCACGGGGGCTACGACACCCACGCCAACCAGGGCCCGCGTCACCAGCGCCAGCTCAGCCAGCTGGCCGAGGCCCTGCTGTTGCTCGACACCGGCCTGGCCCAAGTGCGGTCCCGCCCCCAGGTTCTGTTGCTGGCCGTGAGTGAATTCGGTCGCCGGCTGCAGGAGAACGCCTCCGGTGGCACCGACCATGGCAGCGCCTCGGTGGCGATGCTCTACGGCGATGCGGTGGGCCGCCAGCTGCCCCATCCCTGGCTGGGCCGTTACCCCAGCCTTGCCCAGCTCGACAGCCGCGGTGACCTGGTGGCAGGCCTCAGTCCGGATGCGCTTTACCGCCAGGTGCTGCAGAGTTTGGGGGCCTGATTCGTCTCCTGGCCAGGCAGAGGCCGGCTTCGGCCAAGCTGGGCCATGCCAGCCTCCCCCCAGCTCCCCTCTCCCCATGACAGTTCTGGTCACCGGCGGCGCCGGCTACATCGGCAGCCACACCGTGCGGGCCCTGCAACGGGCCGGCGAGGCGGTGCTGGTGCTCGACAACCTGGTGTACGGGCACCGGGCCATTGCCGAAGACGTGCTCCAGGTGCCGCTGGTGGTGGGCCAGCTGGGCGACCGGGATCTGCTCGATTCCCTGCTGGCGGGGGCGCACCCCCAGCTGCCCGCCGGGCCGGTGCGGGCGGTGCTGCATTTCGCCGCCTACGCCTACGTGGGCGAGAGCGTCAGCGAGCCGGCCAAGTATTACCGCAACAACCTGGGCGACACCCTGGTGCTGCTGGAGGCCCTGCGGGCGGAGAGCCAGCGGCGCGGTGCGGCGATCCCGCTGGTGTTCAGTTCCACCTGCGCCACCTACGGCATTCCCGGCTCGGAGCAGATCCCCATCCGCGAGAGCACCCCCCAGCAGCCGATCAACCCCTACGGACGCAGCAAGTGGATGGTGGAGCAGCTACTGGCCGATTTCGGCGCCGCCTACGGCCAGCCCAGCGTGATCTTCCGCTACTTCAACGCCGCCGGTGCCGACCCCACCGGCGACCTGGGTGAGAATCACGACCCGGAAACCCACCTGATTCCGCTGGTGCTGGAGGCCCTCGCCGGCCGGCGCCCCTCGATCCAGGTGTACGGCCGCGATTACCCCACCGCCGATGGCACCTGCATCCGCGACTACATCCACGTGAGCGACCTGGCCGCCGCCCACGTGCTCGGCCTGCAGCGGCTGCGCACCAACCCGGGCCAATGGATCTACAACCTCGGCACCGGCAGCGGCTACTCGGTTCAAGAGGTGATCGAGGCGGCCCGCAGCGTCACCGGCCGGCAGCTCACGGTGGTGGATGCTCCCCGCCGTCCCGGCGACCCGGCCGAGCTGGTGGCCGACGCTGCCCTGGCCCGCACTGAGCTCGGCTGGCAGCCCCAGCGTTCTGATCTGGCCACGATCCTGGCCGATGCCTGGCACTGGCACCAGCGCAGCTGGGCCGGTAGCTAACGGCCGGCCAGCCGCGCCGCCCCCTGCAGCAGTTGGCGCTCCGTGGCACCGTAAACCGCCTGGGCTTCGGCGGCGCTGCGGCCGATGCAGGTCATGCCCAGCTTGCCGAACTCCGAGAGGCAGCCCAGCAGGTGAAACACGCTGCCGCGCAGCTGGGCCGGGTCGAAGTGCAGGCCCGCCTCGGCCACGATGTCGATCAGGTCCACCGGCAGCAGGCCACGCAGGTCCGGGTGCTGCAGGGTGTCGGTGGCGCGGTAGTAGAGGGGCGTGCCGATGGGGGCGCGATAGAGGCCGTCCTCGCCGTCGCTGCTGCCGCCGGTGATCGCACCCAGGGCGATGAACGGGTGGGTGGTTCCCCCCTGGCGCAGGTTCACCTCGATTGCCTGCAGGTCCCAGCGGTCGCCGAAGCGGCGGGCGATGAAGTCCACCGCGTAGCGCTCCAGGGCGCCGGCGGCCGCCAGGGCCTCCCCCACCGCCCTGCCGTGGCGCAGCAGCTCGGCCCGGTAGGCCCCATCGGCGGGAAAGGTGCAGCCCTGGTAGGTCTGCCCGTCCGGCCCGCCCAGCACCTGCTCGTGGCTGGAGAGCAGCTCCACCGTGCCCGCCCCAGCGGCACCGGGGTGGATCGTGCCCTGCACGCTCGGGGAGCTGAGTGCCTCTCCCCCCTCCAACCAGGCCTCCGCCAGCGCCCCCTGCTCGGCCACCAGCTCCCGCCAGCGCACTGCCGGCATCGGCAGCCGCTCCAGGGCCTGGCGCAGCAGCCGGCGTCGCCCCGCCGTTGACTGCTCCGCCAGCCGCAGGGGTTCCAGGGGCAGGCGGGCGTTCCCCTCACCGCTGAAGCCCTCGTTCAGCTTCACCACCAGCTGCCGCAGCTCCGGCTGGGCCTCCCAGAGCTCGGCGCAGGCCTCGGCCAGGTCGTCGAGGCTGTGCACCAGGGCGCTGCCGGGGGGATGGGGCACGCCACAGCGGGCGAACAGCTCGCGGCTGCCCGCCTTGCTGCCCCAGTGGGCCAGGGCCGGATCGCAGCCCAGCAGCGGCACCTGCAGGCGCTCGCTCAGTTGACGTTCCAGGTCGCTCACCACGAAGCAACTGATGAAGCTGCGGCCGGGGCGCAGCAGCTCGCCGATGCGGCCCAGCAGGGCCGGCCGTTCCAGCAGCTTGGCCGTGAGCGGCCGGTCGGAGGCGTCGTCGGTGTCGAACAGGTGCAGGCGGCGGCGGGCATGGGAGGTGGGCACCCCCGGCAGCAGCTCCAGCACCGCATCCACCACCAGTTCGCCCAGGGGCTTGCTGGAGGCGTACAGCATGCGCACGCCGGGGTGGCGCAGGCGCACCAGGGAGAAGAGCTGGCGCTCCTCGTAGTGGTGGGCGCCGGGCACCAGCTCCATCTGGCTGCGCTCCAGCGACAGCGAGGGCACCAGCAGCACGTCCACATCAGCCGGCGCCTCAGCGTTCAGCTGGCCCCAGTGTGGTTGCAGTTGGGTTTGCAGCTCCGCAAAGCTGAGGGGGCTCATCGGCGCGCCGCACGGGGGTGGATCCCCCTTAGCTTGGCTCCGCTGTTCAGCCCAGTCAGGCTTTGCGTCCGCAGCCGCGCCGCTCCCGTCCATGGCAGACCCTGCTCCAGGGGCTGCTGGCCCTGGGGCTTGCGGTACTGCTGGCCCGACTGATCGTGAAAGCAGCCGACGGCCTGGCCATGCTCTGGGCCCCTGCGGTTCTGGCCCTGGTGGGGGTGGGGCGTATGGCCCAGGTGCTGGCCTGGGCGCTGGGGGCGTTGTGGCGGGGGCGCCTCCAGGAACCCCAGCAACCCCAGCAACAGCCAGCGAGTGCGCTGCCAGACTCCTACCGATACGCCTGCGCTGCTCTGGGGGTGGCCCCTGGCAGCTCCTGGGAAGAGGTTCGGGCGGCCTGGCGCCGGCAGCTGCCCCATTGGCATCCCGATCGCGGCGGGGATCTGGAGCTCTGGCACCAGCGTCAGTCCGCCTATCGCCTGCTGGCGGAGCTCAAGCGCTGAAGGCCTTGCGGGCTGGAATCGGGTAAGGGATGCGGCGGTGGCGCATCCGCTTCCACACCCGCACGAAGGCACGCACCAGCAGCTCCAGTTCGCCCCGACTGATGCCGCTGCTTGCCAGTTGGCCGTCCCGCTGGCGGGCTTCCAGGATGCGGCGCACCATCTGGCGCGCCTCCTCTTCCGTGGTGCCGGGGGGCAGGGAGCGCAGGGCTGCCTCGCAGCCGTCGGCCAGCATCAGGATTGCCGTTTCCGGGCTGCGCGGTGTGGGCCCGCGGTAGCGGAAGCGCTCCTCGACCACCGCCGGGTTGCGCTCCCGGGCCTGGTGCAGGAAGTAGCCCATCTTCAAGGTGCCCTGGTGCTCGGGGATGAAGTCGGCCAGGGGGCGGGGCAGGCGGTAGCGCCGCGCCAGCCTCAGGCCCTCATCCACGTGGGCCTGGAGGATCGCGGCGCTGGCGTCAGGGTCGTCGAGGCTGTCATGGGGGTTGTCGTCACCCTCCTGGTTCTCGATGAACCACTGGGGGCCGTGCAGCTTGCCCACGTCGTGATACAGGGCGCCGGTGCGCACCAGGTCCACATCCGCCCCCAGGCAGCGGGCTCCCTCCTCGGCCAGGCCGGCGATCATCAGGGTGTGCTCGAAGGTGCCGGGCGCCTCACAGGACAACCGCCGCAGCAGCGGTCGCTCCAGGTCGGCCAGCTCCAGCAGCCGCGCCTTGGTCACCAGCCCGAAGGAGGTTTCCACCAGCGGAGCCAACAGCAGCCCCAGCATCAGCAGGCCGGCCAGCATCAACCCTTCGCCGAGCAGGTCGATCTGCCCTGGCAGCCCCCGGCCCTGCAACAGCAGCCACTGCAGCAGCACCGCCCCCGCCGGCAGCAGCACCGCCAGCTGCAGCAGGCCGGCCCTGCTGCGTTGCCGGTCGGCGGCCATCGCCGCCACGGCTCCGGTGGCCACCGCCAGCAGCAGTCGCATGCCCACCGTGCCGGTGAGGGGTAGGGGCCAGAGCAGGCTGGCCGCCGCCAACCAGGCCAGGCCACAGCTGGTGCCCAGTCCCTGGGCCAGCAACAGGGCCGGTGGCACCAGCAACAACAGCGGGCTGGCCAGCGGGCCCAGCCACAGGGTCACCCCTGGTACCACCAGCAGGGTGGCCAGGGCGAGCAGCGCCTGGCGCGGTTCCAGACTCGGCCGCCAGCGCCTCAGCAGCAGGATCAACACCCCGCTCACCGCCAGGGCCTCCAGGAAGTGTCCCAGCCATGCCAGGGGCGTGGGGCGGCGGTTCACCAGGCCGAAGTAATCGAGCACGTCGAACACCTGGGGCGTGATCGGGTCTCCCTGGCGCACCACCAGGTCGTCCTTCTTCACGGTGATGGTGGGTACGCCCTCCTGGTTGATCAGGGCCTCGATCCGCCGCTGGCTCAGGGCCGGATCGCTGCGCAGATTCGACTGCCCCTGCAGGGCGTGCACCAGCAGCCGCGCTCCCAGCCCCCGCCCTTCCTCCTCCTGGCTCTCCAGCTGCAGGTTGGCCGCCTGCAGCAGCTGGCCCTCGGCCACCCCGGGCGCCAGTCCCTGGCTGAGCATGCGCAGCTGGGCCTGGCGCACATCCCGTTCCCAGGCCATGCGCTGGGCCGGGCTGAGCTGGCGGAGCCAGGCCCGTTCCCTCACGCTGAGCTGCACGGGCTTCACCAGCGAGTCGGCGCTGTCGGCCTGCACCTCGATCAGGCCCAGGGCCTGGTCGAGGCGTTGTCGCAGCAGCGCACTTGCCTGCTCGTCCACCACCTGCACCGTGGTGCGGGGCAGCATCTGCTCCCGCCGCTGTTCCAGGGCCGTGCTGTCCAGCACGCGAGCATCGCGGGGGGCCCGCACCGTGAACGGGGCCACCATCCCGGCGCGCAGATTCGGCTCCACCAGCCAGGGCCAGCTGGCCAGCAGGGCTACCATGGCGCACACCAGGAACACGGCCATCGTGTCCTGGGGGCGCCAGCAGGCCAGGCTCTGCCTGGGGCGTTCCACCCGCAGCAGGTGCCGCCACTGGGTTCGCAGCCAAGGCCACCGCATCGGGCAACGCTAGCCCGCCTGGGCACAGGGCAAGCTGGACGTCACCCCCTTCTCACCTGCATGGCCCTCCGCCTCGACGGAAAGCAGCTCGCGGCCGTGATCGAACGGCGCCTGCGCGACACCATCGCCCAGCAGCAGCCGGCAGTCGGCCGCCCGCCGGGACTGGCCGTGCTGCGGGTGGGCGATGACCCCGCCAGCGGCGTGTATGTGGCCAACAAGGAGAAGGCCTGCGCCCGGGTGGGCATCACCAGCCTGGGGACCCACCTGCCTGCTGGAACCCCCGCGGAGGAGGTGCTGGCTGCGGTGCGGCGCCTCAACGCCGACACCAGCTGCGATGGCATCCTGCTGCAGCTGCCCCTTCCCGCCGGCCTCGACGAGGGCCCCCTGCTGCTGGCGATCAATCCCGAGAAGGACGCCGACGGGCTCCATACCCTCAATCTCGGCCGCCTGCTCAAGGGTGAACCCGGTCCGCGCAGCTGCACCCCCGCCGGGGTGATGGCCCTGCTGGCCGCGGCCGGCGTGGAGCTGGCCGGCAAGCGGGCGGTGGTGGTGGGGCGCAGCATCCTGGTGGGCCAGCCAATGGCCCTGATGCTCCAGGCCGCTGACGCCACCGTGAGCGTGGCCCACTCGCGCACCGCCGATCTGGCCGGCCTCACCCGCCAGGCCGACGTGCTGGTGGTGGCTGCCGGTAGGCCGCGCATGATCGGCGCCGAGCATGTGCGGCCCGGTGCCGTGGTGGTGGACGTGGGCATCCACCGCACGGACACTGGCCTGTGCGGTGATGTGCGCTTCGAGGAGGTGGAGCCCATTGCCGGTGCCATCAGCCCGGTGCCCGGTGGGGTGGGTCCGATGACCGTGACCATGCTGCTGGTGAACACCGTGGTGGCCTGGTGCCGTCGCCATGGGGTGGCCCACGATCTGGGTGATCTGGTGGTGTGACTCAGGGCCGCCGAAGCCGGAGGGTTGGCCCCGGCTCTTGATCAGATTCAGAGGTTGAATTCGGCAATGCCACCGCCGATCATGACGTCGTGATAGGTGTTATCTGAATTTTTCCAGAATCCCCGGGCAACAGGATTGAAATAGATGTGCACGTAGCGCTGTTTGGGGTCGTCGCTGGGCATGCCCGTCTTGTATCCCGGGATGCCGCCCTTCACCCAGTGCCTGTAGCGGGAGTCTGAGT
Source organism: Prochlorococcaceae cyanobacterium (assembly GCA_044374745.1). Taxonomy (GTDB): domain Bacteria; phylum Cyanobacteriota; class Cyanobacteriia; order PCC-6307; family Cyanobiaceae; genus NIES-981. The sequence continues at coordinate 27,203 of JBILNZ010000011.1, read as the reverse complement.
GGTCGCTCCACTCAAAACGCCCGGCTTTGCGCAGCGCATTCAGGCCGATCCACAGGCCGCAGTCATCGGCTGCCAGTGGTTCGAATGTGCGCGTGATGAAATCATTTTCCCCGTGCCCGTTGATCGTCACCAAATCGCCTCCCAGCCGTCGCGCTTTCTTCTGGGCGTCCTGCCATGACAGTGGGCCTTCCAGTAGTGCGTACGCCGAGTTCTTCCGTTTGAATACTTTGTATCCAAGGCCGGTCAATCGATCAATGATGGGGCGAGAGTGGTTCTCTTTCGATGACATGGGTGCAGGGAAATCCCATGGCGAGGTGAAGGTTAGGGGCACGATGGGCCGGCGACGGCGACGAACCACCCAAAGATCAAGACTGTCATCTGATCACCATTCCCCCCCGTCGGCAGCCTGAGAGAATCTGGCCGAGCCATTCCATCGGTATGACCGCGGCGGTGACCAGCACAGACAGCGCCTCCGCGGGCGCGCCTTCGGGGTTTGACTTCGCCGCCTATCTCGAGGCGGCTCGCCTCAGGGTGGAGGCTGCCCTGGATGGCGCCCTCGCCCCGGAGCGGCCCGAATCCCTGCGCGAGGCGATGCGCTACTCGCTGCTGGCCGGCGGCAAGCGGCTGCGGCCGATCCTCTGCCTGGCGGCCTGCGAGCTGGCCGGCGGCCAGGCGGAGCAGGCGATGCCCACGGCGGTGGCGCTGGAGATGATCCACACCATGTCGTTGATCCACGACGACCTGCCGGCCATGGACAACGACGACCTGCGCCGCGGCCGGCCCACCAACCACAAGGTGTATGGCGAGGCCAACGCGATTCTGGCCGGCGACGCCCTGCTCACCCGCGCCTTCGAGATGGTGGCGCTGCGCAGCTCCGGCGTGCCGGCTGAGCGGCTGCTGGCGGTGGTGGGCGAGCTCTCGCTGGCCTCCGGTGCCCCCGGCCTGGTGGGCGGCCAGGTGGTGGACCTGGAGTGCGAGGGCAAGGACGTGGACCTCGACACCCTGGAGTACATCCATCTCCACAAGACCGGCGCCCTGCTGCGCGCCTGCGTGCTCAGCGGCGCCCTGATCGCCGGTGCCTCCGACGCCCTGCTGGAGGCCCTGCGCACCTACGCCCGCGGCATCGGCCTGGCCTTCCAGATCATCGACGACATCCTCGACGTCACCGCCAGCAGTGAGGTGCTCGGCAAGACCGCCGGCAAGGATCTCACCGCCGACAAGACCACCTACCCCAAGCTGCTGGGGCTGGAGGAATCCCGCCAGCGGGCCGATGCCCTGGTGGCCGAGGCCAAGGCGGCCCTGGTCCCGTTCGCCGAGGGGGAGGATGGGGGCCTGCGGGCGGCGCCGCTCCTGGCCCTGGCCGATTACATCACCAGTCGCGACCGATGAGCACCCTGGCTTCGCCCGATTCGGGGCATGTGTTGCTGATGACCCGCGACCTCTTCGACAACGGGGCCCTGTGGTGGGGGCTGGCCGCCTGCGGGGTGGCCCAGCTCTCCAAGCTGCTGGTGGAGCTGGTGGCCGAGGGCCGCTGGAATCCGCGCGTGCTGCTGGAAACCGGCGGCATGCCGTCCAGCCACTCAGCTCTGATGACCGGCACCGCCGCCGCCCTCGGCTGGCAGCTGGGCTTCAGTGACCCGCTGTTCGCCCTGGCGGCCGCCCTCTGCTTCGTGGTGCTCTACGACGCCTCGGGGGTGCGCCGGGCCGCCGGTCTCACCGCCGAGCGGGTGAACGGCCTGGTGGCCGACGCCGGCGGGTTGGTGGGGGGGCATCTGCCCGCGCGCCCGCTCAAGCAGAACCTGGGGCACACCCGCCCCGAGGTGCTGGTGGGTGCCCTGCTTGGTCCGCTGGTGGCCCTGCCCGGCCTGGTGCTGGTGGGCTCGCCCCTGCACCTGGCCCAGGTGTGGGGCTGGATCAGCGGCTAGATGGTCAGGGTCGGCTGGGCGGCTGAGAGGCTGTCTGCCGCTAACAGATCCAGCCTGTCGCTGGTCTTCAACAACCCGGAGCGCTCGTCCTTCAGGGACATGAAGCCGGGCTGAAGGCCTCGCACCACCACGCCATCGGCCAAGGAATTGGTTGTGCTGGCTGACGGCAGACCCTCTGCCATGGCCCTGCTCAGCGTCTGCGGGTTGGCCTTGCTGGAGTGACTGAGCAGGGAATCCCGTTGCTGTCTGGATGGAAAGGCGTTGAAGTCGCCGGCGAGTCCCGTGAGCCGATCCCTCCTCGCCGCGCTGATGCGCGTCAGGGTCAAGGGCCGCTTGAGCTGGCCGCTGGCATCGCTGTAGGCACGCAGCCTGGCGCTGGCCTGCCGCCGGGGCCCTTGGAGCAGCCCACCCTGGGAGATACGCAGCTGAAACCTGCCGGCAGCGATCGCGTTGAAAAACAGATTCCCCTCGGGGGTCACCGACCCCAACACGTGGAAGGGACGGTTGGCGGGGCCCCTGGTTCCCTCGCCCCAGAAATAACCATTGCGATAGCCCGTGATCCGCAGGAGTCCGTTGTGGTTCTCCCTGCTCTTGCCCCCCGTGCCCATGCTCCAACGGGTGCCCCGCAGCCAGCGGTAGCCACCAGAGCGGTAGGCCCGCTGGTCGCCATCGGCCGTGCTGGGATTGGGCGGAACCGTGCCTGTGGAGAGGGGCAGCATGTACGCCCAGTGGGTGGTGAAGGCGCCGCCGCCACCGGTGATCATCTGCATCTCCATCGCCTGCTCGCCGTTCACCTGGCGCACCTGGCCAATGCCGATGATCGTGCCGCCGCCTGAGGTGGTGAATTCAATGCGCACCTGACCGCTGCGGCTCACCACCCCCTGCATTGCGGCCTGCGATCGGGTCACGGATCCGCTGGCATCCACGATCTTGGCCACCGAGTTGCCGCTGAACCGGCCGCCCTCGGCTTGCGGGATCGACCAGATGGTCTGGTCGGCGGCAGGGATCGGTCTGGTGGGGCTGTCCTGATTCAGGCGGTAAGCCAGCAGATTGGCCGCAGGCACGTACCAGATGGAACCGTTGAGGAGAGCATCCCAGCGATCGGAAGCCATCGGCAACGGGCAAGTCAAGCGGCAAGCTACGTGGGGAAATGGCCCTGCATGAGGCCCTGAACAATCACTTCTCCCCGCGCCCCATCCCCGCTTACCGCCGATCAGCAGGCCGCTGCTGCCGCGTTTACGGCCTGGCTGGCGGCGCCTGCCGATGGCACCCCCTTCGTGCTCAGCGGCTATGCCGGCACGGGCAAGACCTTCCTCTCGAGCCAGCTGCTGGCCGGGGTTGAGGCCAGTGGTCTCTGCTGGACCGTGGTGGCCCCCACCCACAAGGCGGTGGGCGTGCTGCGCGGCCAACTGGCCGCGGCCGGTCTCAGCCCCACCTGGTTCCCCTCCACCATCCACCGCCTGCTGCGGCTGAAGCTGCGCCGCCAGGGGGATCTGGAGCGCTGCGAAGAAACCGAGCAAACCGCCCTGGCCCTCGAACACCTGGGCCTGGTGCTGGTGGACGAAGCCTCGATGGTGGATTCCCAGCTGCTGGAGATCTGCCTGCGCTGCGCCCATCCCTTTCGCACCCGGCTGGTGTTCGTGGGCGATCCGGCCCAGCTGCCACCGGTGGGGGAGGCCAGCAGCCCGGTGTTCGCCATGGGCCGGGCAGCCACGGCCGAGCTGCGCGAGGTGGTGCGCCACCAGGGGCCGGTGTTGCGCCTGGCCCAGGGCATTCGCGAGCAGGCCTTGCCCTGCAAGCCGCCGCCGCCCCTGCCGCCGGTGCGTGCTGCCGCCGGCCAGGTGGCCGTGCTGCCCCGCCGCCAGTGGCTGGAGGAGGCCCAGGCTGCCCTGCGCCGCTGCGCCGACACCGACAATCCCGACCTGGCCCGCATCCTTTGCTACACGAACCGCTCCCTGGAGCAGCTGGTGCCGATCGCCCGCCGGGCCCTGCACGGTGCCATGGCCGACCAGCTGGCCGTGCTCCCCGGCGAGGTGCTGATCACCCGGGCGGCGGTGATGGCCCCCGCCTGCCGCCAGGGGGAGGAGATGGCCGAGGAGCCGGACATGGTGCTCGGCTCCAACCGCGAGCTGGTGGTGCGCGACGTGCAGCCCGAGCGCACCGACCTGGCCGACTTCGGCCTGGGCGCCCCCGACTTGGCGGGCGATCTGCTGTTGCCGGCCATGGCCGTGCCGGTGATCGATACGCTCACGGCCACGGTGGAGGTGGGCGAGGGCACCTTGCAATTGCGCCTGCTGCCGCCGCTGGGCTCGTCCGCCCGCGCCAGCCTGGACGGCGTCCTGGCCCGCCTGCGCTCCGCCGCCCGCGGCCAGGAGAAGGGCGCCGCCCGGGCCCTGTGGCGCCGGTTTTTTCTGTTGCGCGATGCCTTCGCCTCCCTGGGGCCGGCCGCCGTGCTCACCGTGCACCGCAGCCAGGGCAGCACCTTCGGTGAGGTGTTCGTGGATGCCGATGTGTTCTGGCCGAAGGATCCGCTCCTGCGCCGCCAGCTGGTGTACGTGGCCGTGAGCCGGGCGCGCACGGCCGTGACCCTGATGGCCGGCGAGAGCGGGAGCGGGTCCGCCGCCAGCCAGCAGCGGCTCTGGCAGAGCTGGCTGGCGGACCCGGAGCACTCTGGCCAACGGCCCTAGGGACCACCCACCTCCCCCCTGGCAGTGATCAGCTGGGCCTGGGGGCAGCGATGGGGTGTTGCCCTGTCGGCATTAGGCACTCAGTCCCAGCCGCAGGCCCTCGACACCCTGCCACCCCAGGTAGAGGGCCAGGCCGATGCTCACCAGGCCCACCAACAGGTCGCCGCGGGCGAACAGCCACTGCTTGCCGGCGCGCAGGAGCGGTTGCACCCGCTCGGCCCCCAGCAGCAGCAGCGCCAGCAGCGGCAGCAACAGCAGCAGGCTGCTCACCAGGCTAAACACCGCTGTAGCCAGCAGTTCACCGCCCATCCCGAGGCCAGCCTGCAGCACGCTGCCTGTGGTTTTGGCCAGCAGGAACACATCGTCCGGACTGGCCAGTTCCAGCCCGGCGCTCACCCCCAGCAGCAGGGGAAGCGGCATGGCGCAGAACTGGTCCAGCTTGTTGGTCCAGCCGGGGGCCTGGCCTTCCTCCTCGCGGGTGAGCAGTTCCTTCACCCCCAGACCCAACAGGGCGCCTGCCGCCAGCAGGTCGAGACCGGTGCGGTGGCCGCTGCCCTTCTCCATGGTGAGCACCAAGCCGTGGCCCACAGTCAGCAGCAGCCCGACGGCCGCAGCGGTGGTGAGCAGCCAGCCCGCCACGAACCAGCCAGCCCGGCGCAGCGGCTGGGGGCCCAGCAGCAACAGCAACAGCAGGGCGATGTGCAGGGGGGAGAAGCCCACTGCCAGGGCAAAGGCGGCCAACTCGGCGAGCAGGGTGGCCATCAGCGGCGAATCTCAAACCAGTCCTGCCCGGTGCTGCCCACGGTGGTGACCGCCACGCCGGCCACTTGGGCGCCCGCTGGGCCCCGCTCGCACCACAGGCGCAGCTCGGCCAGGTCGGGGCTGGGGCCTTCGGCCTGCACCTCCACCGAGCCATCACCCAGGTTGCGCACCCAGCCTCCAAGCCCCAGATCGCGGGCCCGGCCGCAGCAGGCAGCCCGGTAGCCCACCCCCTGAACCTGGCCACGCACGATCAATCGCCAGCGCTCAAAGGAGCTGGTCTGGCGGCCTTCTCCCGGTTGCAGAAAACGTCGGGAATTGGCCTCAGCCCGTCGTGCCTTGCTGCTGCGTCCGGGCGCGAGCGAATCTCCCGGCATCCAACCCAGGGGCAAGGTTGTGCGTGGGGATCGTCTGGAGGAACTGGAGGAAGAGGAATAGGAGGTCATGGGGTCTTGGCAGCACCGCTGCTCAACCCCCACGCTGGCATGGCCTTTGCCGCCGTGCCGCTCACGGGGTGGGATCGGAGGATGGCTTGGCAGGGCGAATCACCCGGCTGCCCACCACCTTGCCCGGGAGCAGCGGTTGTTCCGGTCCATCGTTGATCCGCACCTTCACCAGATCGGCCCGGCCGCTGAACACATCCAGGCCAGAGCCCACCGCAAAATTGGCCGTGCCTTTGAGCAGTTTGTAGAACACCCGCTTGCCGTTGTCCGCCCTGCGGATATCGAGCCAGCAGGGCTCCGCGCAGCGTAATTGCACGGTTTCCTTTTCTTCCTCTTCCTTGACCTGCCCAGCCGAGGCAGCTGGTCGGGGTTGTGGTTCCACCAGGGCGGGGGATTGGGCCGCTGGCCGCTGGCTGCCGAGCCAGGGCAGCATCGCCACCACCACGCCTCCGCCCAGGATGCCGGCGGCCAGTGGGGCCAGCAGCTTGCCCAGTTGCACGGGCCAACTGCTGGTAGGCGCGGGCTGGGCTCCCCGCATCTCCACCTTCTGCAGCAGCAACTCCATGCGCTCCAGCAGTTCCAGCTGGCGGGTTTCCAGGTGCATGTGCTCTTGGAGGGCCCTGGCCGCGTTGGTTTCGCCAACCGATTGCGGCTGCAGAGCCGCCAGCTGAGCTTCAACCTTCAGCCGCAGTTCATGTTCCTGCCTGAGCTTGGCGGTGGAGGCCTCCAGTTCACGTTTCAGGCTGGCCAGATCCAGGTCCAGGTTGGCTGGAGTTCGCAGGTCCGCTCTGCTTTCGCTGCCTGCCTGCACAGGCGCGGTGAGATCCTCCACGTTCCGCTGCTCCATGTCCTGCAATGGGCTGGATGGGTCAGTTACGGAACCAAAGATCAGAGGGGATTCCTGGCTATGTTTCTGGTGCTCATTATTGGGAATCTCAGAGCCCATCGAACCTGCTGCATTCAGCTGATTGTCAGGGATAACTTATCGCTTCAGTCTGTTTTGGCAATGGCTTCATCCACGCTGTGCAGCATTCACGGCGGCAGCGGCCAGGCGGATCGGGATTGCTGGGCAGCCGGCCCAGTGCAGGTGCAGCCAGCTGGCGTGCAGGTTGGCCCTGCTCCAGCCCTCTGGCCGCGCCGGGCATCCCCAGCCCTCCAGCTGCCACAGGGGCGCCATGGCGTCCCCGTCGCTCCGGAGCTGCCAGCGGTGGAATTCATGCCCCCACAGCTGGTCGCCGCGGCGCAGCAGCAGGCCATCGGCCAAGGCGGTGGCCTGCCGGTAGCCCAGGCTCAGCTCTCCGCGCTCGGCCAGGAAGGGCAGCACGCCGGCCATCGGCCGGCGGCGGCCTTCGCTGTCGCTGAGCTCCTGGCCGAGCAGCAGCAGCCCGCCGCATTCCGCCACGATCGGCAGACCCGCCGCCGCTGCCCGGCGCAGGGAGTCCAGGCTGCGCCCACTGCCCGCCAGCTGGGCCCCGTGCAGCTCGGGGTAGCCGCCCGGCAGCAGCACGCCCCGGCAGCCGGCGGGCAGGGGTTCGTCGGCCAGGGGGCTCCAAGGGCGGGGCGCAAGGCCGCAGGCTCGTAGCAGTTCAACGGCCTCCGGATAGCGGAAGTGGAAGGCGGCATCGCTGGCGACGGCAACCGGCAGGGGCTCAGCGGCCGGTCGCTTCCAGCCGGTGCTGCCGATCCCGCCAGGTGCTGGTGGGTGGAGGCTTGCCGGGACCAGATCCAGGATCGGATCCCTGGCCAGGCGGCAGGCTGGAGGCTGCAGCAGGGGCCAGAGCCGCTCCAGCTCCAGATGCCGTTCCGCCAGCTCGGCCCAGGCCTGGCTGCGGGCGGCCAGGTCGGCGATTTCCCCCGGGGGCAGCAGGCCCAGGTGGCGGGAGGGCAAGTCGAGGGCCGGGTGGCTGGGCAGCACCCCCAGCAGGGGCACCTCGATCGCCGCCAATGCCTCGGCCAGCAGGGCCCGGTGCCGCTCGCTGCCCACCCGGTTGAGCACCACGCCTGCCAGCACCACCCGCGGCGGACCGTGGTCGCGGAAGCCGCACACCAGGGCCGCCAGCGATCCGGCCTGGCGCGAGGCTTCCACCACCAGCACCACCGGCAAGCCCAACTGGGCCGCCACAGCCGCTGAACTGCCCTCGCTGCTGGGGCCGCGGCCGTCGAACAGCCCCATCACCCCCTCCACCAAGGCCAGGTCGGCGCGGCTGCCATGCCAGGCGAAGCAGTGCTCCACCCAGGCCTCGCCGCAGAGCAGGGGATCGAGGTTGCGGCAGGCCAGGCCGCTCACCTGGCTGAGCAGCTGCGGGTCGAGGTAGTCGGGCCCCACCTTGAAGGGCTGGAGGCGCAGGCCCCGCCGGTGGGCCAGGGCGGCCAGGCAGAGGCTGAGCAGGGTCTTGCCGCTGCCACTGCAGGGCGCGGCGATCAGGCAGGGCATGGGGGCAGCTTGCCAGGCCTGCCCCGCCTGGGCCCTGCGCTCACTGGGGAAGCAGCTGGGCGGCCAGGCGGGCGGCCGAGGCCATCAGCGGGTTGGTGGTGTCGTGACCGCCGGACAGCAGCCGGGCCAGCTCCTTCTCTTCGCTTTCATTGGGCAGGGGCACCACGTCTTCGGCCAGTTCCATCGCCGCCATGCCACCGGCCTCCAGGCGCATGCAGCCGCCCGATTCCGAGCAGAGGATCACGCACAGCGGCGGCCGACCTTCGGGGGCGCAGATCAGGCGCAGGCCTACCAGGGCGCCGGGGTGGATCTTGGGGCTGCCCACCGGCACCGGCATCAGCCGGAACTGCACCGCCGCCCCATCGGGACGCAGGAAGCTGGCACCGATGCCCGGGCCGATGCCGTCGCCCTCCACCGGATACGACTCCTGCGGCTGCCAGCCCAGCCGGTCGGCGATCCAGGCGGCCAGCAGGAGCCCCTTGAGCGGGTGGTCGCCCTCCACGTCGATGTCCAGCTGCACCACATGCTCCAGGGCATTGCGGCGCGCTGGCGGGTCGAACACCATCGCCAGCGACTCCCGCCAGGTGCGCAGCCGCAGCCAGTTGAGGTCGTTCACCGCCTGGCCGGCGGCGATCCGGTCCACCAGCAGGTCGATGCAGCGGCGGGGCTGGCCCAATGAGCTGTCCACCACCAGCCGCCTGGGCGCCGGTGCCAGGGCCTCCAGCAGCTCGGGCACCTCATCGAGGCTGCTGTTCCACCACACCCAGCAGGGCAGGTCGGTGGGGATCAGCGGCTGCACCAGCTCCAGATTGCCCTGCAGGGCGTTGCGGCCGCCGCGCAGCACCACCACATCGCCGCAGGCCGCGCCGCCGCCGCCCTCCTCCGGCAGGGGGCAGTAGGCCGCCACCAGGGTTTCCAGCGGCCGGTCGGCATCGAGGGTGGGGGCCAGGGTGATCAGCCGCCGCGGCATGTGGGCGCTGATCGCCGCATCCACAAACTGGCCGCGCTGGTCCTCCGCTGTGGCCGAGCCGGGTTGCTGTCCCAGCTGCCAGGCCAGCCGCTGGTCCATCACCGCGGTGCTCAGGGGCATACCCAGGGCGGGCACGGCCTGTTTGGCCGCCTCGATCAGCGCTGGCTCCAGCAGGCCGGTGAGTGGACCCTCCGCGCGGCCGGTGCGGATCAGCTGCTGCTGCAGCCAGGAGCCCTCGTACACCACCAGGGAGAAGGTGGCGGCCCCGTTCGAGTGCTGCAGATCCTCCCCCCAGAGGCGCTCCAGGTAGCTGGTCACCTCCCGGGGCGGCAGTTCGGTGGGGGCCTGGAGGGTGAGTTGGGCGGACATGGCGGGGAGAGCGGGGGGCGGCAGGCGTTCGGTGCTGCTGGCAGTCCAGGGGTGGGGAGAGGCGGCGGGAGGGGGTCAGGGGCGGCGCCACCCCAGGCCGTCCTCGGCCAGCATCGAGTCGGAGGCGGCCGGACCCCAGGTGCGGGCCTCGTAGGGCTGCACCGGCAGCTGCCAGGGGGCGTCCTCAATCAGTTCGAGCAGGGGGGTGTAGAGCCGCCATGCGGCCTCCACCTCGTCGCTGCGGGTGAACAGGGTGGGGTCGCCGAGCATGGCGTCGGCCAGCAGGCGCACGTAGCCCTCGTCGCTGGGTTCGCCGAAGCTCTCGTCGTAGCTGAAGCCCATGTCCACCGGCCGGCTGCGCATCCCCGAGCCTGGAGCCTTCACTTCGAAGCGGATGTTGGTGCCCTCGTCGGGCTGGATGCGCAGGATCAGCTGGTTAGGGGTGGGGGCGCCACCGGCGGCGTCGAACAGGTGCACCGGCGCCTCGCGGAAGGTGAGCACCACCTCGGAGAGGCGCTTGGGCAGGCGCTTGCCGGTGCGGATGTAAAAGGGCACCCCCTGCCAGCGCCAGTTGTCCACGAACAGCTTGGTGGCCACATAGGTCTCGGTGGTGCTGTTGGGGTCCACCCCCGGCTCCTGGCGGTAGCCGGGGATCGGCTTGCTGCTGCTGCCGCCGGCGGTGTACTGGCCGCGCACGCAGCAGGTCCAGGGTTCGTTGTCGTTGGCCAGCCGTGCCGCCTGCAGCACCTTGGCCTTTTCATTGCGGATCGCCTCGGCGTCAAAGCGGCCGGGGGGTTCCATCGCGGTGAGCGCCAGGATCTGGGTGAGGTGGTTCTGCACCATGTCGCGCAGGGCGCCGGAGCTCTCGTAGTAGCCGGCCCGCTCCTCCACCCCCACCGTTTCGGCGGCGGTGATCTGCACGTTGGCGATGTAGTTGCGGTTCCAGATCGGCTCGAAGATCGTGTTGGCGAAGCGCAGCACCAGGATGTTCTGCACCGTCTCCTTGCCGAGATAGTGGTCGATGCGGAAGATCTGGTTTTCCTTGGCGCAGGCCTGCACCACCTTGTTGAGGGCCTGGGCGCTGGCGTAGTCGGTGCCGAAGGGTTTCTCGATCACCACCCGGCTGCGCTCACTGTCGGCCAGCAGGCCGGCGGCGGCCAGGGCGCGGCAACCGCTGCCGTAGAAGGCCGGCGACACCGACAGATAGAAGGTGCGGTTGCCGCGGGTGGCGCGCTGGCGGTCGAGCTGGTCGAGCCGCTCGCCCAGGCGCACGATCGAGGCCGGATCGGAGAGGTCGGCTGGCTCGTAGTACAGGGCTGAGGCGAAGCCCTTCCAGGCCTGGGGGTCGGCGGCGATGGTGCTGGCCATCGCCTCGGCCATCCGGCTGCGGAATTCCTCGTCGCTCCAGGGGCGGCGGGCACAGCCCAGCACGGCGAATTCACTGGGCAGCCGCCGCTGGCGGTAGAGCTCGAACAGGGCCGGCACCAATTTGCGGTGGGTGAGGTCACCGCTGGCCCCGAAGATCACGATGCACTGGGGCGGAATCACCCGCTCCTGCCGCAGGCCCACCCGCAGGGGGTTGGTGAGGACGGCTTGCATGGAAAGGTGCGCTGGTGCCTTCGGTTTAACCAAACCGGCCCCCGCCGCCGAGGGGCTGGGACCGTTTGTGACGGTCTATGTGTGGGAAACAAAAAAAAGCCCGCCATCGGCGGGCTTGGCGCGCTGGTCGAGCGGAACTCAGTAGGTCTCCACGTGCCAGCGCTCGGCCTTCTTGAGGGCGGGGCGCAGTTCGGCCCAGTTCAGGCCCTTGGCGGCGGCGGCAGCGCTCATCGCCTCGTCGATGCCTGGCTCCATACCCTTCAGGCCACACATGTAAACGTGGGTCTTGGGGTTCTCGATCATCGCGAAGATCTCGTCGGCGTACTCGAGCACCCGGTCCTGGATGTACATCCGACCGCCCTTGGCATTCTGCTGCTCGCGGCTGATGGCCTTGGTGTAGCGGAAGTTGTCCGGGAACTCGCTCTGGTAATGCTCGAAATCGGCGTCGTAGAGCAGGTTGGGGGTCTTGGGGGCACCCATGAACAGCCAGGCCTTGCCCTTGAAGTGCCAGCCGTTCTTCTCGCGCTCGGCGGGCTCGAACATGCGGCGCAGGTAGGTGCGCATCGGCGCGATGCCGGTGCCGGTGGCCAGCATGATCACGTTGGCCTCCTCGTCGTCCGGCAGGAGCATCTCCTTGCCCACCGGGCCGGTGATCTTCACCTTGGCGCCGGGTTCGATGTCGCAGAGGTAGGTGGAGCACACGCCATTGATGGTTTCGCCGTCCTTCTCGTACTGCAGCTGGCGCACGCACAGCGACACGGTGTGGCCGGCCATGTTGTCGCCGTGGCGGGTGCTGGCGATCGAATAGAGACGCAGCTTGTGGGGTTTGCCGTTGGCGTCGGTGCCCTCGGGAATGATGCCGATGCTCTGGCCTTCCACGTACTGGAGCTGGGGATCGCCGCCGGCCAGGTCGAAGGTGATGTGGTTCACCCGGCCGATGGCGCCCTCACCAACCAGGCTGTAGTTCTCGGTCACCGTGCCGATGAAGGGGTCCTTCGGCTTGTAGGTGTTGACGGGGACAGTGGCGTGGGACACGGCGGGTTTGGCGGCGGGCTTGGCTGGCGCAGGCTTTTCAGCGGCAGGAGCCGGGGCGTCTGCGGCCGGACTCTGGGCGCTCGGGGTTTCCGTGGCTGGAGCTGCGGGACCGAGGGAATCCACCGCAGTCACGGATGTGATTCGACCACCCTGCTGGGCAATCATCTGCATCGTCTGTTGCAACTGGCTGAACGGCACCGTGAAGACACGTTCGGCCTGGCGTTGCTGGCCGATGCCGAAACCCTCCACCACCACAGTGAACATGCGACTGTCGGACTGGCTGGTGCGACCGGTGGCAACACGCATGGGGGAGGGACCAAAATCCGGCAGATCATAGAGACCCCCTGCCTTGATCCCGCGACAGGCTCGCCGCGGTTAGGTTGTCGCCCAGATCACAGGGTTGGATCCGCATTGGTGCCGCTCGCCCTCTTCTCACCACGACCTGATGTCTCCAGCCTGGCTGGGTTGGACTCCGCCGAGGTCGATGCCGACCCTGGCCCTGTAGCTGCCGACACCAGTTGCAGCCTGGACACGATCCAACAGGAGATGGAGCGGCTCGACCAGGGGGCCCGCCGCCTGGCTGTGCAGTTGCGCCTGCCCCTCGATCCCCAGTGGATCTGGGCCGTGCTCACCGACTACAACAATCTCAACCGCTACATCCCCAACCTGAGCAGTTCCCGCCAGCTGTGGCGGCGCGGCAACCGCGTGGGATTGGAGCAGGTGGGTACCCAGCAGTTCTGCGGTCTGCGCTTCACCGCCCGGGTGGAATTGGAACTGGAGGAGGATCCGGACCAGGGTGAACTGCGCTTCGAGATGCGCAGCGGCGATTTCCGCCGTTTCGATGGCCTTTGGCGGGTGGACAGCGATGCCATGAGCACCCGCCTGCTCTATTCGCTCACCGTGCAGGGCAAGCCGGGTATGCCCATCGGGCTGATCGAGCAACGGCTGCAACAGGATCTGGCCAACAACCTGCGCGGCGTCCAGCGCGAGGCCACGCTGCGGGCCGGGGCCGGTTCTGCCTGACGAGAGCCAAATCCACGCCCGACCCGCGGCCTAATCGGTCAGGTCTTCAGGGGTGGCATCACCTGGTGCGGATGAGGATCCTCTGGGGCTTTTAGCGGGATAGGGGCAAAACCTTTCGGTGAATGGTTGCGACATTTCCCCTCAATTACCGAGAGAACATCACTTCAGTACAACCATTACTTCAACAACACGATTGCGTCATCTGAAGGAGTCGCACTTTTCATACCCCCAAGGGGATTCGAACCCCTGTCGCCTCCGTGAAAGGGAGGTGTCCTAGGCCTCTAGACGATGGGGGCGAGGCCACGGCGGAATTTCAACAGTTCACCCAGGCAAACCCCTCAACGACGGCTGCCGCGCGAGGGAAAGGAACTGGTGTTCCGGTTGGAATTCGGGACTGGAGCTGGTGCCAGATCCGGCCCGTTGCGCCGATGTGTGGACGTTACGGGTCGGGGTGACCGTTCGTCAAGGAGGGCTGACCCTGGCCCTGCCACACCGGCACGGTGACGTGGAAACAGGCCCCTTCCCCTGGCTCTGACACCACCCAGATCCGCCCGCCGTGCACCTCGGCGATCCGCCGGCACACCGACAGCCCCACGCCATAGCCGGAGGTGGTCTGGGAGGTCTGGGGCAGGCGCACCCGGTCCTGGAAGATCCGCTGCTGCTCACTGGCCGGGATGCCTGGCCCGCTGTCGCAGATGCTCACCTGCACCCATTGGCTGGTGCGGTGCAGCAGGGCCAGGCTCACCTCGCCGTTATCCGGGGTGTACTTGAGCGCGTTTTCCAGCAGGTTGAGCAGCACCTGGCGCATGCGCCGGCCATCGGCGTACACGTCTGGCAGGTCGGCGGGAATGTCGGTCACCAGCCGCAGCCGGCGTCCCACCCACAACTTCTCCAGCTCCAGGATCGTCTCGGCTGCCACCGTGCCCAGGTTGAGCCGCTGGGGATTGAACAGGGCCTCCCAGCGCGTGGTGCCCACTTCCAGCAGGTCCTGGGAGAGGGCTTCGATGTCGTTCAGCCGCCGCTTGAGCACGTCCTGGAAGCGGTGGGTATCGATCTGGCCCAGCTCATGGCTCTGGGCCGCCAGCTTGGCGGCGGTGAGGGGAGTGCGCAGTTCGTGGGCCACCATCCGCAGGAGCCGCTCCTGCACCCCCAGCCGTTCGGTGAGGGTCTCGTTCTCCTGGCGCAGCACCAGCAGCTGGTCCTCCAGCTGCAGCTCCCGGCGGCTGCGGCTGCCATCGATCTCCATCGGCTCCAGGCTCATGCCCAGGTCGGTGACCACCTGTTGCTGCTGCCAGCGGGGCAGCCAGGTGCGCAGCTTCTGGGTGATGGCGTTGCCGGCGAACACCTGCTTGGGCAGGGGGGAGAGCTTCACCAGCGCCGGGGTGGCCACCAGCCGGTGCAGTTCCAGCAGTTCCGGTTGCCGGGCCGGGTCGGCCAGTTCCAGATTCACCGCAAACCCAACCTCTTCTGTCTTCAGCATCTGCAGCAGGTTGCGCAGATCGGCGCTGGCCAGGTGGTGATTGGCGGCAACCAGCAGCAGCCGCAGCTCCTGCCGGTCTGCGTCCTGGCCGGGGTCGTCGGCTCCGGGTGAGGAGGGAGAAGCGATCACAGGGGCCAGGTTATGGGGAAATGGAACCTTTGGGGAATTGAATCAAGGGACCATGGGCAGATGACAGCAGCGTGGCTATGAAGGAGGCGTTGGCCCGTCGATTGCCTTTCCACGTGTGATGCTTGCCAGTCGCATTCAGCTCGACAGCAGCCTGCGCCGCTGGTTTTCGCGCAACCTCGGCCTGTGGCGTTCCCGCCGGTTGTATTTCTTTGCCGACGGTGAGGCCCTGCGGGTGGACATGATGCTGCGGGTGGAGACCTTCTCCGAGCCGATCGAGGGGGACGCGGCCTACCGCTTCACCTGGTGGCCCGAGCAGGACTACGACTTCTTCGAGCGCAAGCCCCGCTATGTGGCCACCGGCACGATGGAGGCCTATCTGTGCGGGCACCAGCTGCGCCGCAGTCGCGGTTACCTCTGCGGCAGCCCTACCAAGAGCCAGATCCGCCAGGTGGACGAGCACGAACTGATCTTTGAGTCCCACTATCAGGAGTGGGACATCCTCGAGCACATCCGCCTGGTGGATCAGGACCGCTACCGGGCCCGCTCGATCTACTCCTGGAAGGACGGCGAGCTGGAATTGGTGGAGACGCACCACGAGATCCGCGTGGAGGAGGCCGGTATCCCCTTGCAGGCCTGATGCAGCAGCATGGATCCCGTGCTGTGGCCCCCGCCTTGATCGCCCTGTTGCGTTTGCTGTTGCCCCTGGGGCTGCTGCTGCTGTCCAGCAGGCCCCAAGCAGCCCACGGGGAGCCCAGCGCTCCGGCCCCCCCGGCCGGGGAAGCGGAGATGATCCTCTACAGCGGGATCGCGGCCCTGAATGTGTGCGTTGCCCGCAGTGCCGGAGTGAGCTTCGAGCAAGCTGTGGCCATTGCCGGTGAAACGATCACCCGCTTGATCCAGAGCCAGCACGGCAGCGTGATTACCCAGGTGGGCAGCCAGCCCCTCAGTCCCGAGGCCCTGCGCCTGGGCACGATCAACTTCACGGTGCTTGGCGCCGTGGAGAGCTGTCCCGACCAGGTTCCCGAACCGGTGCGCAAGGAGGTGCAGGCCAGCCTCCGCCAGGCCGCCGGCACGGCCACGCCAGCAGCGGCTGGTGCTGCCCGCCCGACCCTCCGTCGCGGCCGCTGAGCCGCCCACCAAGCCCTGGCCCTGGTCCGTTCCGGCCTTCCATCCCCTCGCTGCCCATTCCGCCATGACCACGGTGCGTCTTGCCGACTACCGTCCTGCTGCCCAGCTGCTGGAGCGCACCGATCTCACGGTGCGGATCCATGGCGATCACAGCGAGGTTGTGGCGCGCCTGGCCTTTCGGCCAAACCCGGCTGGCGAGCCTGGTCCGCTGCGACTGTGCGGCCTTGAACTCGAGCTGCAGGAGCTCCTGCTCGACGGCCAGCCCCTGGCCCCCGAGGCCTATCGGCTCGACGGCGATGGCCTGTTGCTCGTCGATCCTCCCCAGCGACCATTCCTGCTGGAGAGTCGGGTGCGCATCCACCCGGAAACCAATACCACCCTCGAGGGCCTCTACCTGAGCTGCGGCCTGTTCACCACCCAGTGTGAGGCCGAGGGGTTCCGCCGCATCACCTTCCACCCCGACCGGCCCGACCTGCTCAGCCGCTTCCGCGTGCGGATCGAGGCCGAGCGCGCCAGCTGTCCGGTGCTGCTCAGCAACGGCAACTGCGTGGAAACGGGCAGCCTGCCCGCCGATCCGGCCAGCGCTGCCGAGCGTCACTACGCCGTCTGGGACGATCCCTTCCCCAAACCCTCCTATCTGTTTGCCCTGGTGGCGGGCCAGCTGGAGGAGGTGCGCGACCAGTTCATCACGGCCAGCGGCCGCGCGGTGGCCCTGCGTCTGCATGTGGAGCCTGGTGACGCCCCGTACATCGCCCATGCCATGGCCTCTCTCAAGCGGGCCATGGCCTGGGATGAGCAGCGCTACGGCCTGGAATACGACCTCGATGAGTACAACATCGTGGCTGTGCGCCATTTCAACATGGGCGCGATGGAGAACAAGAGCCTCAACATCTTCAACTCCAAGTTGGTGCTGGCCGATGCTGAAACGGCCACCGATGCTGAGCTGGAGCGGATCGAGAGTGTGATCGCCCACGAGTACTTCCACAACTGGACCGGTAATCGCATCACCTGCCGCGATTGGTTCCAGCTATCACTGAAGGAAGGCCTAACGGTCTTCCGCGATCAGAGCTTCACGGAGGATCTGCACGGCGCCGCGCTGAATCGCATTGAGAATGTGGCGCTTCTCCGTAACACCCAGTTCCGCGAAGATGCGGGACCCACGGCCCACCCTGTGCAGCCTGATGCCTATCAGGCTATCGACAATTTCTACACCACAACGATCTACGAAAAGGGCTCGGAGGTGATCCGCATGCTCCACACCCTCCTGGGGGAGGAGACCTTCATGCGGGGGATGGCGCTGTATGTGCGTCGCCACGACGGTTCGGCCGCCACCTGCGCCGATTTCGTGCAGGCGATGGAGGACGCTGCCGAAGAGGCCTGGGCCGCCGATCCGACCGCCACCCGCTTTGATTTCGCCCAGTTCCGTCGCTGGTATCACCAGGCCGGCACGCCCGTGCTGCAGGTGCAGCGTCACTGGGATGGGGATTCCGGCGTGCTCGAGCTGACGCTGCGCCAGCACACCCCAGCCACCCCGGGCCAGGCCGTCAAGCAGCCCGTGGTGATTCCCCTGGCCCTGGGGTTGATCGATCAGGCGGGTGAGCCCCTGGCCGTGCAGCTGGAGGGGGAGGCTGGTCCGGCCATGGATCATCCCAGCGGCACCAGGCTGCTGGTGATCGACCAGGCGGAGCAGCGTCTGCGGCTGGTGGGTCTCCCCCGCCTGCACCATCCGCCGGCTCTGTCGCTGCTGCGTCAGTTTTCAGCGCCGGTGAAGCTGGAACTGGGCCGGCCCACGGCCGAGCTGGTGCACCTGTTGGCGGCCGATCGCGATCCCTTCGCCCGCTGGGATGCGGGCCAGGAGCTCTGGCGTCAGGTGTTGTTGGCCCGGGCTTCAGGCGAAGGCGCCACCGCGGGCTTGTTGGAGGAGGAACTGATCGATGCCTGTGCCCGCATCCTGGCGGACCCTTCCCTCTCCGATGCCAGCCGCAGCGCCCTGCTCGCCCTGCCGGGCCTGGCGGAGCTGGAGGACGCGGCTGGGGCGATGGGGCAGGAGCCCGATCCTCCCGCCCTGTTTGCCGCCCAGCAGCAGTTGCTGCACCGCTTTGGCACGGCCCTGGCCGAGCCCCTCGCTGGGGCGCTGCAGCGTTGCAGGGATGGCTGGCCGCGGCCATGGCCCGATGGGGATGGGCCCCGGCGGCTCTGCGCTGCGATCTGGAGCTGGCGGGCGGCGGCGGGCGACGGGGAGGTGATCGCCGCCGCCCGCGCCGCGGTGGATGGCCCATCCATGACCCTGGCCCGCGCCGCACTGCGGGCCCTGCAGCCCCTGGCGATCCCCGAGCGCGAGGCGGCGATGGACGCCTTCTACCAGCGCTGGCAGCACTGGCCGGTGATCCTCGATGCCTGGTTTGCGATGGAGGCAGCCGCCCCCCTCGCCGATGGGCTCGAGCGGGTTGCCCGGCTGCTGGAGCACCCGCGCTACGACCCGATGGCCCCCAATTCGGTGCGGGCTGTCCTGGGTGGCCTGGCCGCCAACGTGCCGGTGTTCCACGCCGCCGATGGCTCCGGCTATCGCTTCATGGCCGAACAGATTGCGGCCGTGGACCGGCGCAATCCGATCACGGCCTCGCGCCTGGCCAAGGTGTTCAGCCGCTGGCGCAGTTACGGCCCCCAGCGCTCGGCGGCCATGGCGGGAGCCCTGGAGCAGCTGGCCGGCGCTGAGCTCTCGGCCAACACCCGCGAGGTGGTGGGGCTGTGCCTGGGGGAGGGCTGAGGGTCAGCGGCGCTTTCCCTGGCCCTGGGTGAGGGGTGCTGGCGGCGGCGCCATCGGGGCAGCTCCTGCCTGGCCGTTGATGCTCTGGTGGAGCTGGCGGAAGGCGGCCAGTCGCTGGGCTGCCCCTTCCTTGCCGGCGTGCAGGCCCCAAAGGCCCTCCCAGTAGAAGTAGATCACGCCGTGGCCTCGGGCTGCGGCCAGGCGCACCTTCTCGCCCAGGGTGGCCATGTCGGGGGTGCGGCCGCCGAAGCCGGCCAGGATGCCGATCTCCACAGGCATGCCCCAGCCGCTGGCCTTCACCAGGGCGGGCTGGTTGAGGTCCTTCTCGAAGCCCTTCACGGAGAAGGCGTAGTTCTGCACGATCAGGTCGTCCACCAGGCCGCCCACGGCCCAGAGTTCCCAGTCCTGCAACCAGGTGTTGTAAGCGAAGCGGAACGGTCCCGGGGAGAGACTCACCACCGTGGCCGGGGGTCTGGCCTTGCCCTGGCGGGTGGCGGCGCTCGCGGCCTGCTGGTCGAGCTGGCGCAGGCTGGCCCGCAGCTCCCGAAGCAGGTCGGTGAGCTGCTGGCGGCGCCAGCGCATCCAGAAGCGGTCGTTGTGATCCTGGGGCGGTTCGCGGCCGGTGGCCTGGCGGTAGAGGGCGCGGGTGTAAGGGTCGTAGCCCAACTCCACTGGCCAGGCGAAGTGGTCGTCCAGCTGGATGCCGTTCACGCCACAGCGCTGCACCACCTCGGTGATCAGGCCGATGAAGCGCTCCCGCACCCCCGGGTGTGCCGGGTTGAGCCACACCATCGTGGTGCCATGCATGGCCACGCCGGTGCTGCCGTCGCGCTTGGCCAGCACCCACTCCGGCTTGTTGCGCACCACCTCAGCTGTGGCCGGTTCCATCAGGCCGTACTCAAACCAGGGGATCACCTCCAGGCCGCGGCGCTGGGCGGCCTTGGTCATCCGGCAGATCGGGTCGAGGTTCGGACTGGCTTTCGCCAGCGCCGGCTCCATCGGCGCCCAGCGGCTGCGGTGGAAGGTGGTGCCCCGGCTCCACACGTTGGGATAGAGGGTGGTGAAGCCCGCCCCGGCCAATTCGGCCACGGCGCGGTCGATCCGGGCGCCGTCGTAGTAAAGGGGGCTGGGGCTGTTGGTGAGCCACACGCCGATCCGGCGGCCTGGCTGGGTGCCGGCGGCCGACGGCAGACCCGAAACCAGCAGTGCCGCCAGCAGGCCGGTGCAGCTGGCAGGCAGCAGGGCCTTGAGGCGGGCAAACCGGCGCAGGGGGATGCGCTTGACCCTGGGCAGGACGGGCGTCACGGGCAAGGGGCGGGGGCTGGTCAGCGGAACATCGAGCTCACCGAGCTCTCCTCGTGGATCCGCCAGATCGCCTCGCCCAGCATGTTGGCCACCGACAGCACCTGGAGCTGGGGAAAGGTGCGCTCTTCGCTGAGGGGGATTGAGTTGGTCACCACCACCTCCTCGAACAGGCCGGGCTCCGACAGCCGCTCGGCCGCCGGCGGTGAGAACACGGCGTGGGTGGCACAGCAGAGCACCCGGGCGGCTCCCTTGCGGCGCAGCAGCTTGGCGCCCTGACAGATCGTTCCGCCGGTGTCGATCATGTCGTCGATCAACACGGCCGTCTTGCCGGCCACATCGCCGATCACCGTGAGGCTCTCGGCCACATTGTGGCCAGCCCGCCGCTTGTCGATGATCGCCAGGGGGGCGTCGTTCATCTGCTTGGCGAAGGCGCGGGCCCGGGCTACGCCGCCCACGTCCGGGGAGACCACCACCACTTCGCCCAGGTCGCGGGTGCTGAGGTAGTCCACCAGCACGGGTGAGCCGTAGATGTGGTCGCAGGGAATGTCGAAGTAGCCCTGGATCTGCGAGGAGTGCAGGTCCATCGCCAGCACCCGATCCACGCCACTCATGGTGAGCAGGTTGGCCACCAGCTTGGCGGTGATCGATTCGCGGCCGGCGGTCTTGCGGTCGGCGCGGGCGTAGCCGTAGTAGGGGATCACGGCCGTCACCTGGCGGGCGGAGGCGCGCTTGCAGGCATCCACCATGATCAGCAGCTCCATCAGGTGATCGTTCACCGGAGCGCAGGTGGGCTGGATCAGGAATACATCGCAACCGCGGATCGATTCCTGGATCTGGATGTAGGTCTCGCCGTCGGCGAAGCGCTTGATCACCCGCGGACCATCGGGAACGCCCAGGTAGGCGCCGATCTCGCGGGCCAGTTCCTGGTTGGAGGTGCCGCTGAACAGGCGGAGGCGGCGGGTGTCGTGGTTGGAACCCGCTGCGTGATCCGCTGAGTGGCCTGCCTGAGCCAGCCGATCGGCTGTGAGGAAACTGGTCACGGCGGGCGCGGACGCGTCGGCGAACACCGATGGTAGAAGCGTGCCGGCCCAGGGAGTGCAAACAACCATGACGTTTTCAAGCCGCGCTGCCACTCCGGTTGAGGGGAGTGGCCCGCCTGCCCTGGTGTTGCTGGCGGCCGGTCCGGCTGAGGCGGTGGCTGCCCTGCAGGCGCAGGTGGCCCCAGCCCTGGCCGCTGCCCTGCATCTGCCCCTCCTGGAGCCGCTCAATCCGCTGGCCGCCGACGCCGGCCTGGCTGCCCTGGCCGCGCAGCCCCCCGGCCTGGCGCCCTTGCCCCGCGATCCCGGTCTGCCCCTGGTCGATGGCCGCCACTGGGCGGCCGCCCTTGGGGCCTGGCGCCAACCCACCGTGGTGGTGCTGGCGGCAGAGCAGCTGCAAACGGGTTTGCCAGCTGCCCTCACGGCCCTTCTCGTCCAGTGGCAGGTTCCCTGCCTGGGGCTGGTGCAGTGGGGCGGCAGCTGGGACGCGCAGCAACGGCGGTTGGCGGGACTGCCCTGGCTGGGATGGCTCGCTGCGACCCAGCCGATGGATCAGGCCACTGCCCTGCGCAGTGCCTGTGCCGCCCGCTGGCTGGTGTTGGAGGGCCAGCGGCTGGCCTAGGAGGGGCTGGCCGGCGGCTTCGGCTCGAGCCAGAAGGGCTTGGGCAGGTTGCGCACGCGCTCCCGCAACGCACTCGCCGCCGCAGCCCCCTTGCCGCTGCGCTGGGGATCCAGGGGCAGGGTGATGAACTGGATCTGGGTGTCCGGCTGCAGCGCTGTCACCAGCAGGCTGAGGGTCTCGTTGCGGCTGAGGTTGGTCTGCACCTGCCCTTGCAGGCCAGCCACCAGGTCGGGAAGGGATAGCTGGCCCTGGCGCAGCTCCAGTTCGCGATGCAGGCTGCGGGTCACCTCCTGCAGGTTGGTGAGACGGCTTTCCAGGGGTTTCTTGGCATCGCGCCAGCGGGCCAGGTGTTCCAGCTGGTTGGAATTGAGCCGTTGAAGACCGCTCTGCAGATCGATCTTCAGCTTCTGGCTGGTGTCGCTGTGGCGCATCGTGCGGGTGGGGTTGGCCTCCACACCGCCGAGGCGGTCGGCCAGCAGGCGCAGGCCATAGCGGCTGATCACCAGGTAGCGGTCGGGTTGGCCCGTGGGTAAACCAGCCAGGTCGCGAACGGCGTCGGCGGTGAGGGCCGGACCGCCGCTGCGGTAGAGGCTGCCCAGGGAGCGGGGCTTGGTCTCGCCGGGCAGTTGCACTGCCAGGTTGGCCGGGATCTGCAGAGCCTGCACCGGACCTCCGGGGTTGATGCGCACCACCATCAGCGCGTCGGCATTGGCGGCACCCGCTGGGGCTGCGTTGTTACTCACGTCGCTGAGCCGGTCGCTGTCCAGGCCGATCACCAGCACGGTCACCGCCCGGTTGGCGGGTTTGGCCACCCCATCGAGAATGGCTGCCTCGCCCATCGGCTGGGCCCTGTCCAGGGGCCAGACCAGATCGATGGCGGCCACGGTGACCAGGGCGGCGGCGCCGGCCACCCCTGCGGTCACCGCCTGTCGCCGGCTGATGCGTGGTAGGGGGATGGACGGCAGGCCGAGCTGGGGGAACCGGAATCGCCTGCGCGGGGCGGGCACTGGGGTGGACTTTCTGCTGGCGCGGGGCGGCATCGAGGCGAAGTGGGGAGACTGGCGTCCCGGCTGTCAAACCCCCCCACTTTGACCCACTCCCCTCGCGGGGGCACTGTTGGCGGGTGCAGCCGATAGGTTGTGGCCAGCGATCGGCCTGCCCGTGCCGGCTCCCCATGAGAAGGCCCGGCCCCTGGCCAAGGGCAGCGTCTACCCCGCCAAAGACCTCTGCAGCCAGTGCGGCCTCTGCGACAGCCGCTGGGTGGCCTATGTGAAGAGCAGCTGTGCCTTCCTCGAGCAGCGCTTTGAGCTGATGGAGGAGCAGGCCCACGGCCGCAGCCGTGATCTCTCCAACGACGACGAGCTCTATTTCGGCGTGCAGCAGCGGATGCTCACGGCACGGCTGCGGCAGCCGATTGGGGGAGCCCAGTGGACCGGCATCGTGAGCCGCATCGGCGTGCGCGCCCTGGAGACCGGCCTGGTGGACGCGGTGCTCTGCGTGGGCCAGAGCCCCGACGACCGCTTCACGCCGGTGCCGCGGCTGGCCCGCACCCCCGAAGAGGTGCTGAGCGCCCGGGTGAACAAGCCCACCCTCTCGCCCAATCTCGAGGTACTGGAGCAGCTGCCCGGCAGCGGCATCCGCAGGCTGCTGGCGATCGGCGTGGGCTGCCAGATCCAGGCCCTGCGGGCCGTGCAGTCCACCCTGCCGCTCGAGGAGCTCTATGTGCTGGGCCTGCCCTGCGTCGACAACGTGAGCCGCCAGGGCCTGCAGACCTTCCTGGAGACCACCGTGAGCTCCCCGGACACGGTGGTGCACTACGAGTTCATGCAGGACTTCCGCATCCACTTCCGCCACAGCGACGGCCGCGAGGAAACGGTGCCCTTCTTCGGGCTCGACACGCCCAAGCTCAAGGACGTGTTCGCCCCCAGCTGCCTGAGCTGCTTCGACTACACCAATGCCGGCGCCGATCTGGTGGTGGGCTACATGGGTGCCACCTTCGGCCGCCAGTGGCTCACGGTGCGCAACCCCAGGGGCCAGGTGTTGCTGGATCTGGTGGAGGCCGAACTTGATGTGGCGCCGGTGACCAGCCAGGGGAATCGGCAGGCCGCCGTGCAGCAGGGCATCGAGGCCTACGACAAGGCCGTGAAGCTGCCCCTGTGGCTGGCCAGGCTGATCGGCCTGGTGGTGGAGCGCTTCGGCCCGAAGGGCCTGGAGTACGGCCGCTTTTCGATCGACTCCCACTTCACCCGCAACGCCCTGTGGCTGCGCCGCAACCATCCCGAGAAGCTGGCGGCCCACATCCCGGCCTTTGCCCAGAAGATCATCAGCCGCTACCGGCTGCCCGAGTCGTGAGCGATCCCCAGCGGCGAGCCGGGGTGCTGCTTCACCCCACCGCCCTCCCCGGCGCAGGGGGGTGCGGCAGCTTCGGCCAGGCCGCCGTCGACTGGCTCAACCTGCTTGGCCGCCACGGAATCGGAGTCTGGCAGCTGCTCCCCCTGGCCCCCACCGATGGCACCGGTTCCCCCTACAGCTCCCCGAGCGGTTCAGCGCTCAATCCCTGGCTCCTGGATGCCGAGCTGCTGGTGCAGCAGGGCTATCTGAGTGCGGCGGCGGCCGCCGCCTTGCCCGGCCACACCGGAGGTCGGCTCGACCCGGCGGCCCAGCAACTGCGCAGCCGGGCCCTGGGAGAGGCCCTGCGGCTGGCCTGGCCCGAGCAGCACCCCGACCGGCGGAAAGCCTTCCTGCGCTGGTGCCGTCGGCAGGCCTTCTGGCTGCGCGACCACTGCCGTTTCATGGTTTTGCGTCGCCTGCACGAGGGGCAGCCCTGGTGGGAGTGGCCCCAACCGCTGGCCCGGCGGCAGCGTCGTGCCCTGGCCCGCTTCGACCGGGAACAGGCCCCCCTGTTGTTGGAGGAGCGGCTGCTGCAGTGGCAGTTGCAGGGCCAGTGGCAAGCCCTGCGCCGGCAAGCCCATGGCCTGGGTGTTGGTCTGTTCGGCGACCTGCCCTTCTACGTGGCCCACGACAGCGCTGACGTGTGGAGCCATCCCGGCCTGTTCTCCCTGGCCTCCGGCGGTGCCCTGGAGGCCCAGAGCGGCGTGCCTCCCGACTACTTCTCCGCCACCGGCCAGCTCTGGGGGACGCCGGTGTATCGCTGGTCGCGCCACTGGCTCAGCGGCTTCGCCTGGTGGCTCGGCCGCCTCAGCCGCCAACTGCAGTTGTTCGACCTGCTGCGGCTCGACCACTTCCGCGCCCTGCAGGCCTACTGGCGGGTGCCCGGTGGTGACAGCACGGCTGAGAACGGCAGCTGGCGGGACTCCCCCGGCGCAGCTCTGCTCACGCTGCTGTGGCTGCACCAGGCCCTGCGTGGCCGCCTGCGCCAGGGCCGCTTGCCCATGGTGGCCGAAGACCTCGGGGTGATCACCCCGGAGGTGGAGGCGCTGCGCGACCGCTTCGCCCTGCCGGGCATGAAGATCCTTCAGTTCGCCTTTGATGGCAACGACGACAACCCCTACCTGCCGGCCAACATCCGGGGCAGCCGCTGGGTGGTGTACACGGGCACCCACGACAACGCCACGGCGCTCGGCTGGTGGCACGGCCTCGACCACGACAGCCGCCAGCGGCTGGAGCGGCTCTTGGGGGCTCCGGTGACGGCTCCCGGCTGGCAGCTGCTGGAGTTGGCGTTGGCCAGCCCGGCGGAATTGGCGGTGGTGCCGCTGCAGGATCTCTTGGAACTGGGCGACGAGGCCCGCTTCAACACCCCAGGCACCGTGGGGGCCAACTGGAGCTGGCGGCTGCCCTGCCCCGTGGCGGATCTGGAGGGCACGCTGCAGGGTTATGGGGAGTTGCTCAGGCGCCACAGGCGCAGCGCCTGACCCTGGCGGGCCTGATCGAGGGGCCGCAGTTCCGGGTAGCCATCGAGCAGCAGCAGGGTGCCCCTGTTCTGCCCGCCCGCACCATCCTCCCTGGGCTCTGGGGAGGCCGGCAGGGGGGCCACGGCCCGCCAGCCGGCATTCGCCAGCCGCTGTTGCTGCAGGTTGAGGGCGTAGATCAGCCCCAGGGTGAGCAGGCCATAGACCAGCGTTCCCTGCCAGGTGGTGAACACGTCAATTGAGCCGGGGGTGAACCGGCCCAGCAGGTTGCGTTTGCGCAGCCGCTGGCCTGGTAGCGGGTCGCTGGGCAGCAGCTTCTGCAGGCTGGCTGGCTCCAGGTTGAGGTGGCGCTCGATCAGCGGCAGCATCGTGCGCAGGTAGGCCGATTCGGGCAGCCGATCTCGCCAGCCCCGCTCCAGGGCCTCCAGCACAGGGGTACTGATCCTCGTCTCCTGGGCCAACTGGCGCAGGCCCATCCCCCGCCGCTCTCTGGCCTCGCGCAGCATCTGGCCCGCCACCAGCAACGGATCGGCCAGGGAGTCGCCACTGGCGTTTGGGGTGGCCGTTGGCCGTTGCCGCCGCCAGAGGCGACTGAGGCGGGTTCGCAGGGGTGGGGCGGGGCGGCTCAGGGGGCTGCTGCGGCCAGGGCCTCCCATTCTCGGCGGTCCAGGTGGCGCCATTCCCCTTCCTGCAGGTCGGCCAGGCCCAGCGGACCAATGGCCACCCGCTGCAGGTCGAGCACCGGATGGCCCAGCAGGGCTGCGGTGCGACGGATTTGGCGGTTGCGCCCCTCCCCCATCACCAATTCCAGCAGGCTGCGGTCGCCGTGGCGGCGCAGGAGTTTGAGGGCGACCGGCTGGCTGGGGCCTTCCTCCAGGGGTACGCCCGCCGCCCAGCGCCGCAGCTGCGCATGGCCAGGCTGGCCGGCCACCCACACCCGGTAGGTCTTGTGGTGGCCGTAGCGGGGGTGGGTGAGTTGCAGGGTCAGATCACCCTGGTTGGTGAGCAGCAGCGCGCCGCGACTGTCGGCGTCGAGACGACCCACCGGATGGAGGCCAAGTCCGCGCCGCAGGGCCGGTGGCAGCAGGTCGAGCACCGTGGTGCGGCCCTGGGGATCCCGGCAGCTGCTCACCACGCCGGGTGGTTTGTTGAGCAGGAGCAGGAGCGGTGGCGCCGCGGTCCGCAGGGGCCGGCCATCCACGCTGATCGCGTCGCCGTTGGCATCGGCCCGATCGCCCAGCGCAGCCGTCGTGCCGTTCACGCGGACCCGGCCCTGCCGCAGCAACTCCTCCGCGGCGCGGCGGGAGCAGAGGCCGGTGGCGGCGATGAGTTTCTGCAACCGTTCAGCAGCCATCCCCCCATCCTGGCCACGGGGAGCGGCGAGCAAAAGGGTGATAGGTTTACGAAACAGGAACGTTTCGTAACTGCCCGTCATGCCCGCCCTGCCCGTTGCTGTTGCCTCTGTTGACGCAGACGCCTCTCGTGCTGGTGGTGGCGACCTGGTGCGCAGCTATTTGCGAGACATCGGCCGTGTGCCGCTGCTGACGCATGAGCAGGAGATCACGCTGGGCCGGCAGGTGCAGGAGCTGGTGGCGATCGAGGAGCTGGAGCAGGAGCTGACG
>JBILNZ010000010.1:0-81376 GCA_044374745.1 Prochlorococcaceae cyanobacterium | reverse complement strand
GAGTGGCTGACCAAGAGAGAAAAAGTCCTCAGAAAACGGTCTCAGAAGCAATTTACG
This sequence comes from Prochlorococcaceae cyanobacterium, assembly GCA_044374745.1. Lineage (GTDB taxonomy): Bacteria > Cyanobacteriota > Cyanobacteriia > PCC-6307 > Cyanobiaceae > NIES-981. The sequence continues at coordinate 81,319 of JBILNZ010000010.1, read as the reverse complement.
GTCAAAGGCACTCTTTGCTGCTTGCTGCCTCCGCTCAAACCCCGTTTGTCCAGAGTTTCCTTAGCCGTTGGATCGCTAGTAGTTCTGCCAACAAGAAAGCAACTACTTCTGCTTGCTCCTGGGGAGGAGGAATAGGGACGACGAATGAATCGATTTGGCCAGTACTGATGTGAGGGACGCTAACGCCAGTTGCTTCCGGCTCAAAATGTGCCAGGAAGTACGGCGACGAGAGCAAGAAGAAAAGATAGTCGGTCGAGAGGTTCTTTGAGCCCTTAACAGCAGCCACACGCTGAAGAAGCATGCAGGGGCAATCTTCCTGTGTAATTCGCGCAACCCTAAGACCCTCCTTGATCATTGGCCTATCGAGACCTACGACCAGATCCCCAGGCGAAAGAACGAATTGATCCAAACGGTCATCAACCTGTCGATCCCAGTAGACGGTTTCATCCCAGCGAATGCAAGAAACGCCAACATTGACCCCGCGCAGAAGCTTCCACTTGCTCTCATCCTGAATGAATCCCTCTGACGAGAATGCAAAGCCAGGGAGCGATCTTGTGAAATGTCGAAGCTGGGTCACAGTCCAATGCTCCGGCACTTCCCCCAGCCACTCCACCCCCGAATCCTTCATCGGCGCGTCTGGATTCAGCCCCTTGGTGACGGCATGGGAGATCACGGCCTGGCGCTTTTCCTTCAGCAGCTCGATCATGTGCTGCTGCTCGGCGATCAGGGCGTCGATCTTGGCGGTTTCGCGGTCGAGGAAGGCAGAGATGGTCCTTTGCTCATCCCTAGGAGGCCAAGGAATAAAGAGATTAACTATCGCCTCAACCGACAAGCCTGGCTGCGCAGCAGATACCGAATATTGATTCAGGTTCATGGCTCTAAGTGTTTCGCCAAGCCAGTGAACTTCTACTTGCTTGCACGGAGTCACTACAACAGCATGCTCAGACGCCCAGAATCCCCCCTTGGCATAGTTGATATTCCCGCATAAGGCCCCTTGTCTTCCAATTATCGGAAAATGGCCTTCATGGGTATTAGCATCGGTATATCCACGAACTCCATTGCCTCCATATACAGGGAATGGGCCCTCATCCGTGATCGAGTCAGCAGTTATGCCAGTTCCACTCTGGAGTGATGCGATGCGCTTAATAGGAAGTGCTTCCCAATGCTCCGGCACCTCCCCCAGCCACTCCACGCCGCTGGGCTTGTAGGCCGGGTAGCGGGGGAAGCTCATGGTTGATCCTCCTCGTTTGGATCAGCGAAAACAGCATCGACATCGCGGGCGCCATGGAGGACGCGGACGATCCGCAGGCAGCCTTGATCCTGGAGATAAAAGATCACATAGCGCCCCACAGGGAAGCTGCGCAGACCCGCCACCAATTCGTCGCGGCGGCGGCCGAGGCCGGGTTGGTGGGACAAGTTCTGAAACTTCGCATCGATCAGGTCAATGAAGGCGTCAGCCTGGTCGGGGTTGTCGGCGGCGATGAACACCCAGATCTCGCCAAGATCCGCGTTGGCTCTGGGGGTGAGGGCAATCGCCAGCACAGCTCAGGCACTCAGGCTGGAATCGGCATGGGCCCCCAGACGGCGGCGCCCTTCGGCCTTGATGGCCTTCGGGTTCCAGGCCTCCGCCTCGCCGCTTGCCAGCCCGTCCTGGATGTCACGGCGCAACTGCTGGAGCTGCAGCGCCCTCAGCTGATCCTGCTGCTCCATCAGCCGCAGCGCTTCACGTACGACCTCGCTGGCGGAGGTGTAGCGGCCAGAAGCCACCTTGGCTTTCACCATCGCCTCCAGCTGGGGCGACAGGTTGACGTTCATCGTCATGGCTTCCTCTGCCAGGGCCGAAATCCTTGGCCACGCTAGCCGGCTTGGCAAAGCTTGCCAAAACTTGGCGGGCTCAGAGATCGCCAAAGGCCTCCTCATCCTCCGGAGAGGCCCACTCGGCCAGGAGGCTGGCCTCCAGATCCTGCAACGCAAGGGCTTCCTGCTCCAGCCGCAGGGCGGTGGCCAGATCGACGGGCGTTAGCCCCTCGGCTGCAGCGGGGCGGAACAGTGGCAGGCCATCGGCGTCCCGTTCCATCGCTTCAGCCGTCCTCGCCTGGGTTCGCTGTCCTGTCCAGCTCATCACCGCGCAGGATGCGCAGCTCGCCGTTGATCCGCACAGCGAGGCCGGTGCCGCTCTGGCGGGCGATCTCGCGGGCCCGCTGGCCGGCACGCACCAGGGCGGCGGAAACCCGGCTGAGGTCGGGGTCATCGAGATGGCTCTGAAAGCCGCTGGTCATGCATGAACTCCCTCTGCAACCAGTACGGGGCCGCTGCCGCCATTATCGATCAGTTGCCAGGCATCCACAGCAGGCCGGTAGGCCCGCTCAAAGTTGGCCAACCCAAGAGCAAATCGGCGCTGAATCACGGGAAGAGGGATGGCATGTCCACCCTGGCTGACGCGAAGCTGCACGCGCTGAATTGCATCGTCGGCACTGTTCAACCTCAGAAAGATCAGCTTGACGTGATATCCCATGAGCTGCCACGCAGCAATGCGCCATAAGTAGCCCTTGCCCGCCAGCGTTGTTTCAAACGCAAAGCTGATTCCTGCCGTCGCACAACGATCGATCTCCTCCAGCATCAACCTGCCGGCCCGGCGTGCCGCCAATTCGGGCGCAAAGGGCGACAGGCCGGCCGCGATCAGATCGGCATTGATGAAGGTGGTGATGCCACGCTCAGCCACTCAGCCCCCCGATCATCGCCAGGATCCGATCGGTCACCTGCTTCAGTTCGGCGTCGATCTCCTCCAGCGGCCGGGGTGGCGTGAACACATAGAAGTGGCGGTTGAAGGGGATCTCGTAGCCCACCTTGGTCTTGTCGTGGTCGATCCAGGCGTCGCTCACGTGGGGCAGCACCTCGCGCTCGAAATAGGTCTGCACGTCTTCGCAGAGCGGCACGTTCTCGGTGTCGCGCAGGCTGCTGTCGGCCTGGGGTTTGCCCTTGGCCTTGCCGCGCTGGCCCAGCAGCACGTTGCCCGCGTCATCGCGCAACGGGCGTTCCACGGTGATCGTGCGGTAGCCGAAGTCTTCGTTGCGGAAGATCCGGCTGATCGGCTTGCCGTCCTGCTCGGCTTCCTCGAAGTTGCCGAACAGGCGGGTGATCGCGTCGATGTGCTCCGGGCTCAGCTCCTTGCGTTTGCTGCCCAGGCTCTTGCGCATCTTCTGCCAGAAGCTGCTGGCGTCGATCAACTGCACACGCCCCCTGCGGGGGGCAGGCTTGCGGTTGCTGAGGATCCAGATGTAGGTGCTGATGCCCGTGTTGTAAAACATATCGGTGGGCAGGCCGATGATCGCCTCCACCAGATCGTTCTCCAGCACATAGCGGCGGATCTCGCTTTCGCCTGAGCCGGCTCCGCCGGTGAACAGCGGTATGCCATTGAGCACGATCCCAAAGCGGCTGCCGCCGTCTAGGGCGGGGCGCATCTTGCTGATCAGGTGCAGCAGGAACAGCAGCGAGCCATCGCTCACGCGCGGCAGGCCAGGGCCAAAACGGCCCGCATGGCCCAGGGTGTCGGCTTCCTTCTGCACCTCCTTCTGGATCTTCTTCCACTCCACCCCGAAGGGCGGGTTGGAGAGCATGTAGTCGTACTTCTGCTCGCCCAGCTGATCATCGGAGAGCGTGTTGCCAAAACGGATGTTGCGGATGTCCTGCCCCTTGATCAGCATGTCGGCCTTGCAGATCGCGTAGCTCTCCGGGTTGAGCTCCTGGCCGCTCAGCACCAGCCGGGCCGACGGGTTCATGCCCACCAGGTGCTCTTCCGCCACGCTCAACATGCCGCCGGTGCCCGCGGTGGGGTCGTAGAGGCTGCGCACGATGCCGCTCTGGGTGAGGGCCTGATCGTCTTCGATGAAGATCAGATTCACCATCAGCTTGATCACCTCACGGGGCGTGAAGTGCTCCCCGGCCGTTTCGTTGGAGAGTTCCGCGAACTTGCGGATCAGCTCCTCAAACACCAGCCCCATCTCGGCATTGCTCACCGTTTGCGGGTGCAGGTCGATCTGGGCGAAGCGTTCAGCCGTCTGGTAAAGCAGGCCCGCCTTCTCCAGCCGGTCCACCTGCAGGTGGAATTCGAAGCTCTCGAAGATGTCGCGCACCGCCGGCGTGAACGCCTGGATGTAGCTGCGCAGGTTCTCGCCGATGTTGTCCTGATCGCCCATCAGCCGCTTCATGCTCAGCGCTGAGGTGTTGCAGAACGCCTGCCCCGCCACCCGCAGCAGAAACGGCTCGGGATCCAGGCCCTGCCCTTCCCGCAGCGCCTTCTCGGCCAGCACCGCCTCCTTGCTGGGCTCCAGCACGCAGTCGAGCCGGCGCAGCACCGTGAACGGCAGGATCACCTTGCCGTAGTCGCTCTGTTTGTAATCCCCGCGCAGCAGGTCGGCCACGCTCCAGATGAAGGCCGAGAGGTTCTGCCTGCCGCTGGGCTGGGGGGCAGCTGCATCGGCTGACGGGCTGTGGCCAGCCAAGCTCACCGAGCCGCCCCGTCCGCGGCCCGCCTGCAGTTGCCCGGAGGCGAGAAGCGGTGCCTTCACTGCGTCGTAGGTGGGTTCATCCCACCCCAGCAGCTCCCGCAGCCGGCCGTTAGCCGCACACCCGCCCAGGGCTTCGAGGGCACCCAGAAGCTCCTGCTGCTGCTCTTCTGCACTCATCGGGCTTCGGTGTGCATCTCCTCTGGCCGCAGTCTGGCTGGTGGATCCGTGGGTTCATCGCCTCCCACGGCGGCTGCCATTTCAATAGAGCAACCGGTTGCCCTCGTAGCGGGCCTGCAACAGCTCCAGCCGGTGGATCAGCTTCTGTTGGCGGGCCTCCTGCCGCGCGCGGGTGCTGGGGCTGCCCTCGAAGTGGGAGAGTTAGTTGCGCAGCAGGTAGTCCACAAAGTACTTCGGTTCGCAGGGGCGGTTGCCCATCCACTTGTGGAAGTTGCGGTGCAGGGCTGAGCTGATCACCAGCAGGTTGTCGTCCAGTGCCGCCAGATCCGGCCGTGAGGCGGCATCAAACAGGTGGTGGGCCTCCAGCTCGATCGGGTTGCGATCCGCTGCGTTGGGCTTCTGCTGGGTCACCGCACAGGCTTTGGCCTTGCTGCGGGCGCGATCCATGGCCGTTCGCACGCGGGCTTCATGGCTTTCGAGCACCTTGCGCTGCACCTCGAAGCAGTCCTCCGCCACATCCGCCACCGCCTTCACCCAGGCCTTGCGGGCCCTGGTGATGCGGCCCCGCTCGTGCATCGTGCGCGCCAGGCGGGCAATGCCGCGCTGGCTCCAGTGGCGACCGTCGGCGTCCTCGAAGTCGGCGAAATGCACGTCGATCTCCAGGCCCTCCGCACCATCGAGGCCGGCGCTCTCCTCCTCGATGCGGCGCAGCGTGCCGGCCATGCCCTTGCCGTTGGTGCCCAGCACCCGCACCACCGAGCGCTGCTGCAGAAACACCAGGTCGCCGCGGATCACCAGACCCGCACGGTCCTGGGTGACCTGGATGATCCGCCGCTGCACCAGCGCCCGCGTCACCCGGGCACGGTGATGGGTGAAGAACTCCTTGAGCCTCGCCAGGAAGCTGCCACCCTCGGTTTCCTCCAGGTACTTAGCGATCGCCATCACCCCTTCTTCATAGAAGCGGCGTTTGCGGGCCTGGCCGGGCTCGAATTCAAAGAACTCGCCCTCTGTGAGATCCCAGGCGTCATCGGGATCCGAATCAAAGAAGTCACAGATCCGGTAGAGCTTGCTCACCGGGATGCCCAGCATCCTGGCGGCTTCCTTACGCCAGCAGGGAGTCGCGCATCTTCTGCAGCCGTTCCATCACGCGAGGATCGCCACCCACATCCGGGTGGTGTTCCTTGGCCAGGCGACGGAAGGCTTCTTTGATGTCATCCGCGCTGGCCGTGGAGGGCTCCAGGCCGAACACGTGCCAGGGCCGGAAGTTCTCCAGCACATCAATGCCGTTGATGCAGGTGGCACCGCTGCGGTTGCGTTCCGCCTGTGGCACCCCCACCCACTCGCGATACAGCTTCTGCCAGTCGGCTTTGGTCTTGAGGTCAAACGTCCGGCCAGCCATCGCCATGGTGAACTCCTTCGATTTGCGCAGCTCCGTGGCGGTCGTGCAGCCGAACACCTGGCACACCTCACGCTTGAGCTGGGTGAGGCTGAGCACGGGCTCGGGGAAGGGCTTGCCGTGGATGAACTCGGCAAAGGCCAACAGCGCAGCGGCGTCGGGGGATCCGACTGCGAGCAGCTCAGCAATGCGCTGCTGCACGACAGAACGATCGAGCGTCTTGCGCGTGCTGCTGGAGCTGGATTGCTTGGTAGCGCTGCGGGATGGCACAGAAAACCAGGAGCAGGGCAGTGGATCCAGACATAGCGCAGCTAAGCGCTGCTGATCTAGCGACCTTGGCTTTTTAGGCCAGAAGGCATAGTTGCAGCAACAAACAATGCAGAACTTGCATGGTTTTCATCGGCAGTTCACGCCCTGAATCATTCCCTTCCGCACTCCAGTGTGCCGCTCAGCTCCTCGATCCGGTAATACTCCCGCTCATCCGAGCAGCACAGGTCGGCGTAGTAGCGCTCCAGCACGGCATGGGCCGCGTCGTAGGAGTCGAACACCTGGCCGGCAATGGCATCGCTGCAGCCGTCGTCGCGGACGATGCGGTAACTGCTCATCACGGCTGAGGCGCTCGGCGGAACAACTATCTCAGCCGTTCTGCCCTCAAGACCCGCAATGCCCTGGGGCTGGAGCACCTGCCCTGGCTGATGCCCCGTTGCCCCCCCTGCGTACACGGACTGAATCGTGCTGGCCCACCTGCTCGATCTCAACCTGAGCCGTGGGATCGCCTCGGCCTTCTACCCGAGCTCTCGGCTGGCGGCGGGGAGGAAAGACTTCGTTGTTTCCGCTCATGATCACCAGCAGGCAAAGATCGAGAATCGACCGCGTGCTTCTCAATACATGAACAAAACTAGACTTGACCTGATTTGGAACAACAGACCTTGCTTTTGGATTCTTGCATTTAACTGTGGCGCTCAGAGTACGAATTGAATATCGCTGAGGGAGAGGGCAGGTGTAGCAGAGAGATCGGCGAGCAGAGTGAGCTCGGATGGTGCCACCAGAGCGTTGGCATCGGCGGCCCGGAATCGGTAGAGGTGGGAGCGACTGCCGTTGTCGACGGCAAAGAGGCGTGTGGCGCCGACGGTGTAGGCGGCAGTGGCGCTGCCGATGGCGGCGGCGGCATTGGTGGTGGTGATGGTGGCGCTGGCGATGTTGGTAGTGAAGATCACCAGTTCGGCAGCGGTGGAAAAGCCACCGGGAGCATTGCGTAGGAGGCCGCCATCGATGGTGGTGTTGCCATTGCCGATGGGCAGGCCGGCCTGGCTGAGCTGAAGTTTGTCGGCACCAGAAATAAAATCCGTAATTTGGTCTGCGCTAGCGAAGTCGCTCAGCACAAAACGGTCTGCGCCGGCCAGGCCGGTGAGGATATCGGCGCCGATGTTGCCGCGGATGGTGTTAGCACCATCATTGCCGGTGAGGCGGTTAGCGGTGCTGGAACCGATCAAGCTGAGGGCAGAGGTGCCGGTGAGTCTGGCGTTCTCCACCTGGGCCAGGTGGCTGAGGTTGAGATCGATGGAAACGGTGGCGGAGCGCACTTCATCGATGCCACCGCCAGCCGCCTCCACAACCCGATCCCGGAGAGTGTCGATCACGAAGATGTCGTCACCCGAACCGCCGTTGAGCAGGTCGTTGCCGGCCCCGCCATTGAGGAGGTCGTTGCCAACACCGCCGAACTGCCGATCGCTACCAATGCCACCCCTGAACTCATCATTACCGGTGCCGCCATCGAGGAGGTCGTTGCCGGCATCGCCGATCAAGATATCGTTGTCGTCTTCTCCGAAGATGCGGTCGTGGCCGGCGGCACCGCGCAGCTTGTCGTTGCCGAAGAAGCCGCTGAGGGAGTCGTTGAAGATGGTGCCGATCAGATCGTCATCATCCAGAGTGCCGACGAGATCCACGGCGCTGGTGCGGGGATCGAAAATGCGGGCGCGTATGCCAGTATTCCCGCCATCCTCGGCGGTTTGATAAGAAGTAGTATCATCCCAGGCAATCAAAAAGCGACCGTCTGCGAGGACTGCGATCTCAGGTTCACCTTGATAGTTATATTCAAACAATTGCGGGATGCTGACAAGCAACTCAGAGCCTGCCTTGCCGCCATTGGCGTTGAACGCCTGGGCGCGCACATCTGAATTATAAGTGTAGCTTTGATAATCAGTCCAAGCGACCACGAAGCCGCCATCAGCGAGGGCCGCAATCGTTGGCTGATACTGATACTGTCCGTCTCTCGTGGTGGTGTTGACGAGAAACTCGGCACCGGCCTTGGTGCCATTGGCATTGAGCACCTGAGCACGTACAGCAAGTGAGGAGGTATCACCGCCAGCTTGGCTGTTATCAGTCCAAGCGATCACGAAGCCGCCATCAGCGAGGGCCGCAATCGTTGGCTGATTCTGTTCGTTGCTCGTGGTGGTGTTGACGAGAAACTCGGCACCTGCCTTGGTGCCATTGGCATTGAACACCTGAGCGCGCACACCACTGCCGGAGGCATCCTCCTCGGTTCCGCTCTCGTCCGTCCAAGCGATCACGAAGCCGCCATCAGCGAGGGCCGCAATCGTTGGCTGATACTGTCCGTTGCTCGTGGTGGTGTTGACGAGAAACTCGGCACCGGCCTTGGTGCCATTGGCATTGAGCACCTGAGCACGTACAGCATGTGAAGAGGTATCACCGCCAGCTTGGCTGTCATCAGTCCAAGCGACCACGAAGCCGCCATCAGCGAGGGCCGTGATCGTGGGCTCACACTGATGATTATTGGTGGTGGTGTTGACGCGGAACTCGGCACCAGCCTTGGTGCCATTGGCATTGAATACCTGAGCACGTACAGCAAGTAAAGAGGTATCATCGCCTGCTTGGCTGTAATCAGACCAAGCGACCACGAAGCCGCCATCAGCGAGGGCCGTGATCGTGGGCTCATACTGATCTTCATTGGTGGTGGTGTTGACAAGGATCTCGGCACCATCCTTGGTGCCATCAGCATTGAACACCTGACCACGAATATTTGACCTGTAGCGGTAATATCCATATAGACTGTCAAAAGTGCCGATGACCTCTGTCCAGATGATTACGAAACGCCCATCAGGGAGAGCTGTTAGCGTAGGTTCCACATAGTCGTCCTCGTCACCGCCGGGGGTCTTTACTCGAAATTCGCTGCCCCAGCTGGTAGGTGTGCTCATAACTCAACAACCTTTACTATCTCTAGACACAGCTTAGACATGGACGGCCGTCATGCAAGCTATATCAGTATTCTTTATTACCCAGCTCGCTCCGCAGCGGCCACCTTGGAGCCATAGAGTGGTACACAGATACAACATACAACCTGGCCGTGGCCCGCAGCACGATCCAGTTCCAGAAAGGCCTTTCCCTGCCTCAGTTCCAGCGGCTCTACGGCACCGAGGAGCAATGTGAGGCTTCCTTGGTGAAAGCACGCTGGCCCGATGGGTTCCGCTGTCCCCGCTGCAATGGTCAAGAGCATGGACTGGTCTAAAACCGGCGGTTCAAGCACTATCAGTGTCGCAACTGCGGCCATCAGGCCATCGTCACCGGTGGGAAGCGCCCCAGCGACCTGCCGCAGTTCCGCTGGATCAACACGCTGCTGGGCAACCTCTAGACCAGCTTCAACGGCACCTTCCATGCCTTCAACTTTGACAAGTACGCCAGGCGCTACCTCGGCGGCTACTGCTTCAACTTCAACAGACGCTTCTCGCTGGCGGCGATGACCGAGCGGATCGCCAATGCGGTCTGTTGCTGTAGGCCATGCCCACCCGGCTTCCTTCCACAACCTGCGGAGCCGATCGTGGGCCATCTGCCGGGCCCTGCTGTTGGGCTGCCATTGGCGCAGCACAGCCTCCAGTAGGTCACTGTCATGCGTCCAGGACCTCTGAGCAGCAGTTGCCACCAGCCTCTTGAAATAGGGGCGGTAGGTTCGCTCCTACGCGCTTGGGCCGATGCGCTCGCCTACCACTGCCTCCTGCAAGCGGCTGATCAGCGCTTCCAGGGTCTCAAGGACCAACTGCCTGGCATCGTCCTGCCCGGGAATCGCCAACTCATCCGGCCAGGCCCAGGTGGAAACCATCACCGCATCAAAGAGCGAACAGCATTCGGCCAGAACCGCTGCTGCAGTGGCCGGACCGGGGGGGCAGCTCAGCGCTCACCACCCGCCGCCACTACGACCCCGCCGCGTGGAATCTGCGTGAATTCCTGGCAGACCTCGACGGTTTTAGTAGGGTTTTGGCGGTTCCTGCTAAAGGCGCCCTCCATGGCAAACACCCATGGGCACAGGGCCAGAACCCGCTCATGGCCTGCATTTCGAGGATGCGCGATGCCGGGTTCGAACCAGCGACATCCTGCTTGTAAGGCAGGCGCTCTACCGCTGAGCTAATCGCGCGTGACACGGACGCTACCGCAACCTGCCCCCCCCGCAGTCCGCCTGCGCCGCCACCAGCGCCAGGCCCTGGCCTCGCGCGGGCAGAAGCTGAAATGGCGGATTGAAGCCTGGGGGGTGCGGCTGCTGCTGGCCCTGCTGCGCGGCCGGCACCACGCCAACGTGCAACGCACGATCCAGCGGGCCGTGGGGCTCGCCCAACCCCTGCTGGCTGATCGCCTGGCCACCGCCAGCGCCAACCTGGAGCGGGTGTACGGCGACACCCTCACCGAGGCCACGCGGCAGAGGTTGGCGCGCAAGAGCCTGGAGAGCTTCTTCCTCTCCTGCCTGGAATCGATCATCGCCCCGGTGGATCCCGGCCAGATCGCGGTGGAGGGCGAGGGGATGGGGGCCTTGCTGCACCATCCCGCCGGCCAGGGCGCGATCGTGGGGTCCCTGCACCTCGGTTGCTGGGATCTGGCCCTGCGCTGGTTGAGTGAGCAGCGCAACGATCTGGTGGTGATTTACCGGCCAGCCCACAACCCCGAAACCGACCGGCTGCTCAACGCCGCCCGCAGTGCCAACAGTCACTGCCGCTGGATCTCCCAGTTCGACCGCCGCGCCATGCTCACCAGCCTGCTGCGGGGCGACTGCCTGGTGGTGATGACCGATCTCTACGGCGGGCGCAACCCGCTCACAACCGATGTGCTGGGGATTGAAACCCACATGGCCGCCGGCCCCTTGAGCCTCAGCCAACGCACCGGCACCCCCCTGTTTCCAGTCGCCCATGTGCGCGAACCGGACGGACGCTTCCGGGTGATCATTGGGGCTCCCCTGCAGCCCCAGCCGGGGGCCGAGGGTCTGAGGGAGCTGGCCACAGGCCTGAACCGCTGGCAGGAGCCCTGGATCCAGGCCTATCCGGAGCAGTACTACTGGATCAACCGCCGCTGGCGAGCGGGCGACGGCAGTGGTCGCCGGCTGCGCCAACTCCCCCCTCCGGCCAGGACTTGAGCGATGGCCAGCGGCCGCGACCACGACCGCGCCACCTGGTTGCTGGCCCTGCCCTTCAGCCTGCTCTGGTGGCCCTGGCTGGGGGGGGCTGGCATGGGCTGCGCCGGGCTGGGATTTCTGCTGGGGGGCCTGCTGCTCTCCCCCGACCTCGACACCCGCTCCAACCCCACCCGCCGCTGGGGGCCCCTGCGGGTGCTGTGGTGGCCCTACCGCCGCTGCCTGTCCCATCGCTCCCTGGTGTCCCACTGCCCCGTGCTGGGCACCGCCGGGCGGCTGGCCTACCTGGCCGGCCTGATGCTCCTGCTGGCCGCGGCGCTGCAGCCCCTGGGGCTGCCGACCCTGGCCTGGCTTCGGGAGAGCGCCACCGGTCTGTGGCAGCAACACCGGTCCCTGGTGATCAGTGCGCTGGCCGGGCTGGAGGCGAGCAGCTGGCTGCATCTGATCCAGGACGGCGACCCGATGCCCCGCGTGCCACGCCCCGTGCGATGGCTCCTGCGCCGAAAACGCAGGCGGCGACGCACCTAGCGCCCCAGGGACGATCGGCCCCAATCGGGCCCTGTCGTCCATAGGCTCCAGGGGGAGTTCCCAACTCTGCGGCTCGAGCGCCATGCCGCCGTCCGGCCCAGCCAACCCGCGGCCCCACCGGCGCGCGCTGTGGTTGGTGGCGCTTGGCCTGCTGCTGGCGGCTGGCTCCCCCCGCTATCGCCCCGGCGTCAGCCACCAACCCGAACCCGTGCTGGCCAGTGGCTCAAGCCTCGGCGCCGCGAATGTGGCCGTGGTGGTGAATGAGGCGGATCCAGAGAGCGTCGAAATCGGCCGCTTCTACCTGCAGACCAGGCGCATTCCCTCCAGCCAGCTGATCCGCGTCCGCTTCCGCCCCGGCAGCCCCCACCTCGAGCCGCACACCTTCGCGCGGCTGCGCGACGAGATCTTCCACCAGACACCGGCCCACGTGCAGGCCTACGCCATCGCCTGGACCGCCCCCTGGCGGGTGGGCTGCCAGTCGGTGACCAGCGCCCTCAGCCTGGGCGTGGATGGGCGCTGGTGCGCCCGGGGCTGCCGCCTCAGCCGCCCCAGCCCGTACTACGCCCGCGGCGGTGTCCGCCGCCCCTGGGATGAGCTGGGCATCCGCCCCAGCATGCTGCTGGCAGGCACCAGCGTCGAGCAGGTGAGGCGGCTGATCCTGCGCGGCAAGGCGGCGGATGACACCAACCCACCGGGCACGGCCTACCTGCTCAGCACCAGCGATCCAGACCGCAACGTGCGGGCGGTGCTCTACCCGGGCGCGCAGCGGCTGCTGGCACCCCAGCTCAAGGTGAAGGTGCTCTCCAGCGACCGGCTGGAGGGTGCCCATGACGTGATCGCCCTGTTCACAGGCCTGGTGCGGGTGGAGGGACTGGCCAGCAACCGCTTCCGTGCCGGTGCCGTGGCCGACCATCTCACCTCCTTCGGTGGGGAACTCACGGCGGACCCCACGCCATCGGGCCAGATGAGCGCCTTGCGCTGGCTGGAGGCCGGTGCCACCGGCAGCTACGGCACGGTGGTGGAACCGTGCAATTTTCTGGCCAAGTTCCCCAGCCCGGGCCTGTTGCTCACCTACTACCGCCGCGGCGACACCCTGATCGAGGCCTACTGGCGCAGCGTGGCCATGCCGGGGCAGGGGGTGTTCATCGGCGAACCCCTGGCCCGCCCCTGGGGCCCGGCCGCCGGCCCCGGCGGCAGCCACCACCAGCGCCCCGGGAGATGAGAGGGTGGGCGCCCTGAGAGCAATCCCCATGGACGCCGCAGCCCCCACTGGCGACACGCTGGCCGGCCTGGCGGAACTGGTGGCGGTGGTGGCCCGGCTGCGCGACCCCGAGCGGGGCTGCCCCTGGGACCTGGAGCAGACCCACGCCTCGCTGGTGCCCTACGTGCTCGAGGAGGCCCACGAGGTGGCCGATGCCATCCGCCATGGCGACGATGGCCACCTGGCGGAGGAGCTGGGCGACCTGCTGCTGCAGGTGGTGCTGCACGCCCAGATCGCCAGCGAGGCCGGCCGCTTCGATCTGGAGCAGGTTGCCCGCGGCATCAGCGCCAAGCTCGTGCGCCGCCATCCCCATGTGTTCGCCGGGGCCGAGGCCGCCAACAGTGCGACGGTGCGGGCCAGCTGGGAGGCGATCAAGGCGAAGGAGCAGGCCGACCGGGCAGGGGCGGGCGCGGGAGTTCCGGCATCCGCCAGCCCGCTCAGCGACCTGCTGGCAGGCAAGGTGCGCGGCCAGCCGGCCCTGGCCGGCGCCATGACCATCTCCCGCAAGGCCGCTGCCGCCGGCTTCGAATGGGACGACCTCAACGGGGTGTGGCAAAAGGTGCACGAGGAGCTCGATGAGCTCAAGGAAGCCGTGGCCGAGGCCCAGGCCAGCGGCGACACGGCCCATGCCCAGGAGGAGCTGGGCGATCTGCTGTTCACCCTGGTGAACGTGGCCCGCTGGTGCGGCCTCGACCCGGAGGCGGGTCTGGCCGGCACCAACCGCCGCTTCCTCGATCGCTTCTCCAGGGTGGAGGCCGCCCTGGGCGGCAACCTCAAGGGCCGCAGCATCCAGGAGCTTGAGGAGCTGTGGCGTGAGGCCAAGGCCCGGATCAGGGCGGAGGGTGCCGGCCCCGTTCAATCGTCCGGCAACTGAACCCCAGCCCGCCGCTGCTGTTTCACAGCGCTGCGCTGTTGCTTGGCCGCGAGACGCCGTTGCACCGAACCGCGCGTGGGTTTGGTGGCGCGCCGCGGCGGCGGCGGCGGCTGGATGGCGTCCTGCAGCAGCTCCACCAGCCGCCGCCGGGCCGCCACCCGGTTCTGCCACTGGGAGCGATGCTCACTGGCGGCGATCACCACACAGCCCTCCGTCAGCCGCCCCTCCAGCCGCCGCAGGGCTCGGGCCCGGAGCAGGGGCGGCAGGGCGGCACTGGCGGCCAGATCCCACACCAGCTCCACCCGCGAGTCGGTGCGATTCACGTTCTGGCCGCCCGGTCCGGAACTGCGGGAAAAGCGCCAGGCCAGCTCCGCCGCTGGGATCAGCAGGTCAGGGGCAACCTGCAGATCGGCACCGGGGCGTCCGCCCGCCATCTCGCACCTCAGGTCCAGCAACACCGGCAGCCAGTCTGGGTGGCCGCCGGCACTGTGGCGAGCAGCACACCGGCGATGCGCAAGGCTGGAGGTTGCCCTCCTCTAGCCATGGCCTGGATCGATGAAGTGTTCGACGGCGTGCGCTACGGCCTGGAAGGCCGGGTGATCGCCGAGCAGCAGTCGGACTTCCAGCGCGTCACGATCATCGAGAGCGAGCGCTACGGCAAGGGCCTGCTGCTCGACGGCTGCTGGATGACCGCCGAGCGCCAGGAGCGGCACTACCACGAGGCCCTGGTACACCCGGCCCTCTGCGGCGCTGCCAGCATCGAGCGGGTGCTGGTGGTCGGCGGCGGCGACGGCGGCACCGCCCGCGAGTGCCTGCGCCACAGCGGCGTGCAGCACCTCGACATGGTGGAGATCGACGGCCTGGTGGTGGAGTGGAGCCAGCAGCACCTGGCCGCGATCGGGGGCGGCTGCTGGAGCGACCCCCGCTTCCAGCTCACCGTGGGCGACGGCATCGCCTGGGCCGCCAACGCCCCGGACGCCAGCTACGACGTGGTGATCGTGGACGGCTCCGACCCGGCGGGCCCGGCCGAGGGGCTGTTCAACCGCGCCTTCTTCGAGCACTGCCGCCGCATCCTCAAGCCGGGCGGCGTGTTCGCCAGCCAGAGCGAATCCCCCGAGGCGTTCCGCCAGGTGCACCTCGACACCGTGCGCCTGATTCGCTCGGTGTTCGGCCACGCCGACCCGCTCTACGGCTGGGTGCCGATGTATCCCAGCGGCTGGTGGAGCTGGACCTTCGCCGCCATCGATGGCCCGCGCTATCGCCAACCCGACCCCGGGCGGGCGGCGGCGGTGGCCGCGGGTTGCGAGATCTGGAGCCCCCGCTGGCAGCGCGGCGCCTTTGACGCCATCCCAGCCGCCATCGAACGGGAGCTGGGCTGATGTTCGACACCGACGGCGCCATCTACATGGGTAGCCGGCGCGACCCGGCCGGTTGCCGGGTGGGCCTGTTCGGCGTGCCCTACGACGGCACCACCTCCTTCCGCCCCGGCACGCGCTTCGGGCCGGCGGCGATCCGCGAGGTGAGCAGCGGCCTGGAGACCTACTGCCCCCAGCTCGACCGCGACCTCGAAGACCTGGCCTTCGCCGACCTGGGCGCCTTGGAGATTCCCTTCGGTGCCCCAGAGCCGGTGGTGGCCGCCGTGAAGCAGGCCACCGAAGCCGTACTCGGTCTCGGCCTCAAGCCCCTGATGCTCGGCGGCGAACACTCGATCAGCTCCGGCGCCGTGGCGGCGGTGGCGGCCCAGCACCCCGATCTGGTGCTGGTGCAGCTCGATGCCCACGCCGACCTGCGCCACGAATGGCTGGGCGCCCACCACAGCCACGCCTGCGCCATGCGCCGCTGCCTGGAGGTGCTGCCCAGCCAGCAGCTGCTGCAGATCGCCATCCGCAGCGGCACCCGCGAGGAATTCAGCGAGCTGCGCCAGAGCGGCCGGCTGGTGGCCATCGAGCGGATGGCCGAGGCGCTGCGACCCCTGCGCGGCAAACCCCTCTATCTCACCGTGGATCTGGACTGGTTTGATCCTGCCGTGATGGCCGGCACCGGCACCCCCGAGCCGGGCGGCTTCCTCTGGAGCCACTTCGCGGAACTGGTGGCCGAGCTGCGCCACCACACCCTGGTGGGCGCCGACGTGGTGGAACTGGCCCCCCAGCTCGACCCCAGCGGCGTCAGCAGCGTGCTGGCCGCCAAGGTGGTGCGCAGCCTGCTGTTGCTGCTGGGGGCCTGAGGCTCCTGCTCAGTAGCAGCAGGTGCCGCTGGTGCGCTGCTCGCGCAGGCGCTCGTGCTGCTGGCCGATCAGCAGCAGGGCCAGGGTGGGGTGGTTGTGGAGGAGGTTGAGGAAGCGCAGCCGATCCAGGCGCACCATCTCCACGGGGGTACGGGCCAGGGCTGTGTTCCGGTAAAGCCCCTCTCCCCAGAGGATGTCCTGGTAGCTGAACAGTTCGCCGGGCCGGTAGCAGAGCTTTTCGCCGTCCTGGCCCAACACCTCAACGATGCCGCGGCGGATGGCATAGATGGAATCGGCCGGTTGACCCCGCTCAAACACCCCAGCTCCCGTGGGCAGCGTGAGAATCTCCGACTCCACCTGGGCCGCCATCAGATCGACAGGCGTGCAAACCACTGGCGTTGCGACCAATCCCGTCACCTCCCGGCGTGAATACAAGAACCCATTACAGCCGGTAGCTGGGCGGCTGATGTGCGCCACGAGCAGATTTCCCGCGGATCTGCTGATTTCTTCAGATTTTGCACGGATTGGGGCCGAACCCGCCGGGCTCAGGCCCGCCGACGCAGGGCTCCTTCCAGGCTCAATTGGCGGCTGCCGGACCCGGCGAGCGGAGGTGGCTCGGCGGGCGACACCGGAGCGCTCACGCTGGCAATCTGGGCGGTGTTGAGGGTGGGCAGCCGGGGCTCCCGGGCCGTCCAGTGGTGGCAGGACAGCTCCCCCACCAGCTCGGGATGGATCGGCAGCTGGCGCAGGCGACACCATCCCAATCCCCCGTTCTGGGGAGACTGGCCATGGCGGCACCCGCGGCAACTGTGATGACTGGCCATGGCCCACGTCCGGAGCGCCCAGGGTAGGGAGTGCGTTTCGGCCTGTCGCGACGGATTCCCACATCTTCGGAATCTCTTTGGCCTGGAACAGCCATAACCTCGGGTCCCCTGCGGCCCCACCTGTGGCACTCCTGCGCACCCCCCTGCACGCCGCCAGCGCGGCCGCCGGTGGCCGGATGGTGCCCTTCGCCGGCTGGGAGATGGCCGTGCAGTACGGCGGCCTGGTGGCCGAGCACCAGGCGGTGCGGCAGCACTGTGGCCTGTTCGACATCTCCCACATGGGGGTGCTCGAGCTGCGCGGCGCCGAGGCCAAGGACGCCCTGCAGGCCCTGGTGCCCAGCGATCTGCAGCGGATCGGTCCGGGCGAGGCCTGCTACACCGTGCTGCTCAACGAGGCGGGCGGCATCCGCGACGACCTGATCATCTACGACCAGGGCTGGCGCGATGGGGCCCACCAGCTGCTGGTGGTGATCAATGCCGCCTGCGCCGATAGCGACACCGCCTGGCTGCGCAGCCAACTGGAACCCGCCGGCGTGGCGTTGCGCGACCGCAAGGGCGACGGGGTGCTGCTGGCCCTGCAGGGACCCGAGGCCCCCGCCCTGCTGGAGAAGCTGACCGGCGAATCCCTGGCCGGCCTGCCCCGTTTCGGCCACCGCGAGCTGGGGCTCGACGGCTCTGAGCTGTTTGTGGCCCGCACCGGCTACACCGGCGAAGACGGCTTCGAGCTGCTGCTGGCGCGCGAGCCCGGCATCGCCCTGTGGGAGCAGCTGCTGGCGGCCGGGGTGACCCCGTGCGGCCTCGGCGCCCGCGACACCCTGCGCCTGGAGGCGGCCATGCACCTCTATGGCCAGGACATGGATGCAACCACCTCCCCCCTGGAGGTGGGGCTGGGCTGGCTCGTCCACCTGGAGATGCCCAAAGCGTTCATCGGCCGGGAGGTGCTCGAGCGCCAGAGCGCCGAGGGGGTTCAGCGCCGGCTGGTGGGGCTGGAGCTGCAGGGGCGCGCCATCGCCCGGCACGGCTATCCCGTGCTGCACGACGGTGCGGTGGTGGGGGAGGTGACCAGCGGCAGCTGGGCCCCAACCCTGGGCAAGGCCATTGCCCTGGCGCTTGTGCCCAGCTCCCTGGCGCGCCTGGGCAGCGAGCTGGCAGTGGAGATCCGCGGCCGATCCGAGCCGGCCACCGTGGTGAAGCGCCCCTTTTACCGGCGCTGATGCCAGAAAGCCCCACGCTGGCGGTCGCGTGAACCGGTGTCCCCCACTCAGAGCAAGGTCACCCGGCCGCTGCCGATGTCGAAATAGGCGCTGCGGATCACGAGCTTGCCTTCAACCGTGGCGTCCTTGAGAGCCGGGCTGCGGCTGGTGAGCTGATCTGCGGCGTAACGCACGTTGCCCTGGATCGCCTGGGTGAGGGCATCGCCACTGCGCAGGCTGGCCCGGATCGGCTTCACCAGACCCTCCAGCAGCGGGGTGAGCGGCTCGCTGCCCATGGCGGCCTTCACGGCGCCACAGCCGCTATGGCCCATCACGATCACCAGAGGGGTGCCGAGCACCGCCACGGCGTATTCCAGGGAGGCAATCCCATCGTCGAAGGCTGTATTGCCGGCGTTGCGGACCTGGAACAGCTCGCCAGACCCGCAGGCAAACACCCAGCCCGGATCCACCCGCGAATCAGCGCAGGAGAGGATGGCGGCATAGGGCTTCTGGCCCTGGGCCAGGGCCACCGGATCCAGATGGCAATCCCGCTGCCAGATGGCGTTGAGAATGTCCATCCGCTGGGCGGCATTGACAGTCCCACCTGCCGCACTCCAGGCCTTGGCGAAGCGGGCGTTGCCCTCCATCAGATGGGAGAGGGCATCCTTTGGTGTGCACGCCTGAAGGTTCTCGAGCACCTCATGATCCAGGCCCCGGCCGCTCGGGAGCTGCGGGCCATCACCGTGGGCAGAGCAGCACCCGCCATGCCGACAGCAGAACCAATAAGCAGTTGGCGTCGATTCATCGTGAGATCCGGCTGAGAATTGCAGCACGCCCATCTCTAGCCACGCCCGCTGCTCCCCGCTATTTCGTGTGCATGACTGCCGCCGTGGGAAGATCGCGCCTCCGCTTGCTTCACCACCATGCGCAGCCACGGATGCGGCGACCTGCGTCAGGACGCCAGCGGCCAGGCCGTGCAGCTGTGCGGCTGGGTGGACCGGCGCCGCGACCACGGCGGGGTGATCTTCATCGACCTGCGCGACCGCAGCGGCACGGTGCAGATCACCGTGGATCCCGACCTGGGGGCTGGGGCGTTTGCGGCGGCCGAGCAGCTGCGCAACGAAACCGTGGTCCAGGTGGCGGGCACGGTGCGCGAGCGCCCGGCCGAATCGATCAACGAGAAGCTGGCCACCGGCCGGGTGGAGGTGTTGGCAAGCGCCATCACCGTGCTCAATGCCGTGAAGGGCAACCTGCCCTTCCCCGTGTCGGTGCACGACGAGGAGAACACCCGCGAGGAGCTGCGGCTGCGCCACCGCTACCTGGATCTGCGCCGCGAGCGCATGAACCGCAACCTGCGCCTGCGCCACCAGGCGGTGCAGGCGATGCGGCGCCACCTGGAGGACGCCGGCTTCATTGAGGTGGAGACACCGATCCTCACCCGCTCCACCCCCGAGGGCGCCCGCGATTACCTGGTGCCCTCACGGGTGTGCGGCGGCGAGTGGTTCGCCCTGCCCCAGTCGCCCCAGCTGTTCAAGCAGCTGCTGATGGTGGGCGGCCTGGAGCGCTACTACCAGATCGCCCGCTGCTTCCGCGACGAAGACCTGCGGGCCGACCGCCAGCCGGAATTCACCCAGCTGGACATGGAGATGAGCTTCATGGACCAGGAGCAGATCCTCGAGCTCAACGAGGGCCTGATCGCCGCGGTATGGAAAGCCGTGAAGGGGATCGAGCTGCCCCGCCCCTTCCCGCGCATGAGCTGGCACGAGGCGATGGAGCGCTACGGCACCGACCGGCCCGACACCCGCTACGGCCTGGAGCTGGTTGATGTTTCTGACATCGCAGGTAGTGGTGGCTTCAAGGTGTTCAGCCGCGCGGTGGCCGCGGGCGGCTCGGTGAAGGTGCTGCCGGTGCCGGGCGGCAACGAGGCGATCAGCAATGTGCGCATCAAGCCCGGCGGCGATGTGTTCTCCGAGGCCCAGAAGGCCGGGGCGGGCGGCCTGGCCTTCATTCGTGTGAATGAGACCGATGACGTAGAGACCTCGTTCTCTGTTGGAGGTACCCAGGTCGGTATCACCACCATTGGAGCCATCAAGGATGGCTTCAGTAAGGAGCAGCTGGATGAGATTCTTGCCCGCACCGGCGCCCAGCCCGGCACCCTGCTGCTGTTCGGCGCGGGCGACACCGCCACCGTGAACAAGGCCCTCGACCGGGTGCGCCAGTACCTGGCCCGCGAGCTGGGCCTGGTGCAGCCCGACCGGGACAACGCCAGCTGGAACTTCCTGTGGGTGGTGGATTTTCCGATGTTCGAGTTCAACGCAGGCGAAAACCGCCTCGAGGCCCTGCACCACCCCTTCTGCGCCCCCAATGCCGCCGACCTGGGCGACGACCCGGCGGCCTGGGCCGAGACGCTGCCCACGGCCCGCGCCCAGGCCTACGACCTGGTGCTCAACGGCCTGGAGCTGGGCGGCGGCTCGCTGCGCATCCACAACTCGGCCCTGCAGCGCCAGGTGCTGCAGACCATCGGCCTGCCCCTGGAGGAGGCCGAGCGCCAGTTCGGCTTCCTGATGGAAGCCCTGGATATGGGCGCCCCGCCCCACGGCGGCCTGGCCTACGGCGTGGACCGGATCGTGATGCTGCTGGCGGGCGAGGAGTCGATCCGCGACACGATCGCCTTCCCCAAGACCCAGCAGGCCCGCTGCCTGATGACCCAGGCCCCGGCCGATGTGAGCGGGCGCCAGCTGGAGGAGCTGCACGTGGCCAGCACCTGGACGGAGGAGGTGGCTGGCTGATGCGGCGGTCTCTGGCTCTCGCCGCCTTAGGCATGCTGGGCCCTGGCCAACGGGCAAGCCGCGGGATCGGCCGTGGATCTGTGGGAAGCCATCGCCCAGCAGCAGGGATGGCGCTATCAGTTCCAACCGATTGCCACGCCAAACGCGGCCATTGAGGCCGCCGCCGCAGGGCAGGTGGACGTGGCGATCTCCTGCCTGAACATCATTGCCGAGCGCCTGGAGAAAGCCGATTTTTCGGTGCCCTATCAGGAAGACAGCCTCGCCTTTCTCTCTCGGAAAACCAACGAAGGGATCCTGCCGCTGCTCCAGAGGATCGGCAACGAACGCATTCTGAAGGACTCGATCCTGCTGCTGTTCGCGATCACCGTTATTGCCGCAATCGCCCTCTGGCTGATCAGCCATGGCTTCGACCACAAGGATATCGACAGCGGCCGCAAGCGGAACACCTTCTTCAAAGGCTGGATGATGCTGGTGATGGGCACCGGCATCTACAAGATGGGGCCCAATCCACCCACAATTGCCATCATCACCCTGGTCAACATCTGCCGGCTCGTGGTCACCTCTGTGTTTGTGGGCACCACGGCATCCGTGGTGTTCAAGTCGACACTGCCAAGCGACATCTCCCAGCAGGACAGTCTGATCGCCGCTTTGCGTGATGGGGTGGGCGTGGATTCGGGAACTGTGAGTGAACTTTGGCTGACGGAGCAGGTGCGCAAATTCAATCGCCCGGAACTGCTCGCCAAGATCCGACCGATCAGTGGAGACAAGGCCTTGACCGACTCGTTGGAACGCGGAACGGTTGACAGCATCATGGCCGACTCGGCCCGCGTGCAATCCCTGAGTAGAAAAGTAGAGAACCCTGATCGCTTTCAGATTTCAGCCAAGACTTACAATCAAACACCGCAGAGCTTTGTGTTCGGAGCGGGCCTGAGTGAAACCAAGCGGGATCTCATCAACAAGCAGATCTCTCGCATGCGTTTCGAAGGCCTGATTGAAACCATCATCAAACGCTGGGAGACCTCCTGATCGCCGTGGCCAAGGTTCTCCGGGAGATCCAGAGGAGGCCCTGCCAGAGGTAGTGCGCCACTGCCGCAGTGGCGGCAGAAACCGAAGGAAATAGGATAGAAAACGCCTCCCGCCTGGCTGCGCTGGCAAAGCTGGGGAACTTGGGCCTGCTGTCGTTGTCCAGAGCACCCTCCACCACCGACCTGGTGCGGCTGTACCTCCAGGAGATCGGCCGCGTGAATCTGCTGAGCCAGGAGGAGGAACTCACCCTGGCGCGCCTGGTGCAGGAGCGGGAGCGACTGCTGCAGCTGCAGCCGGCAGACACCGACACCGACGCCTCGCCCGCGTCCCAGGCGGCCTGGGCCGCGCAAGCCGGCATCACCCCCACCCAGCTGAGACAGGCCCTGCATCGGGGCAGGCGGGCTCGGGAACGGATAATCCAGGCCAACCTGCGCCTGGTGGTGGCCGTGGCCAAGAAATACCAGCGCCGGGGCCTCGAATTGCTGGATCTGGTGCAGGAGGGCAGCCTGGGGCTGGAACGGGCCGTGGAGCGCTTCGACCCCACCCGGGGCTTCCGCTTCAGCACCTACGCCTACTGGTGGATCCGCCAGGGCATCACCCGGGCCCTGGCCAGCCAGAGTCGCACCATCCGGCTACCGGTGCACATCACCGAGAAGCTCAACCGCCTCAAGCGCGCCCAGCGGCAACTGGCGATACGGCTGGGGCGACTGCCGACTCTGGCCGAACTGGCCGGAGAGCTGGCGTTGAGTGAGCAGGCCGTACGCCAGATCCTGGTGCAGGTGCCACGACCCGTGTCGCTGGAGGGGCGCGTGGGCCGGGAGCGGGACAGCGAGCTGGGAGACCTGCTGCAAGACGAGCACGCCACGCCGGAAGAGCTACTCACCCGCGAGCAACTGCACGATGATCTGGAGAGCCTGCTGGCCGAGCTGAACGGGCGGGAAGCTCAGGTGATCCGCGAGCGTTTCGGCCTCGATGACAACACCCCCCGCACCCTGAGCGAGATCGGCGAGGGCATGCATCTGTCGCGGGAACGGGTGCGCCAGATCGAGTCGCGGGCCCTGCTCAAGCTGCGCCAGCCCCAGAACCGCTGCCGGGTGCGCGACTACCTGGGCAGCCTGGATGGGCGCTGAGCGCCAACCCAACGATCTCCAACAACGGCGCCGCCGGCCACGCCCCGGGCGCTAAAACGGAATTACTCCGCTTAAGCCCCTATGGCCGCCAAAGCAGCCGCGATTGCCGCCCCGCCGATCGACATCGGCATCCCTGAAGCCCAGCGCGCCGCGATCGCCGAGGGGCTCGGCCGCGTGCTGGCCGACAGCACCGTGCTCTACGCCAAGACCCACGGCTTCCATTGGAACGTGACCGGGCCGATGTTCAACACCCTGCACCTGATGTTCATGGAGCAGTACACCGAGCTCTGGAACGCCCTCGACGAAATCGCCGAGCGCATCCGCGCCCTCGGCCATGTGGCCCCCTTTGGCGGCAGCACCTACAGCGGCCTGTCCTCGATCCCCGAAACCGAGGGCGTGCCGACAGCCCTGGCCATGGTGCGCGAGCTGGTGGAGGGCCATGAAGCGGTGGCCCGCACGATCCGCGGCGTGTTCACGGTGGCCGACGACGCCGGCGACCAGCCCACCGCCGACCTGCTCACCCAGCGGCTGCAGATCCACGAGAAAACCGCCTGGATGCTGCGCAGCCTGCTGGAGGGCTGAGCTCTCACGAACAGCTGGTCTGAGCCATTCGGCGAAAGGTCGGATACATTCCGGCAACTGCACGCTTGGTAGGCCCATGGTCTTGACCGCTTGGATACTGCGCCCTGCACGAATGCTGAGCGCCTCCTCAAGAGTTCGCGGCAGCGGCCGAGCACAACTCCAAGACAGCAGCCAGACCAAGTCGCTCCGCCCCATCGCCTGGCTCGCTGCCGGCGCGGGCCTGGTGTCTGCAGCACTGGGCGGACCTGCCCATGCCTCCCTGGTCACGTTCAACCTGAACCAGGACATCCCAGGCAAACCCAGCACCATCTCCGGAACGGTCGATGGATTGACGTTCAGCCTCTCCAACCCATCCAGCGGCTACTTCCGTTCCAGTGTGCCCAAGGGCTTTTGTCTCTACGGAGTGGGCGAGTGCGACAACACCACCACCGGCGACCCCCTCACCAGCTTTGAGGGAACGTTTGATCGCACCGTCCAACTGATCAGCTACACGCTTTCGGTGGCCAGCTTCACGGGCGCGCAGCCCACACTCACCTTCTCAGGCTCTGGCCAAGCGAGCGTCGAAACCGCGCCGTTCATCGCCGGCACCACCCGCAACTTCAGCAATCCGTTCATCGTGCCCGCGGGCAGCACCATCAACTACGTCGCCTCCGGCGGCGGTGAGGGTTCCATCCGCCTCTCAGCCTTCACGGTGGAGACGGATCCTGTGCCGGTGCCAGCCCCCTTGCCCGTCCTTGGGGCAGCCGGCGCCCTCACCCTGAGCAGGCGGCTTCGCAACAGGATCCGCCAGCTACATTGAGGTTTGAGTTGCTCGGCCATGTCCACACCCACCGTCCAGCGAACTCCCAAGTTCGTCTTCGTCACCGGCGGTGTGGTGTCGAGCATCGGCAAGGGGATCGTGGCCGCCAGCCTGGGCCGGCTGCTCAAGAGCCGCGGCTACAGCGTGTCGATCCTCAAGCTCGACCCCTACCTGAATGTGGATCCGGGCACGATGAGCCCGTACCAGCACGGCGAGGTGTTCGTCACCGAGGACGGCGCCGAGACCGACCTCGACCTCGGCCACTACGAGCGCTTCACCGACACCGCCATGTCACGCCTGAACAGCGTGACCACCGGCTCGATCTACCAGGCAGTGATCAACAAGGAACGCCGCGGCGACTACAACGGCGGCACCGTTCAGGTGATCCCCCACATCACCGGCGAGATCCGCGAGCGCATCCACCGGGTGGCGGCCAACTCCGGGGCCGATGTGGTGATCGGCGAGATCGGCGGCACGGTGGGCGACATCGAATCCCTGCCCTTTCTCGAAGCGATCCGGGAATTCCGCGGCGATGTGGGCCGCCACGACATCGCCTATGTGCACGTGACCCTGCTGCCCTACATCGGCACCTCGGGGGAGCTCAAAACCAAGCCCACCCAGCACTCGGTGAAGGAGCTGCGCTCGATCGGCATCCAGCCCGACGTGCTGGTGTGCCGCAGCGACCGCACCATCTCGGAGGATCTCAAGCGCAAGATCGGCGGCTTCTGCGGCGTGCGGGCCGATGCGGTGATCCAGGCCCTCGACGCCGACAGCATCTACGCGGTGCCGCTGGCGATGGAGCAGGAGGGGCTCTGCCGTGAAGTGCTGGACGTGCTCAGGCTCGATGACCGCGCCAGCGACATGGCCGCCTGGGGGGAGCTGGTGACCAAGCTGCGCAATCCCGGCCCCGCCGTGAAGGTGGCCCTGGTGGGCAAGTATGTGCAACTCAACGACGCCTACCTCTCGGTGGTGGAGGCCCTGCGTCACGCCTGCCTCGCCCAGGATGCTTCGCTGGATCTGCACTGGATCTGCGCCGAGCAGATCGAACAGCAAGGGGCGAACGCGCTGCTGGCCGGCATGGATGCGGTGGTGGTGCCCGGTGGTTTCGGCAACCGCGGCGTGGATGGCAAGGTGGCGGCAATCCGCTGGGCACGCGAGCAGCGGGTGCCGTTCCTGGGGCTGTGCCTGGGCATGCAATGCGCCGTGATCGAGTGGGCCCGCAACCAGGCCGGCCTGGCGGGGGCCACCAGCGCCGAGCTCGACCCCCAAACACCCCATCCGGTGATCCACCTGCTGCCCGAACAGCAGGACGTGGTGGACCTGGGCGGCACCATGCGGCTCGGGGTGTATCCCTGCCGCCTGCAGGCCGGCAGCCACGCCCAGCGCCTCTACGGCGAGGAAGTGGTATACGAGCGGCACCGCCACCGCTATGAGTTCAACAATGCCTACCGCTCCCAGTTTCTGGAGGCCGGTTACACCATCAGCGGCACCTCGCCCGATGGTCGCCTGGTGGAGCTGGTGGAGCTCACGGATCACCCCTTCTTCGCGGCCTGCCAATACCACCCTGAGTTCCTCTCCCGACCCGGCAAGCCCCACCCCCTGTTCCGCGGATTGATCGAAGCTGCGCAACAGCGATTACCCGGGGCAATGGGCGAGGCCCCCCTCAGCCAGGCCATGTCCTGCGCAGACCGCTGAGACTCAGGTGGAAGGGGCCTGGTGCAACACCCTCTGGGGGAAGGGTATTTCAATGCCATGGGCGGCGAATTCCCGCCAGATCGCCCGACGCAGCTCACTACTGATCCCAAGGTTGGTCATCGGATCCGCAATGTAGTAGCGAAGCGAATACACAATCGCCGACTCGCCGTAGTCGAGAAGGAACACACCCGGCGGCGGATCCCGCAGCACCCGCTCGTTGGCCAGGGCGATCTTCTCCAGCAGCGGCAACACCACCTCCGGGTCGTGGCTGTAGGCCACGTCCACGTTGATGGTGCTGCGGCGCAGACGATCAGTGCCCGTGAAGGTGGTGGTGGCCGAGGTGAAGAAGGTCTGGTTGGGGATCACCAGCTCGGTATTGTCGGTGGAGCGCCAGAGGGTGGCGGCCCGCAGGCTGAGGCGCCGCACTTCGCAGGGGTCACCCTCGTAGAGCAGCACATCACCCGGCCGCACCGACCCCTCAAACAACAGCCAGATGCCGCTCACGAAGTTGGAGATCACCTCCTTCACGCCAAAGCCCAGGCCCACGGAAAGGCCGCCGGCGATGGCGGTGATCGCCGTGCTGTTCAGGCCGATCTGGCTGGCGATCCAGAGCACGGCCATACCGATCAGCACGTAGCGCACGATCAACTCAAAGGCCTTGCGGTTGGAGGGACTGATACCCACCAGCCGATGGCCGATCCAACCGGCGATCGCCACCGGCAGCACCGACCACACCACCAGGAAGTAGGGCAGGAAGGCCAGCTGGGTGAGCTCCCCCACCGTGAGCTGATTGCCGAACAGATTGAGCACGGGGAGCCCGCTGATCTGCTCCAACCCGTCCAGCCGCTGAATCAGCACCAGCACCACCAGCAGGGCGAACAGAGGCCGCACCGCCATCCGCCAGAAGTGCTCCACTGCCGCAGGCTCCACAAAGCGCCGCAGCAGTAGCCGCAACAACTCCAGCAACACGGTCATCAGCACCAGCTGGGCAGCGATGTCGATCAGGCCGGCCACCAGGCCCAGGGCCAGGAACAGCAGCTCGGCCAGCGCCAGGGCGCCCAGGCAGCCCAGGCGCACCAGCAACCGATGGCGCCCCACCCGGCGAAAGCGGGGCTGAATCAGCAACGCCCGGCAGCCGAGGGCCAGCGCCACAATCACCAGCACCTGCAGGAGCACAGCTGGCCGCGCCACCATGCCCAGCCAGCCCTGGATCACATAGAGAAAGTCCGTCATGGCTGGGTCCTCCCGGCGCCCATGGCCTTCAGGTCGGTGAGCACCCGCTCGGGCCCCCACTCGCCGTACACGTTCTGTTTGAGCAGGTGGATCAGGCGCTCCTGCGTGGCGGCGTTGGAAGCCGGTCCTGCCTGGAAGGGCAGGGTGATGGCGCTGTTCAGGCTGGCTTCCATCGCCGAGAGGTCAGGCGATTCCTTGGTGGGCACAATCACATTCCCATTGGCCGGCAGGTTGCCCACCGCCCGGTCCATCAGGTTGTTCTGGCTGTAATCGTTGAGCATGAACAACACAAACTTCTGAGCGGCACGGCGCTCATCGCCGGTGGAATCCCGGCCGAAGCTGATCACGATGAAACGGGCCAGGGCCCGGGCCGGGCTGCCGTCTTCACCACCCGGGAGCGGCGACACCGCCAGCCGGGGCCCAAGCCGGGCCCGCAGCCGAAGGATCGAGGTGGCGTTGCAGCTGATCCAGTCGAGACGGCCCTGCTCCAGCAGATCCACCAGCTCGTCGGTGGTATCGGCATAGATCAGGTTGGGCTGCACATTGGAGCGGGCCAGCCACTGCAACCAGGCCAGCAGCCGGCTGTCGTCAGCAGCCGTGAGAGTGCCCCCCCGGGCAGCCCCTCGATCCGCCGCAGCAGGGTGAGCAGGGGCTGGTCAGCCGCAAAGGCGCTGGCAGTCCAGAGGAGTTCCTCGGGCTCCAACGGCAGGCCGATGCGCACACCTGCGGCGGCCAGCGTTTCCAGATCGGCCAGCCGCCTGGGGGGCTGGGGCACCCGGGCGCGGTTGTAGCAGGCCAGGCTGGGCTGGAGCAGGAAGGGCAGGGCCGCGTAGGAACGCCCTCGGCGGAAACGATCGAGGTCGTGGAGGTGGAGCGGTGCCAGTTGCTGGAGATCCAGGCCCGTGGAGGTGACCAGCCCATCGCGATCCAGCCGGGCGGCCGACTCCACCCGGCTGATCAACAGATCGGCACCGGCGCCGAACGCGCTGCGCTGGCGCATGGTGCTCTCCAGAGTGCCCTGGGGCAGGAAACGCATGTGCAGATTCACCCCCGGGTTGTTGCGCATGTACTCCGTGGCCACCTGGTTGGTGAGCTGCATCAGGCTCTTCTGGGTCTGGGAATCGGCCCCGGCGCCGGCGGAAACGGCCACCTGCAGATTCACCGGCAGCACCCGACCGAAGGGGCCCTGGCAGCCACTGCCGAAGGCCGCCATGGCCAGCACCACAGCCAGGGGAACCAGCCGTCGGCTCACGAGTGGCGCTCCCGGCACACCTGGGGCGCCACAGCCTCCAGGCCGGCAAGCTCGAAGAAGTTCTGGCCCAGGGCTATGCGGCGGAAGGCCTGGTCGTTCAGGTCTGCCAGGATCCGGCTGGTAATTGCCAGCTCCTGGCGATACACAAACTCCGTCTTGTTGATCGCCGCCACGAAGTCAGTGCCGGGCATGAAGCGATCCGGCCAGCGGTTGATCAGGGCCACGTACTGCCGGCGCTTGGCAGGGTCGGAGAACACCTGGTCGTCGAGCACGCGCCAGGAGAGATCAAGGCTCAGGTTGGGATGGTTGCGCAACATCCGGTCCAGCAGTGCCACGTGCTGGCGGACGTCCACATCCTTGAGCTCCTTGGAGAGGCCCAGATGCATCCACACGATCTTGTTGTCGGGGTAGAGGCTGAGCACCTCCTGCATCAGCGGCAGATACTCCCAGGGCCGGTTGTCGTTGCCCAGATCGGAATGGATGGCGATCGGAATCCCGCGCTGGCTCAGCTCAGCCATGAACGGCTTCCACTGGCGGATCCCATCGCGACTCACCGCCTTGTGGCCGTTGTTGTAGAGCGCCTGCTTGGCGAGGTTCACCTCCCCCATCCAGCGGAACATCCCCGACCTCTCCAATCCCCAGCAGCTCCATCCCATCCAGCACCTGCTGGGGATTGGAGAGGTCGGGGAATGTCATCGACAGCACCACCTTGAGATCCTGGGGCGGATGGTCGAGCAGCGCCTGGGCGTTATGGAAATCATTCTTGAGGCTAGGCAACACCGGCACCCCAGGGCAGTCCAGGTAGTAGGTGCAGGGGCTATCCACCGGCAGGCGCTGACCGATGCCATAACCCGCAACAAGCAGCACGCCGGATCGACGAACCATCGCCAGCAGATCATGGAAGGGTATGGGCGGACCGCCGAAGGGCCTCAGGTGGAGGTGGCCGTCCACCACCGGCAGATTGGGGCGGCTTCTGCGGTCGAAGCAATCGCTGTTGGTGCTCTTGAAGTTCGCCAGTGTCAGCGGACCTTCAATCGGCTTCTCCAGCACCAGCGCGGAGCCATGGCCAGCCAGCAAAAGGGCACCCAAGCCCATCGACCAAAACAGCCCCTTGCGCACAACCGGATGGAGAGAAGGGGCAACACGCATGAATACAGCCTTTAGGGGCACAGCCGTGTAGAGGTGGCTCGCTGGTCACTATGGCAACGGCTGTGATCCTGTCGCCAACCCCTTTAATGCTGGGGTTCGGCAACGTTCACAGTTGCTTGAGCGAATCCGTCTTGCTCTTGAACTCGCCCAACAGCAGCTGCAGATAAGTAACTTTGCGTAGCTTGATATTGGCCGTCAACGACATGCCCACCTGCAGGGGGAGGACCTGGCCGCTCTTGAGGCTGAGCTGCTGGGTATTCAGGGCAATCCTGGCCGGGAACCGATAGGTGGCGTGGCGCTCATCCGGCGGAAGAGCATCCGACCCGATCGACTCCAACGTGCCTTCCAGAACGCCGAAATCGGTGGCAGGGAAGGAGTCGATGCTGATCTCCACAGGCTTGCCCACCTGCACGAAGCCGATGTCGCTGCTTTCAATCTCCACCCGGGCCTGGAGATCCCGGAATGGCACGATCTTCATCACCGGCTCACTGCCCTGGGCCACGAAGCCTGGACCTTGGGGCTTGAGGTCGAAGACCAAGCCATCCACAGGC
The DNA here is from genome assembly GCA_044374745.1 of Prochlorococcaceae cyanobacterium. Lineage (GTDB taxonomy): Bacteria > Cyanobacteriota > Cyanobacteriia > PCC-6307 > Cyanobiaceae > NIES-981. Next base: position 50,718 of record JBILNZ010000010.1, on the reverse strand, counting down.
GAGCGCACGTCCTGATAGCGGATGTTCACACTGAGCTCGGTGAGCTGGCTGCGCAGCTCTGAAATCTCACCATTGATCTGGGCGATGGCCTGCTGCAGAATGGCCGTTTGACGCTTGCGGTCGACAGCCAACTTTTCCAGTTCACCTTCCAACTCGCGCACCTTGTTGCGCTGTTGAAGCACCTGCAATTCAGCGGCCGCGCCAGACTCCTCCAGGCTCCCCAAGCGGGCAAGGATCTGAACCTCAAGCTCAAGGTTGCGTGTCAGAACTTTTTGCTCGGTGTCATTGAGGTTGAGGTAGCGCTGCAATTCGAGTTTCTTCAGTTGCAACTGTTCCTGCTTAGACCGAATCGTCTCCTGCAGCGATTTGCGTCGATCAAGGGTGGCCTCATTATCCAACCGCAACAACACCTGGCCCGCCGATACGCGCTCTCCCTCCTTCACCAGCATCTTCTCGAGCACACCGCCAACGGGCATCTGCACGGTCTTCACATCCCCGATCGGCTGCAACTTGCCCGGCGCCACCACCACCTCGTCGGTCTTGGCAAGGGCCAGCCAGGCCAGGCCCGCTGCCGTGGTGGTCACCAGAGCCCAGGTGATGGAACGGGCCAGGAAGCGGGACTGCTGCAGGGCCATCGATTGATGGCTGCTGCGCACGCGCCGCTCAATGGCGTCTTGCGTGGCCTTGAGCAACGACCGGTTGGGCAGAGGAGAGGGCATCAGGCGGCCTCCTGCTGGCGGTAGAGGGCGTAATAGCGACCACGACGTTCCATCAGTTCATCATGGGTGCCGACCTCGGCAATCGCGCCATCGTGCAGCATCACAATCTGATCGGCGCGGCGAATGGTTGACAGCCGGTGGGTGATGAAGAACACCGTGCAGTGCTTCAGCCCCTCCAGGAGGTGGTTGCAAACCTTTCGCTCCGTGTCGTAGTCGAGAGCACTGGTGGCCTCATCCAGCACCAACAACCTTGGATTGGAAAGCAATGTGCGTGCCAGGGCAAGCCGCTGGCGTTGACCACCGGACAACCCGGCCCCACGCTCCCCAACGTCCGAGCTGTAACCACTGGGTAGATCCATGATGAAGTCGTGCGCACAGGCCATGCGGGCCGCTGCCACGATCGACTCACTGCTGGCATCCGGATCAGTGAGAGCAATATTTTCAGCCACGGTGCCACTGAACAGCAGGGGCTCCTGGGGCACAATGCCGATCTGGCGACGCAGGGAGTAGAGCTCGACTTTGTCGATGTCGTAGTGATCGATCAGGATTCGCCCGGTTGTGGGCGAGTACAGGCGGGTGAGCAGCTTCATCAATGTGCTCTTGCCGCTACCGCTCTGACCCACCACGCCCACGAATGTTCCGGAAGGAATGGTGAGATCAATGTGCTTGAGCACCTGGGGCGATGAGGGCGTGAAGGCGAAGCTCACGTCTTGAAAAACCACCTCGCCTTCAATCGGAGGCAGGGGGATCTTCTGCTTGTCGGCCTCGTTGGATTCTTCCGGCGTATCAACCACATCTGCCAATCGCTCGAAGGACACCTTCAGCTCCTGGATGTTCTGCCAGATCGAGGAAAGGCGCAATAACGGTTGGGTCACATAGCCCGAGATGATGCGGAAAGCGATCAGCTGACCGAGACTCATCTCGCCCTCCAGCACCAGCGAGGCTCCCACCCAGAGCACCAACAACTGCGAGAGTTTCTGGAGCACCTGAGAGGTTTCCACCAGGGCAGTTCCAGTGATCGTTTTCTCAAAGCTGCGGGAGATGTAGCGGTTGTAGAGGTCCTGCCACTTCCAGCGGCTGATCATCTCCACGTTCTGGGCCTTCACCGTCTGGATCCCGGTGAGAACTTCCACCAGATGGCTCTGGGTGCGGGCGTTCTCCTGGGCCGCATCGCGATACTGGCGACGGAACAGCGGCGCCCCGAGCAGGGTGAGGCCCACCTGGATCGGCAACACACAGAGGGCAATCAAGGTGAGCAGCCAGCTGTAGAACACCATCACCACGATGTAAATCACCGAGAAGGCGGTATCCAGCAGGGTGGTCAGTGCCTGACCCGTGAGAAATTCTCGGATCTTCTCCAACTCGGCCACCCGGGTGCCCAGTTCCCCCACCGGGCGGCGATCAAAGTAGGAGAGCGGCAAACGCAACAGGTGGTCGATCACCTCAGCGCCCAGGCGCAGATCGAGGCGATTGGTGGTTTCCGTGAACAGGAAGGTGCGGAGAGCACCGATCACCCCCTCCATCAACGTGACCACCACCAGGGCGATGCCCAGCACCTGCAGGGTGTCGAGACTGCGCTGGCTGATCACCTTGTCGATGATCACCTGGATCAGCAGCGGGTTGGCCAAGCTGAACAGCTGCACCACAAAGGAGGCCACCAGCACCTGCAGCAGGATGCCGCGATAGCGCTGCAAGGCCGGCCAGAACCAGGCGAAGCCGAAGCGCTGCTCCGGCGTGGTGCTGCTGCGCTCCACCAGCAGCACATCGATGCCCTCTGGATAGGTGTCCGCGATCTGGGCTGGCGTGAGCTCCACCCAGCCATCGCGGGGCGAGGCCAGCACCAGACCGCGGGCGTCAGCTGCTCGCACCAGGGCAAAGCCCTCTTTCCAGGGAACCAGCGCGGGTACCTGCAGACGGTTGCCCTGGCTGGCTGGCACCCGCATGCCGCTCACATGCAGGCCCATCGAGGCGGCGATCGATCCACAGAGCTGCAGGTCGGGCGTCTGGCCACGCCGCAGCACATCGCGCAGAATCTTCTCCACCGCATCGCGGCGGAACGGCAATTTCAGCTGGGCCGCCAGCATCTGGAAACAGGCCAGCGTTTCCTCGAGGGGGCCGCTGCCGCGCAACAGCCGCAGTTCAGGCTCATCCCGCTGGCCCAGGTTCAGCCCACTGGCGAGGGGGACGCCGCCGATCTCCGCTGGCTGCTCAGGAGCAGGGTTGGCAGCTGCGGGTGCCTCGGCGACGATCGCCGATGGGCCGTTCGAGGCAGGGGGAGCCGCAAGGGCCGCCCTCGGCAGGGCGATCAGCCGCGCAGGCAGGGGGCCCCGCACAGCCGGCACGCCATCGGCCGGGTTGAGCTCGGCACCGAGGGCATGGTCCACCAGGTTGTTGCTGGCGGCAAACAGGGATTGGTCGGCAGGCAGCTGGCGCAGGGCCGCCCGTGTGGGAGGCACCAGCCGGGCCTGCCCAGCCAGATCGCGCCAGGTTTGCAACAGGGAGGTACCCACCTCGGCCCGCCGCCCGAGCAGGCTGGCGAGCAGGGCCAGAAGCTCAGCGCTGAACACCTGAGCGGCCGCCCAGTCCGCGAATCCGGGCTCCTCGTTCAGCAGCTTGAGGATCAGGGTGTCGGGAATCGCCAGCGCTTCCAGCGCCGAGGCCGCTGCCACCTCCTCACAGGGGGCTGCCCGCAGCAGGGAGGCCAGCCCCACAAAACAGCCCGGGCCGAGCTTCTCGGCGGTGCTCAGCATCCCGCCATCCCGAACCAGCAGCCGGGCGGAACCGGAGCGGATCAGGAACACCTCACTGGGGATCAGGCTGTCATGGCACAGCGGCTGACCCAGGCGGAAACTGCGCAGCTGCAGCTGGGAATCCAACAGACCACGGGCGCGATCGCTGAGCTCGGCAAATGCCGCATGGGCCGTGAGCAGGGATGAATCGGCCAAAGCCATGGGTGGAAGGGTGGGGTTGGCTGAATTCAGCTGCTCGTGCGAGCGCTGTCATTCTGCAGGCTCTGGATGCGCTGATTCACTTGCTCCTCTAGCCAGGCCTCCAGCAATTCCTGGGTCATGGCTTCAGCTGCCTCCGGACCATAGGTGGCTGGCACGATGTTTTCGAGCCGCACCAGCACCCACCAATCTTCAATCGGGAAGGGATCTAGTAGCACGCCCGGCTGGGCACTCGTGAGGCGTGTCACCAATTCCGGATGCCCCTGACTGAGGGGCACGGGCCCCACAATCCCGCGGGTGGTCCGCTCCGGTCCCTCGGCATATTCGGCTGCAAGATCAGCAAAATCCGCTTCGCCCTCGCGCACCTGCAGATAAAACTCGCGTATCAGGCCCGCATCCTTGTTGCGCAGCAAGCTGTAAACAACCCGATCAAGACTCTTCTTTCGAGCAAGAAAATGGGATTCAGCACGGGCACCGAACTCCTGCTGCGCATATTTCCACAGGCGCATCGGATGGGTCATCCGATAGTTCAAATCCGACTCCGATAGGCCGTGATAGTGGCAGTAGCGCACCAACTGCTGCTGATTCTCCAGGCCATTCTCCTGAAGAAACTGCCGCTGGGCCGTGGCCAGCTCTTCAGCATCCAGCGTGACCCCGGCCAGCACCTCTTGCAGCACCAGCTGGCGCAGGTAGGGACGCAGCAATTGGAAGCGCCCCAGCTGGGCCAGGTTCACCCCATCGACCTGATCCACCTGATTCATCACAGACTGATTGATCACAGAGCAAATGAGAACAGAACTGGGGGCACAGAACTGGGCGGCTGGCTCCCCGCCAGCTCGTTAGGTTGGTGCCACTGTATTGATCCGGGCGGCATGGGCCCGCTTCCCCCCGCCCACACCAGCCTGCCGGTGGTGGAAACCTTCCACTCTCTTCAGGGGGAAGGGCTGCACGCCGGCCGCAGTGCATTCTTCATCCGTCTGGGCGGCTGCGCGGTGGGCTGTGACTGGTGCGACACCAAGCACTCCTGGCCTTCGGCGGTGCACCCCCGCCGCACCATCACCGCACTGGCGGGGGAAACCAGTGCCGCCGCCAGTGCGGGGGCGGCCTTCGTGGTGATCACCGGCGGCGAACCCCTCCACCACAATCTGGCGCCTCTCTGCACAGCCCTGGCAGGGGCAGGCCTGCCCCTGCACCTGGAGACCAGCGGTGTGGATCCCCTCACGGGCCAGTTCGACTGGATCACCCTGTCACCCAAGCTACACCGGCCACCGCAGCGCACCCTGCTGATGGCCTGCCAGGAACTCAAGGTGGTGGTGCATGGGCCGGAGGATCTGACCTTTGCCGAGGCCATGGCGGCGGCGGCCAGGGCCGCCGGCGGCAGCCCCGCCCTGCTGTTGCAGCCTGGCTGGCAGAGCGCCACCGGCCAGGTGCTGGCCGTGGAACACGTGCGCCGACACCCCCAGTGGCGGCTGAGCCTGCAGAGCCACAAGCTGCTGGGGGTGCGCTGATCAGAGCTGCTGGGCTTGTTGCTGGGTTGTTTCTGCCCTCCACAACCGCCAGCGCACCTGCAGATCACGGGGGGCGTACACCACGATCGGCAGGCTGGCGTTGTAGCGCACCACGGTGGGTTGGCCGCCCAGGGCCACGAACTGGCGGCGGGGTGGCTGGTCTGGCGGGCAGGCCATGCGGGTGGAGGCCGCCAGCTCCCCTCCGCTCACCCGGAAGATGCGATACCCCCAGCCGGGGATGGTCTCCGCCTCAATCCGGCCGCGGAGCAGCTGGCGGTTGCAATCCACCTCCAGCTCGCGGCCCACGATCAGTTCCACCCGCCAGTCGGCCGGGTTGGGGGAGATGGCCGGATCGCTGCTGGGCCTCAGCACCCCCGGCAGCTGGATCACCCAGCGCCGCTGATCAGCCGCCGCGGCCGGATAGGGCTTGAGGTCGAGGCGGGGGATGGCCGGCGCCGCGGCCGGCGCACCCAGGCTGGTTGCCAGAGCCAGCGCTGGGGCCAGGCAGCCCCATCCAGCTGCTCTCCCCTTTGCTGCCCTGCCCATTGCTGCTCTGCCCATCCCAGGTTTTGGCATCACTGGCGCCATCGTGACCACCCCGGCCGCCGACGTCCAGCGCCACGCTCCCGCTTCCCCCTCGGGGAGGATGGAGAGCCGGAACACCGCCTCGGTGGACCTCCAGCGGGGACAGACCCCGGAGCGCCCCGCGCGAACACCCAATGCCGCCGCAACCACAGCCGCCATCCATGCCGGAGCCCGACCCGGCGGCGATCCGGGAGTCTGGGCCCGAGCCTGGGGAGCAGCCCTGCGCCATCGCCCTGCTCTCCGGAGGCCTGGATTCCGCCACCGCCGCGGCCCTGGCCCAGGAGCAGGGCTACCAGGTGATCGGCCTCTCCTTCGACTACGGCCAGCGCCACCGCCGCGAACTGGAGGCGGCCCGGCTGGTGGCCGCCAGCCTGGGGCTGGCCGAACACCACACGATCAGCGTGAACCTGGCGGCCTGGGGCGGCTCAGCCCTCACCGATGCGGCCATCCCCGTGCCCTGCGAGGGAGTGCAGGAGGGGGTCATCCCCAGCACCTATGTGCCGGGACGCAACACCGTGTTCATCGCCCTGGGCCTGAGCCTGGCCGAAGCCCGGGGGGCCGAGCGACTGGTGCTGGGGGTGAATGCCGTCGACTATTCCGGCTACCCCGACTGCCGCCCGGACTACCTGGCTGCCTTCCAGACGCTGGCCGACCTGGCCAGCAAGGCGGGCCGCGAAGGCCGGGGTGCCCGGCTCTGGGCACCGCTGGTGGAGTGGAGCAAAACCGAGATCGTGCGCCAGGCCCTGCGGCTGGGGGTGCCGATCGCCAGCACCTGGAGCTGCTACGGCGGCGGCACGGAGCCCTGCGGGGTGTGCGACAGCTGCCGCATCCGCGACAGCGCCCTGATCGCCGCCGGTCAGCCTGCTCTGGCCAGCACGGGCCGGCCATGACCGCCAGACATCGTCGAGACCTGCCCTGGTGCGAACCAGGGCAGCTGCTCTCGGCCCTGCTGCCCCACCTGCAGCGCCCAGGCCTCGTTTGGCTGGACAGTGATGGCTCCCGGCTCGGCAGCCACAGCTTCCTGGCCATCGAGCCCCAGGCCGAAGTGAGCTGTCGCGGCCTGCCTGGCGACGCCGGGGCCCGCGACCCCTTCGCCGTGCTGGCCGAGTTGCAGGCCGATGGCGGCCATTGGCTGGGGTGGCTGGGCTACGAGGCGGCATCCTGGCTGGAGCCGGGCAAGCACTGGCAGCGGCCCGCCATGGCGTTGCTCTGGGCGATGCGGGTGGATCCGCTACTGGTGTTCGCCCATGGGCCGCAGCAGCTGTGGCTCGAGGGGGAGGATCCAAGACGGCTGGAACACCTGGGCAGGCGGCTGGAGGAGCTGGTCGGGCGCCAGGCCGCGCATGCCGCCCATCCCAGCGAACCCAGCCAGGCTGGGATGGCCCCGAGCCTGCCCCTGGAGAGGTGGCACTGGCACGGCGATTGCCGCAGCTTTGCCTCTGGCGTGCGCGAGCTCCAGCAGTTGATCGCCGCCGGCGATCTGTTCCAGGCCAATCTCACCACCTGCTGTGAGCAGCAGCTGGACACGCCACCCGACCCGCCAGCCCTGCTGGCCCTCTACCGGCAGCTGCGCCGCCACTGCCCGGCGCCCTTCGCCGGCCTGGCCATGGCCGGCACGGCAGCGCCGGGGGAGGCGATCCTGTCGGCATCACCCGAGCGCTTCCTGCGGCTGGATCCGCAGGGGCGGGTGGAAACCCGGCCGATCAAGGGCACCCGGCCCCGTCACCGCGACCCGCGTGCCGATGCCGACGCGGCGGCCGAGCTGGTGAGCAGCCCCAAGGACAGGGCCGAAAACGTGATGATCGTGGACCTGCTGCGCAACGACCTGGGCCGGGTGTGCCAGCCGGGCTCGGTGCGGGTGCCCCAGCTGGTGGGGCTGGAGAGCTACAGCCAGGTGCACCACCTCACCTCCGTGGTGCAGGGGCAACTGCGAGCGCACCTGGGCCCGGCAGAGCTGTTGCGGGCCTGCTGGCCGGGGGGCTCGATCACCGGGGCACCCAAGATCCGCGCCTGCCAGCGCCTCAACGGCCTGGAGAGGGTGCCCAGGGGGCCCTACTGCGGCAGCCTGTTTCGCTTGCACGGCCGAGACAGCCTGGACAGCAGCATCCTGATCCGCTCACTGTTCGTGCACCAACACAACCTGCGGGTGCATGCGGGCTGCGGGATCGTGGCCGACTCCGATCCGGAGGCCGAGGCCCAGGAGCTCAACTGGAAACTGCAGCCGCTGCTGACGGCCCTGAGCGGCAGCGGTGCCGCCTGAACCCCTCGCCATGACCAGCGCCGCCGCCATCGCCTGGATCGAGAGCCCGGAGCCCAGTGGCCGCTGGGGTGCGCCTGGGGAGCTGAGTGTGCCCCTCAACGACCGGGCTCTGATGCTGGCCGATGGGCTGTTTGAAACGGTGCTGATGCGTGAGGGCCAGCCCCGTCTGCTGGCGGCCCACCTGGCGCGCTGGCATCAGGGGGCGGCCCTGCTGGGCATGGACTCGCCACCAGCAGCCCGGGGCCTGGAGCCCCTGATCCGCGAGGCGGTGGAGCGCAGCGGCATCCGCGAGGGAGCCCTGCGCCTCAATTGGAGCCGGGGCTCAGCCGCCGGTGCGGCCCGGGGCATCGCCATCCCCGGGCCCTGTCGCCACCGCTTCTGGCTGCAGCTCAGCGCTGCCACCCCCGGCTTCGCGCCAGTGCGGGTGATCGTGAGCCCCACGGAAGAGCGCAGCGCCACCAGCCTGCTCAGCCGCTGCAAGACCTTCGCCTACGGTGCGGCCATCCAGTCCCGGCGCCAGGCCGAGGCCGCCGGAGCCGACGACGCGCTGCTGGCCAGCAGCGCCGGCGGCCTCTGCTGCGGCACCACCGCCAACCTGCTGGTGCGGCAGGAGGGGCGCTGGCTCACCCCACCCCTGAGCAGTGGCTGCCTGCCCGGGGTGATGCGGGCCCGCGCCCTGGAGCTGGGGCTGGCCTACGAGGCCAACCTGGGGGAACTCACGGAGGCCGGCCTGTTCAGCAGCTCGGGTGCCCTGCTGCTGAACAGCTTGAGCTGCCGGCCGATCAGCCACCTGGGGAAGTCCCGCCTGGGTTGGCCTGGGCAGGAACCGCAGTCAGCCGAACCGGCCAGGGCAGGCTTGATCGGGGCCTCCAGCGAGGCCCAGGCCCTCTGGCAGCGACTGCTGGGCCCAGGACCCGGCTGAAGCCGACCCGGTCTACCGCCCGGGATCAAACGCTCAGGAAGCGCTCCACCACCTCCTTGCTGAGGTCGCTGGTGGAGCCACTGGCCACCACCCCGCCCTTCTGCATGGCGTAGTACCAGTCGGCCTGCCGCACGAAGTGCAGGTGCTGCTCCACGAGCAGCACGCTGATGCCAGTGGTCTCGATGATGCGGCGCACCGCCCGCTCGATGTCGAGCACCACGGAGGGCTGGATGCCTTCCGTGGGCTCATCGAGCAGCAGCAGCTTGGGCTTGCCGAGCAGGGCGCGGGCAATGGCCAGCTGCTGCTGCTGACCGCCGGAGAGGTCACCGCCGCGGCGATTGAGGAACTTCTCCAGGATCGGGAACAACTCGAACACGATCGGATCGATGTGGCGGTTGCGGGCCAGGCCACCTGGCAGGGCCTCCATGCCGAGCAGCAGGTTCTCGCGCACCGTGAGCTGGGGGATGATCTCCCGGCCCTGGGGCACATAGCCGATGCCCCCCCGGGCACGGCTGTAGGGCGGCAGGGCCGACACCTCCCGCTCCTGCAGGTGCACCGAACCGCGGCGTTGGCGCAACAGGCCGATCACGGTCTTGAGCAGGGTGGTTTTGCCCACGCCGTTGCGGCCGATCAGGCACACCATCTGGCCGGGCTGCACGGTGAGGTCCACGTCGCGCAGGATGTGGCTCTCGCCGTAGTACACGTTGAGCCCCTGAAGCTGGAGCGTGGGCGGCAGCGGAGCCCCGCTGGAATCGTGCTTGGAGTGGTTGGCTGACACGTGGTCGCTGGCTGAAACGTCGATCGGCACCGTCATCGGAATTCCCCATCCGCCTCGCTGCCGAGATACACCTCGATCACCTTGGGATCACTTTGCACCTGATCCATCGAGCCTTCGCAGAGCACATGGCCCTCGTGCAGCACGGTGACCGGGGCCTGCAGGTCGCGGATGAACTCCATGTCGTGCTCGATCACCAGCACGGTGTGCTCACCCGCCAGCTGCTTGAGCAGATCGGCGGTGCGCTCGGTCTCCTCATCGGTGAGACCGGCCACCGGCTCATCCACCAGCAGCAGCTGGGGATCCTGGGCCACGAGCATGGCGATCTCCAGCCACTGCTTCTGGCCGTGGGAGAGGCCCCCCGCCGGCTGGTTGGCATGGGGCTCCAGCCCCACCACCGCCAGCAGCTGCTGCACCCGATCACGGGCACGGGAATCCAGCCGGCCGAACAGGAGATCGAAGGGCGAGGAACGCCGGCTCACCGCCAGCTCCAGATTGCGGCGCGGCGTGAGGTTCTGATACACCCGCGGGGTCTGGAACTTGCGGCCGATGCCGAGGCGGGCGATGCGGTGCTCGGCGGTGCCCACCAGGGAACGACCGCGGAAGAGCACATCCCCCTTGGTGGGCTTCACCTTGCCGGTGATCACGTCGAGGAAGGTGGTCTTGCCGGCGCCGTTGGGGCCGATCACCGCCCGCAACTCTCCAGGCGCCAGACGGAGATTGAGATCGTTGAGGGCCCAGAAGCCGTCAAAACTCACGCTCACGCCACGCAGCTCAAGCAGTGGGGCACCCCCTGCCTCAACCCGGGACGGCATGGCCATGGCCGTCGTCATCGCACACCTCCTTCCAGTTCAGCTTTCTCGGCCTGAACGGCCGGGTCGAGATCGAGTTCCGGATAGGTGGACGCCAGTGGCGGCCAGCCCACCATCGCCTGGACGCGGCCGGGTCCGCCGCTGCGCCACCAACCCACCAGACCGTCGGGCAGGGCCGTGACCACCAGCAGGAAGAGACCGCCCTGGATGAACAGCCAGGTTTCGGGGAGCGCCTCGCTCACCAGACTTTTGGCGTAGTTGATGAGCACCGCTCCGAGCAGCGCTCCGATCAGGGTGCCGCGACCGCCAACCGCCACCCAGATCACCATCTCAATCGAGAAGGGCACCGCCATGTACTGGGGGGAAACGATGCCGGACTGCACGGTGTACAGGGCACCGCTGATGCCCGCCAGGGCGCCTGCAACGGCGAACACCAGGGTCTTGTAAGCGGTGGGGTTGTAACCCGTGAAGCGCAGCCGCGCCTCGTCATCGCGAATGGCGATCAGGGAATCGCCGAAGCGACCGCTGGTGAGCCAGCGGCAGAGGAGAAAGGCGCCTACCGCGACCACCACCGTGATCCAGAAGAGGTTGCGCTGCATCGCATCACTGCCCACCAACTGGCCGAGAATCCGGGCGGTGTCAGTTTTGAGACCATTGGTGCCGTTGATCAGCTTCTGCTGGCCATTGAAGAAGTTGAAGAACACCAGCAGAGCCGCCTGGGTGAGGATCGAGAAGTAGACCCCTTTGATGCGGTTGCGGAACACCAGATAACCCAGCACGCCGGCCACCAGGGCAGGAATCACCCAGATTGCGAACAGGGTGAACAACAGCGAACTGAAGGGCTGCCAGAACGTGGGCAGGCTCTGAACGCCATAGAGGGAAAAGAACTCGGGTAGCTGGCCCGGCTCCAGAGAATTCAGCGAAAGGTACATGCCCAGGGCATAGCCGCCGAGGGCAAAAAAGATGCCCTGGCCGAGGCTGAGCATGCCGGTGTAGCCCCAGATCAGATCCACCCCGAGGGCGACAATGCCCAGCGAAAGGAAACGTCCGAGAAGGTTCAGCCGGAAGGGTGGAAGCACGACTGGCAGGAGAAGCGCCAGCACCACAATCAGCAGCCAGGGCAGCCCGCGGCGTAGGACACGGCTGGAGAGAAAATCCGCCATCGCTCAGGCCTCCACCATGCGGCCTTTCTGGGGGAACAGACCAGCGGGCCTGAACTGCAGAAACACCACAATCAGCGCGAACACCAACACCTTGGCCATCGATGTGGTGGCAAAGAAGCTGACCAACCCATTCAGACCGCTCGGCATGGCGGGCCATACCAGCAACAGGGAGCCGGAGCCGATCACATAGCTGAGAATGCCGATGCCCAGGGCCGCTACCACGGTGCCGAGCAACTTGCCCACACCGCCGAGCACTACCACCATGAAGCAGTCCACGATGTAGTTGCCACCGAGGTTGGGCCCCACGGAGCCCAGCAGGGTCACGGCAACACCAGCCACGCCGGCCAGGCCTGAACCCACCAGGAACGTGAGCGCATCCACGGTTTCCGTGGGGATGCCCAGGCAACTGCTCATCGGCCGGTTCTGGGTCACGGCCCGGATGCGAATGCCCCAGGCACTCTTCTGCAGGAACCAGTTCACCGCCACAAGGGCCAGGGCCGTGAGCGCGATGATGAACAGCCGTCCGGTGGGCATGGTCACGCCGGCCAGATCGATCGAGCCCCTCAGCCACTGGGGAGCCGTGACATCGATGTTGCGGGCGCTGAACCAGGGCTGATCCAAGGCCCGCACGTTGCTGAGGCCAGAGGCGAGGGCCACCCCCGCCGCCGCGGCCACAATCCAGCGTCCCAGGGAAAGCAGCGGGGTCCAGCGCTGCTGCCACCAGGAACGGGGCGTGAAGCGCGGGGCCAGCAGGGCCAGCAGCACGGCGGTGATCAAGCCGAGGGCAAAGGCCATCGACACCGAGCGCACGAACTGCTGGAGGATCAAACTCACCCCCCATGTGGCCAGGAGGGTTTCCAGCGGTCGCCCATAGAGACGACGGATCACCGTCTTTTCCAGCAGCAGGCCAGCCAGGCCACTCACCAGGAAGGCCGCAGGAATGGCGAAGAGGATGTAAACAGGAAAAAGCCCCTGCAGAGGGCCGGACTTGAACAGGTTCTGCACCACATAGGTGGTGTAAGCGCCGAGCATCATCAACTCGCCATGGGCCATGTTGATGACGCCCATCAGGCCAAAGACCACGGCCAGGCCGAGGGCGGCAAGCATCAGCACCGAACCGATCGCCAGGCCGTTAAAGAGCGTGTCGAGAAGTGCAGTCATGGTGTCCCCGCGGGGACTAGGCAATGGGAACAAACAGAAAAAGGGGGAGCCACCTCCCCCCGAGACCTGGTGGATCGTGCTGTGATTCAGCCCGATCAGAGCTTGAACTTGCCGGCGTCAGGGCGGTCCTGGGTCCAGTCACAGGTGTAGCCCTTGGTTTCAGGCACGAACTGGTTCCAGGCCAACGGCTTCACGATTCCACTGTTTTCGATGATCTTGAACATGCCGTCTTTCTGCACCTCACCGATCATCACCAGTTCGGTGGTGTGATGGTTGGGCTGCACTTCGATCGGACCCTGGGGAGCATCGAAGGTCACGCCAATCAAGGCTTCTCTCACCTTGTTGTCATCAACACTGTTAGCCTTTTCGGCACCCTTGGCCCACAGATAAACCATGTTGTAGGCGGACTCAGCCGGGTCATTGGTCACCCGGTTTTCCCCATACTTGGCCTTGAAATCGGCCGTGAACTTCTTGGAGGCCGGGGTATCGAGACTCTGGAAGAAGTTCCAGGCAGCGAAGGTGCCCTCGAGGTACTCAGGGCCAATGGCAGCCACTTCCTCTTCGGCGATCGAGAAACTCATGATCGCGTAGCCATTGGCGGGGGTGATGCCAGCCGCCTTCAGCTGCTTGAAGAAGGCCACATTGCTGTCGCCGTTGAGGGTGTTGACAATCACACCACCCTTGGGCAGGGCCTGCTTGATCTTGGCGATGATCGGAGCCACTTCGGTGTTGCCGAGGGGGAGATAGTCCTCACCCACCAGCTTGCCGCCTTCAACCTTGAGTTGCTCCTTGATGATGGTGTTGGCCGTGCGCGGATACACGTAATCCGAGCCCACCAGGAAGAAATCCTTGCCCTTGTTCTTCAACAGCCACGACACCGCAGGCTCGGCCTGCTGGTTTGGAGTGGCACCGGAGTAGAAGATGTTCTTGGAGCATTCCTGACCCTCATACTGAATTGGGTAGAAGAGGAAATGATCCTTGGCTTCAAACACCGGCAGCATGGCCTTGCGGCTGGCCGATGTCCAGCCTCCGAACACCACAGCCACCTGATCTTGGTCGATCAGCTTCTTGGCTTTCTCAGCGAAGGTGGGCCAATCGGAAGCGCCATCCTCTTCGATGGGCACAATCTTGAGCTTTTTGCCATCGATCGTGATGCCCCCCTTGGCATTGATCTCATCGATGGCCATCAGCTCGGCTTCGGCAACCGTGTTCTCGGAGATGGCCATGGTGCCGGAACGGCTGTGAAGGATCCCCACCTTCACTTCGCCGTCAAAATCTCCGGAAGCCTGCTCGCCGCCGCCGCAGGAAACCAGGGAAACACTGGTGGCTGCAAGAGTGACACCGGCAAGGGCGCGAAGCACCGACTTACGAATGAGGACGGAATCCATAAAACCTCGATGGGGAACCGCTGGATAGTCCGCTGCAGATCAGCGGTTCAGACAAGGTATTGACGGCTGCAGAGCCCGCATGTAGCCATTGAGACGGTTTGCCAAGCCGTGAACCATCAGCGGCACCCGGGTGCGATCGCTCCAGGCACTCGGCTTAGGCTCCATTCGTTCACGCACTCAGCCTGGAGCCTGGGCTGGGACTACGCAGGCGCCTGTTCGCGGTCCAGGTGGGAACGCTCGCCGTTCTCACTGCCGGAGCTGTGGCGGGGTGGGGCCTGAGCGCCTGGATCATCCGGGGGGCCCTGCAGGAGCAACGGCTGCTCAGCCTGCAACGCGCCCGGGTGAGCCACACGGGCTTCAGACTCCTGGCCGCCGTGCCGAACAGCGGCGAGTATCTGACGGCCAATCCTGCGGAGCTGGCGCCGCTGATCCAGGCCGATATCCAGCAGCTCCAGACCCTCCGCCGTCAACTTGATCAAAACCTCAGCACCCTGAGGGACATCCCCAACGGCTCGGAACTGCACCGGGAGATGGAGGTGATCCGGCTCCTGAGCGTGCAGCTGGAGAGCAACCTGCAGAGCGCCTCCAGGGAGGTGGAGGCGGCCCTCCGCGCGGGGAGCACCCCAGCGGCGAGCGTGCTCCGCCAGACCGTCCGTGACCCGGCCACCCGCCAGATCCGGCAACACAGTCAAGAACTGGCCGCTCTGCACGACCGGCTGGCTGCAAATGCCGAAGCCGCGGAAGGGGAACGCCGCTGGGCCGGGCAGCTGGGGGTGCTGATCGCAGGCTTGATGCTCCTGCTGAGCTGGGGCATCGGACTGGTGCTGGCCTGGCGCACCTCCAACAAGGTGCTGCAGCCCCTGCTCAGGCTGGAAGAGCTGATGCAGGGAGATCTGGAGCAGGCGAAGGTCACCCTGGAGGCCGACAGCTTCAGCCAGGCTCCCAGCGAGATCCGCAGCCTGGCCTCCAGCTTCCGGGATCTACTGGTCAAGCTGGGAGACCTGCTCACCACCCTGGAAGAGCAGAGCCGAACCGACAGCCTCACGGCGGTGGGCAACCGCCGCCACTTCGATGAGCAGCTGGAGCGGGAGTGGGGCAGGGCCCAGCGCAACCGCAGCGATCTGAGTTTGCTGATCCTGGATATTGATCACTTCAAGGCCTACAACGACCACTACGGCCATGTGCTGGGGGATGAGTGCCTGCGCCGGGTTTCCGCTGCCATCCGCAGCCAGCTGCAGCGCAGCAGCGATGTGGCCTGCCGGATCGGGGGTGAGGAATTCGCCGTGCTGCTGCCCGACAGCAGCCTGGATCAGGCCAAGGAGCTGGCGGAGCTCATCATCGCCGCCATCGATGGACTGGCCATCGACCATGCCGGCAGCAGCGTGGCCCCTCAGGTCACCGCCAGCATCGGGGTGGCCTCCTGCAGGCCTCACCGGAGAATCACCAGCCGTCAGCTGATGGAGTGGGCCGATCTGGCGCTGTACCGCCGCAAGTTGGAGCACGGCCGCCACGGCGTCACCGTGACACCCCAACCGTTGACGCTGTAGGGGCCGCCCTCAGCGGGGCTGCAGAGCGGCCCGGATCAGCGAGCCGTCCACCGGCGGCAGGGGGCCATCATCCGGAAGCAGCCCCAGCTGGGCCTGAACTTCCCGCAGATTGCGCAGGTTGCGCTCCAGCAGACCGCTGGGCTGGAACAGGGGTTCCTGCTGCTTGAGGCTGAGGAACACCAGGCCCTCCAGGGAGGCACGGAAGGCCTCCACACTGATCTCCTGACGGCGGGCCATCACGGCCAAGGCCGTCTCCGGTTGGCGGCGAAGTTCGTCATGGGCGGCCTGCCAGGCGCGCAGCAGACGCACCAGGGCAGACCGCCGCGTTTCGAGCACCTCCGGGTCGACCACCAGAGTGTCGAAGATCTCACCTGGGATTTCCCTGCTCGTGAAGAGCGGCTGCACCCGCCCCCCGGCCATGGCCTGATCGGAGAAGGGCGGGAACAGCGCGGCCGCATCCACCGTGCCCTTGTTGAGAGCGGCGGCCATCGACTCCAGCGGCATCGGCCGCAGCTGCACATCCATCAGGCTGAGCCCATGGCGCTTGAGCGCCTGGCTCAGCACATAGGGACCGAGCGTGGAGGGCGTGATGGCCACAGGGCGGCCCCGAAGATCGGCGATCGACGACAGGCTGCGGTTCACGACCACCTGATCCCCCCCACGGGACTCATCCAGCACCAGCACCACCACCGGGCAACGCTTGGGCACCCGGTTGCAGAGATCCACGGCTTCCACCGTGGTGAGCTGGGCGATCTGCACATCCCCGCGCAGGTAAGCGAGCACGATGTCCTGGGGATTGGCAAACGCCGGCAGATCGAGCCGCAGACCCTCGCGCCGATCGAGGCCCTGGTCCCGGGCCAGGGGAAAGAACTCGTAGCCCGGCCACAGACTCACCGGCACGGTGAGCGTCTCCGAGAAAACCGTGCCACAGCCCGAGAGGAGCAGGGTGATGGCAGCCAGCCCCAGCTGCTGCCAGCGGGCTGCGAGGCCCAGCTTGTCGATGCGACGGCTGCTCAATGCCGGCCTCATGGCAGCACCCATGGTGTTGGCAAAGACCGCTTACTGCTATCACACAACGGCGAATTCAACCGTTCCCCCCGGGCAGCTGCTGCTTCAGGAAAGCTTCCACCCGCTCCACCCCCTCGCCGCTGCGGATGTTGGTGAAACACCAGGGCCGGCCACCGCGCATGCGCTCGGTGTCGGCCTCCATCACCGCCAGGCTGGCCCCCACCAGCGGCGCCAGGTCGATCTTGTTGATCACCAGCAGGTCGGAGCGGGTAATGCCCGGGCCGCCCTTGCGGGGGATCTTGTCGCCGGCGGCCACATCGATCACGTAGATGCAGAGATCCACCAGCTCGGGGCTGAAGCTGGCGGCCAGGTTGTCGCCGCCGCTCTCCACCAGCACCAGATCCAGATCCGGGAACGCCGCCTCCAGCTCCGCCACCGCCGCCCGGTTGATCGAGCAGTCCTCGCGGATGGCGGTGTGGGGACAGCCCCCCGTCTCCACGCCGCGGATGCGCTCGGGCTCCAGGGCGCCGGCACGGGTGAGGAACTGGGCGTCCTCCTGGGTGTAGATGTCGTTGGTGACCACCGCCAGCTGCAGCCGGTCGCGCAGCCGCCGGCAGAGGGCCTCTACCAGGGCCGTTTTACCGGACCCCACCGGGCCGGCCACACCCACGCGCAAACGACTGGATGCCATGGCTGACGCTGCCCTCAGGTAACCACCTTGTCGGCCCGCTGCAGCGGACCCCCGGGCAACGTAACGCCAAGGGCCCGGGCCGTGGCCCCGTCAGCCGGCCAGGCCCTGATCGATGGCGCCGATCCAGATCGAACGCCTCGACGCCCCGTGATGGCCTCCGGCTCCAGCGGCAGCAGCCCCGCTCAGCTCCTGAACAACCGGGAATAGAGCTCCGCGTGGCGCAGCTGGGCCAGGCCGGCGCCGACACCGCCGCTCCAGAGCTGGTGGGGATCGGCTGCCGCCAGCAGCGACGCCCGCTCGGCGATCAGGGGCGCCAGGCGCAGCTGCAGCCGCTGGCCTTCGGTGGGCCCCAGGGGCACCAGGCGCACGGCGGCACTGATCTGGTTGGCCGTCCAGCCATAGAGATAGGCCTCCTCCAGCGCCGGCGAGCCGATCTCGAGGCAGAGGCCAGCCCAGGCGAAGGCCGCAGGCCAGGCCAGGTTTGGCGGCGCCTCCCCGCCGGGCTCCGGCTGCGGCAGCGGCCAACCCAGATCGGCCAGCAGCTGCAGCAGCGAAGCGCCCATCTGGCGCTGCTGGGCGCGCAGCTCGGGCGCCTCGCGCAGGGCCAGCAGCCAGCCATCGAGATCCCGGGCCGCCAGGGCCCCGTTGCCATCGCCCGAGCGCCAGCGCTGCAACCCCTGGCGCAACAGGGCCAGGGCTGCCACCTCCAGGCAGAGGGCGCCGCGCCCCAACTCCGCCTGCAGCCAGCGCTGCAGTGCGGGGCTATCGGGGATGCGGCCGGCCTGCACCAGCCACTCCAGGCCCTCGGAGTAGCTGAAGGCCCCCACCGGCAACGCCGGACTCACCAGCTGCAGCAGGCGAAGCCGGGCCGCGCCCTCGCTGGTGGCAGCGCCAGCGTCAGTGGGCATGGTGATCCCCGGATCCATGGCCATGGCCCGCATAGGCGCCGGCCTCCGGAGTGAAGGGCGCCACCAGCCGCTGCACCTGCAGGCCGCGGTGCCGCAACAGGTCGGCCAGCACGCTGTCATCGAGCAACAGCAGCCGGTGGGCGTGGAGTTCCATGGCCACATGGCGGTTGCCGAGGTGATAGGCCGCCTGCAGCAGCGCCAGGGGATCGGAGCTGCTCACCTGAAGCAGCGACTCGGGGGCCGCCTCCACCCGCACCAGGGGCCCGTCGCTCCCGACGGGAGCGAGCAACTCGCCCGGCTGCAGGGCCGAGCCCCGGGGCAACTGGAGCAGAACGGGCCGGCCACAGACCGTGCGGCGGCGGCCGCGCAGGCTGGTGCGCTCCTGGGCCGTGAGCGCCAGCTGCAACACCTGGGCCGACTCCTGGGCCAGCGGATCTGCAGGCCGGCGTTCCTCGAGCAGCAGGGGCTCGGTTGGTGCAGGCACGTTCATGGGAGCACCCTGGCCAGCGGCACAGCGCGGCTCTGTAGCGGTTGCTACCGGAATGGCGGTGATCGGGGCTGAGCATGCCTGAATGTCCTCCTCCCCGCCCACCGCGCCGCCCACCGTCGCCAGCTCCGGACGGGCCAACTCCGGACGGGCCAACGCCTGGCGGGCTGAAGCCTGGCTGCGGTTTCAACGCCAGGGAAACCGCACCACCCACCAGGGTGGGGCCACCGCCCCGCTCAAGCTGCAACGGGCCTTCCAGCAGCCCAGCGGCCACTGCGAACTGCCACTGCTGCACACCGCCGGCGGGCTGGTGGGCGGCGATCAGCTGCAGATCAGCGCCGCCCTGGAGGCCGGCAGCCGCGCCCTGCTCACCAGCGTGGCGGCCCAGAAGGTGTACGGCACAGTCGGTCGGTCGCGCCGGCAGCCGGGGGGCAGCTGGGCCGAGCAGCAGCTGCGCTTCCAGCTGGCCGCCGCCAGCGACCTGGAATGGCTGCCCCAGGAACTGGTGCTCTACGCCGACGGGCTGTTTGCCCAGCGCCTGGAGGTGGACCTGGCGGACGGGGCCAGCTTCCTGGCGGCCGAGATCGTGCGGCTGGGCCGCACCGCCGACCTGGAGCAGCTGGGGGCAGGGCGCTGGCGCTCCAGCCTCAGCATCCGCCGCCAGACGCCGACGGGGCCGCGCTGGGAGCTGGTCGACCGGCTGGAACTGGCGGGAGCAGCGCTGCAGGAAGAGAACGGCATGGGGGAGGAGCCGGTGTTCGGCAGCTTGGTATGGGCGGCACCGGCCCCCCTGGATGCTGAAGCCCTGGCCTCACTGCTCGAGCGGAGCCGGGCCGCACGCGCTGGCCTGCCAGGCGAGATGGCCTGCGGAGCCCTCGAGCAGGGGATCGTGGCCCGCTACCGGGGGCCCTCCAGCCAGGCGGCCCGCTACTGGTTCAGCCGCCTCTGGCGCCTCAGCCGGGAGCTGCGGGGGCTGGCCGCGCCGGAACTGCCGCGGGTGTGGCCATTCCAGGAGACCCCCTTCGCCCCAGCTCCCCCCTTGTGGGCCGTGCCGCCCTCCCGCAGCCGTTCAGCCTGAACGGGCCAAGGGGCCCCAGTCCTGCCACAGTTTCCCCATGCATCTCACTCCCCAGGAAAAGGACAAGCTGCTGATCGTGACCGCCGCCCTGCTGGCGGAGCGACGGCTCAACCGCGGCCTCAGGCTCAACCACCCCGAGGCGGTGGCCTGGCTCAGCTTCCAGGTGCTGGAAGGCGCCCGCGACGGCAAGAGCGTGGCCGCATTGATGGCCGAGGGCAGCACCTGGCTGAGTCGCGATCAGGTGATGGAGGGGGTGCCGGAGCTGGTGAACGAGGTGCAGATCGAGGCGATGTTTCCCGATGGCACCAAGCTCGTGACCCTGCACGACCCGATCCGCTGAGCCCACCCACCCCCCACTCCATTGGCGATGGCCCCCCTGATCCCCGGCGAACTGTTCCCCGAACCCGGTGAACTCGAGCTCAATGCCGGCCGGCCCGTGACCACCATCACCGTGGCCAACACCGGCGACCGGCCTGTGCAAGTGGGCTCCCACTTCCACTTCCATGAGGCCAACGGCGCCCTCACGTTCGACCGTGACGCCGCCCGCGGCCAGCGGCTCGACATCCCGGCCGGCACGGCCATCCGCTTCGAGCCGGGCGACAGCCGCGACGTGCACCTGGTGCCCTTCGCCGGCGAGCGCCGGGTGTTCGGCTTCAACGGCCTGATCAACGGCCCCCTGGATTAGCGCCAAGCACGCTCCGCCGCTGCGCCCGCACCGCCCTCCGCCGCCTGCCCCCATGCCCTACCGCATCTCCCGCCGCGCCTACGCCGAGACCTACGGCCCCACCACCGGCGACCGGCTGCGGCTGGCCGACACCGAGCTGATCCTGGAGGTGGAGAAGGATTTCACCGTCTACGGCGACGAGGTGAAATTCGGCGGCGGCAAGGTGATCCGCGACGGCATGGGCCAGGCCCAGACCACCCGGGCCGGCGGCACGGTGGACACGGTGATCACCAACGCCCTGATCCTCGACTGGTGGGGGATCGTGAAGGCCGACATCGGCCTGCGCGACGGCCGCATCGTGGCGATCGGCAAGGCGGGCAACCCCGACACCCAGGCGGGGGTCACCATCGTGGTGGGGCCCGGCACCGAGGCGATCGCCGGCGAGGGCCACATCCTCACCGCCGGCTCGATCGACACCCACGTGCACTTCATCTGCCCCCAGCAGATCGAAACCGCCCTGGCCAGTGGCGTCACCACCCTGCTGGGCGGCGGCACCGGCCCCGCCACGGGCACCAATGCCACCACCTGCACCCCCGGGGCCTTCCATATCAGCCGCATGCTCCAGGCAGCCGAGGGGCTGCCGGTGAACCTGGGCTTCTACGGCAAGGGCAACGCCTCCACCCCCGAGGCGATCGAGGAGCAGGTGCGGGCCGGCGCCTGCGGCCTCAAGCTCCACGAAGACTGGGGCACCACTCCGGCCGCGATCGACTGCTGCCT
Source organism: Prochlorococcaceae cyanobacterium (assembly GCA_044374745.1). Taxonomy (GTDB): domain Bacteria; phylum Cyanobacteriota; class Cyanobacteriia; order PCC-6307; family Cyanobiaceae; genus NIES-981. The sequence goes on along the minus strand of JBILNZ010000010.1, from coordinate 29,317 downwards.
CACGGTGGCCGACCAGCTCGACGTGCAGGTGTGCATCCACTCCGACACGCTGAATGAGGCGGGCTTCGTGGAGGACACGATCCGCGCCATCGGCGGCCGCACCATCCACACCTTCCACACCGAGGGGGCCGGCGGCGGCCACGCCCCGGACATCATCAAGATCTGCGGTGAGGCCAACGTGCTGCCCAGCAGCACCAACCCCACCCGGCCCTACACCGTGAACACGCTCGAGGAGCACCTCGACATGCTGATGGTGTGCCACCACCTCGATCCCAGGATCCCGGAGGATGTGGCCTTCGCCGAGTCGCGCATCCGCCGCGAGACGATCGCCGCCGAGGACATCCTGCACGACCTCGGCGCCTTCTCGATCATCGCCAGCGACTCCCAGGCCATGGGCCGGGTGGGCGAAGTGATCACCCGCACCTTCCAGACCGCCCACAAGATGAAGGTGCAGCGCGGTGCCCTGCCGGAAGACGCCGCAGCCGGCGCCCGCAACGACAACACCCGCCTCAAGCGCTACATCGCCAAGACCACGATCAACCCGGCGATCGCCCACGGGCTCGACTCCCAGATCGGCTCGGTGGAGGTGGGCAAACTGGCGGATCTGGTGCTGTGGAAGCCGGGCTTCTTCGGCGTGAAACCGGAGCTGGTGATCAAGGGCGGCTCGATCGTGTGGGCCCAGATGGGCGATGCCAACGCCTCGATTCCCACCCCCGGGCCGGTGCACGGCCGGCCGATGTTCGCCGCCTACGGCAGGGCCCTGGCCCCCAGCTGCCTCACCTTCGTGAGCCAGGCCGCCCTCGATGCGGACATCCCCAGGAAGCTGGGGCTGAGCCGCCCCTGCGTACCGGTGGTGAACACCCGGGCCGGCATCGGCAAGGCCAGCATGAAGAACAACACGGCCCTGCCAGCGGTGGACGTGGACCCCCAGACCTACGAGGTGTTCGCCGACGGCGAACTGCTCACCTGCGAACCGGCCACCGAGCTGCCGATGGCCCAGCGCTACTTCCTGCTCTAGAGCAACTCGGGCAACTCCGGCAGGGGGATGAAAAAACCCACCCCCATGGTGGTGACCGGACCGGAGCGCACGAACCAACGCAGCCGAGCCTGCACCGGCCCGCTGTTCAGGAGCCCGTCGGGCAACCGGTGGGCGGCGAAATCCAGGGTGACGGGCTGGTCGACGCAGAGGTCCTGGGGATCGGTGATCAACAGGCAAAGCCCCCCCAGGCTGATGTCGAGGATGTCCGCACTGAACCAGGCGTTCGACGCCAGCTGCACCCTGATCGGACGGCAAGGGGGAGGCAGCTCCCTGGGATGGCGGCGTGTGTCATGGCCATCCAGAATCGTGGCCACCTCGAATGAAGGAGGTGGGGGCAGGGGCGGGGGCTCCCGGCCGCCGAGGTCAGGCCAGGGATCGGGACCTGGTGGTGCCATGGATTGCAAGAGGAGTGCGCCCGCAGGCAATGGGGTTCAGACTGTTGAAAGCAGGGCTGTCGGAGACCAGGCCGTTGTGAACCAGGCAATCCTGGCTAATACTTGCGCTGGGGGGAAAATAAAGCGCTCTGCCGGAACTGGCCACGCTCGACGGCAGCCAATGGCGGGTTTCGTAGCAACCCATACCTGGAGGGCCGCTGCGCTTCCGGATGATTCGCCAGCCGCTCCAGCAGGCCAGAGGCATGTTTACGGACTACACCCCAAACCGCGGCTATGACGAGTACTTCAGCGCCAATGACCAGCCGCGCCTCGCCCTGCGTCCGCTGCTCTCCTCCCTGGGGCGGCTGGGGCTGGACGAACTGAACCGCAACCACGCCGCGGCCGGGGTGCTGCTCAAGCGGCTCGGTGCCACCTTCCGCCTCAACGGCTCCGACCAGCGGGGCGTGGAGCGGATTCTGCCTTTCGACCCCCTGCCCCGGCTGATCAGCACCAGCGACTGGTTGCGGCTGGAGCGGGGTCTGATCCAGCGCCTGGAAGCGATCGATCTGTTTCTGGCCGACGTGTACGGCGAACAGCGAATCCTCAACGACAACGTGATTCCCCGGGCGGACGTGGAGAGTTCCCAGGGGTGGCGGCCGCAGATGCAGGGCTTCAAGCCCCCCCTCAACCGCTGGTGCCACATCTCCGGCCTCGATCTCGTGCGCGACGGCGAGGGCACCTGGCGGGTGCTGGAGGACAACCTGCGCTGCCCCTCCGGGGTGGCCTACTTCCTCGAGAACCGGCGGGTGATGAAGCGCATGTTCCCCAGCCTGTTTGCGGGGCGCACGGTGCAGCCGATCGACGACTACCCCTCCCACCTGCTGCAGACCCTGCGGGAGCTGGCCCCCTGGACGGAAACCCCCAAGGTGGTGCTGCTCACGCCCGGCGTGTACAACAGCGCCTACTTCGAGCACAGCTACCTGGCCCAGCAGATGGGCATCCAGCTGGTGGAGGGGCGCGACCTGGTATGCCAGGACGAGCGGGTGTGGATGCGCAGCACCTCCGGCCTGGAAGCGGTGGATGTGATCTACCGCCGCATCGACGACGACTTCCTCGATCCGGAGATGTTCCGCAGCGACTCGATGCTGGGGGTGGCAGGTCTGATGCGGGCCTACCGCGCCGGCCGGGTGGCGATCGCCAACGCTCCAGGCACCGGCGTGGCCGACGACAAGCTGATCTACGCCTACGTGCCGGAGATGATCCGCTACTACCTGGGCGAAGAGCCGATCATCGAGAATGTGCCCACCTACATCTGCTCCAGGCCCGACGACCAGGCCTATGTGCTCGCCCATCTCGGTGAGCTGGTGGTGAAATCGGTGGCGGAAGCGGGCGGTTACGGCATGTTGATCGGCCCCCATGCAAGCCCGGAAGAGATCGGCGATTTTGCGGAAAAAATCCAGGCCAATCCCCGCAATTACATCGCCCAGCCCACACTTGAGCTGTCAACCGTCCCCTCCCTGAGTGAAGGGGAACTGTTCCCCTGCCACGTGGATCTGCGCCCCTATGTGCTGCGCGGGCAGGGGGCGTGGGTGAGCCCGGGCGGCCTCACCCGCGTGGCACTGCGCCGGGGTTCCCTGGTGGTGAATTCCTCCCAGGGCGGCGGCTGCAAGGACACCTGGATCGTGTCCGAAACCCCGGAGGCCCTGCCATGCTGAGCCGCGTCGCCGACTCGCTCTACTGGATCAACCGCTACGTGGAGCGGGCCGAAAACATCTCCCGCTTCGTGGAGGTGAGCGAGGCCATGGCCCTCGACTGCCCGCCCGGCAGCGCCGAGCCCTGGTTGCCCCTGATCGATGCCAGTGGGGATCGCGAACTTTTCGATTCGCTCTACCCCCAGGGTTCACCCGATGACGTGGTGGAGTTTCTGGTGCGGGCCGAAGCCAACCCCAGCAGCATCTTCAACTGCCTGAGCATCGCCCGCGAGAACGCCCGCCAGATCCGCGAGGTGATCACCACCGAGATGTGGGAACACCTCAATGATATCTACTGGACGCTGGTTGAAGACGACAACTTCTGGAAGCAACCACCCCAGGAGCAGCTGCGTGACATCCGCCGCGCCTGCCAGCTGTTCTATGGCATCACCGACGCCACCCTCAGCCGCGATCTCTCCTGGCAGTTCAGCCGCCTCGGGCGCCTGCTGGAGCGGGCCGACAAGACCACCCGCATCCTCGATGTGAAGTATTTCCTGCTGCTGCCCTCCCCCGACGAGGTGGGCGGCGTGCTGGACGAGCTGCAGTGGATCTCGCTGTTGCGCAGTGCCGGGGCCTATCAGATGTTCCGCCAGTCGCGCCAGCAGGCGATCGAACCGAAGGCGGTGGCATCGTTCCTGCTGCTCGATCCGATCTTTCCCCGCTCTGTGCGCTATTGCCTGGGTCGAATTCAGGAGACCCTGCGCATCGTGAGTGGCAGCTCGGTGCCGGGCACCCCCGATGCCCTGGAGTGTCTCAGCGGCCTCACCCTGGCCCGCTGGAGTTACACCAGCATCGAAGACCTGATCGCCGGCGGACTGCATGAGGCGATCGATGCCCTGCAGAGCGATCTCAACAGCATGCATGAACTGATTGAGCAGCGCTTCTTCACCGCCACCACCCACAACCCCACCAACGCCGACCCGGCATGCGTGCTCGCGTAATTCACACCTTCGATTACACATACGACGCCCCGGTGCTGCTCGGCCCCCACCGCTTCGGGCTGAAACCCCGCGGCCACGGCTTCCAGCGGCTGCTGGATTTCCGCCTGGAGATCAGTCCCGAGCCCAGCCGCCTCTATCCGCTGGTGGCCGCCAGTGGCGATGAGATTCTGCGGGCCCGCTTCCAGGGCAGCAGCGACCATTTCCAGGTGCGGGCCATCAGCGAGGTGGAAACCGAGACGGCGCCGCTGCTGCAGGCCTGCCTGGAGGAGAACGAACCGCAGCTGCCCTACCCGGTGGGCCACCTCAACGGTGACCTGATGGGTTCTCTGGAGGGCTGGCTGCCCAACGGCCAGCACGACCCGGCGGCCGTGGACCTCGCCCAGGAGGCGCTGATGGGGAGCGACCAGCGGGCGCTGATGTTCCTGCAGCAGCTGGTGGAGATCATCCAGGACCGGGTGAAGTACACCCAGCGGCATGTGGGTCCTGCCTGGCCGGCCGGCCGCACCCTCAAGGAGCGGGTGGGCTCCTGCCGCGATCTGGCGATGCTGATGGTGGAATCCTGCCGCTGCGTGGGGCTGCCGGCCCGCTTCGTGAGCGGCTACCACCTGGTGGAACCGATGCCCAAGCGCTACGACCTGCACGCCTGGGCCGAGGTGTACCTGCCCGGCGCCGGCTGGCGAGGCTTCGACCCCAGCGGCATCGGCGCGATCGATGACCGCTACATCACCCTGGCCACCTCCTCCAAGCCCGAGCTCACGGCGGCGATCAACGGCAGCTTCTCCGGCCCCCCCGGCGTGACCAGCGAATTCAGCTGGGCGATCGAAGCGGAGCTGCTGCACGAAGGCTGTTCTCCTTGCCGCGACGCCACCTCAGAGCCCACCAACCTGCCAGTAGCCGAATCCATCTGAACGGCGACCCCGTGCAGCCTGAGTCTCAATCTCCAGATTCGCCACCTGGCCCCGGCCCCGATCCTTGGCCAGATAGAGGGCCGCGTCAGCGGCACCCATCAACTCACTGAAGTCATAACCAGCCTGACCGGCTGTGGTGGCCACTCCCACCGACAGGTTCACCTGCACCGCGTCGCCATCGCCATCGCCGGTGGCAATCGGCGTGTCGTGGATCCGCGCGCGCGTGCGTTCCAGCATCTGCGTGGCTGCCTCACCAGGCAACTGCACGAGGATCGCAAACTCATCGCCCCCCAGGCGGCCCACCAGATCCGTACCGCGCACCGCCTGACGCAGCAGCTCGGAGACCTGGCGGATCACCTGGTCGCCGGCGTCATGCCCATGGGTGTCGTTGATCTGTTTGAAGAAATCCACATCGATCAGGGCCATCGCCATCGGCCGCTCGGTCTGCTGAGCAAGGCGGAGCGTCTCCTGGGCCGCCTCGCTGAACGCCCGCCGGTTGTAGTTGCCGGAAAGGGAATCGATCTGGGCCAGGCGCAGCAACTCCGGAATGAGCACGCGGCGCAGCTGGAGCATCAGGCCAATGCAACCGGCGCTGAGCGGCAACAGACCCGCCAGAAACACTTGAACAACAAAAGCCAGCGCCTCGATGCGCGCCCCCTGCACGTCGGTGATCGTGATCAGACTGGCCCGGTCCCCATAGCGGCCAGAGGTCTCGAGAGCGAGCGGGTACTGGCGCATGGTCATCAGCACATCGCCACCGATCCAGGGCAGCGGCCCATGAAACAGCACCTGATCACGGGTCAGGCAGGTGAGAACTGTGGAGGTGGAAGGGCACTCGGCAAACAGCTCCCGCAGATGCTGCTGGTTGGGCAACTGCAGCACATGGGGCAAAGGCAGGCCCACCAAGGCCGCGTTGGAGGCGGCCAGCACCAACCCCCGCTGATCCACCACCAGGGCACTCATCACCTCCCGGGTGGAAGCAGCTGTCTGCAGGCGCCGCTGCAGGTTGTAGAGCGGCTCGTAGCTGGTGAGGCCGGCACTCAGCTGCCGCTGCAGCCCTTCAGCATCCCGCTGCAGCTCCCGGGCACTTTGGGAGAGCACCAAAAAACCCGCCACCACGGCCATCAGCGCCGAAGCGCCGGTGGCGGCCAGCACCATGTCGAGCCAGAGCTGGCGATTCACCCGCCGGCTGAGCACCTCCGAGGAGCCCTGGCCCTGATCGCTGAGCAGGCGCAGAATCACGGCTCCACCAGAAATGCGGCGGAGGGCTTCGGCAGCGGTGCATCCGGCTGGATGCGCCGGGCGGCCCTGAGCAGCTCGGCCATCCGTGCGATCGTGCGAGCCACAGGCCCGTCGGCGGCGAGAAGCCGTCGCTGCTGACCAGCCGAGGGATAGCGCAGGCCCTGCTCGGACTGCTCGAACTCGCGGGGGCTGATCTGCTGGCGCTGCGCCATCAGCCCCACGGCTTCGGTGCGGTGCCGGCGGGCGTAGGCCTGGGCCGCCCACCAGCTGCGCACCAGGGCCTGAACCTGGCTCCGGCGGGTGCGCACCATCTCGGGAGCCACGGCCAGCACATCCACCACTTCGCCTGGAATCCGCCGGCTGCTGAAGAGCTCGTGGAAGCGGTCGTCCTTGCGCAGGCTTAAGTCGTAGGGGGGATAGGTGACCACCGCATCGATCTCGCCTGCCCGCAGCAACACCACCAGGGCCACGGGGCCGTCGAAGCGCAACTGCAGATCCTCGATTGCGACAGGAAGGCTATCGAGACTGCGCAGCAGCAGATATTCCGCCAGCACAGTGCGCTCCAGCCCCACCCACTGGCCAGCCAGCGCACCTGGGCCGGCGAGGGCCGCCCGGCCCACCAGGCGATCCGCTCCCACCGATTCGTCCATGACGAGCACCAGCTCCGGACAGCGCTCCGGGGCCTCCTGGCACAGCGCGATTGCCTCCGGCAGGGTGGTGGCCATCACATCCGCATCGCCGCGCACGAAAGCCAGTCGCTGATCCTCCAGAGAGCTCGACTGGGTGATGCGCAGGTCGATCCCAAAAGGCTGGCCGAGCTGCTTCTGCTCCGCGAGGTAGAGATATTCATTGGCAGGCCAGCTGGTGGTGGACACAACCACCTGGCGCCGCCGCTGCAGCTCCTGCCAGAGGAGGCTCCCGCCCGCAACGGTCAGGCCGATCAGCATCGGCAGCAGCAACCACAACCGCCAGACCTGGCGTTGCTGAAGCGGGGGAGAGGGGGGCGAAGCGGGCACGGTGGAGGAGGAGCCTTCTCTCAGCGGGTACGACAGCTCAGCGCAAGGCCGCCTGCAACGGGGCCTGGCTCACCCGGGGCAGCGGACTGCCAGGTGCCACCAGCTTGAGCGCTTTCTGCACCTCCTGCACGGCGAGGAGATTGCGCTCCAGCGTGCCCCCCGGAGCGAGCATGGGCTCCTGCTGCCGCAGGGACCAGTACACCAGGCCCTCCTCAGCGGAGCGGAATTCGTCGGCGGTGAGACCCTCCCGCTGTGCCATCAGGGCCCGTGCCATGGCGGGCTCCGCCTTCGCCAGCTCGTGGGCCGCCTGCCAGGTCCGCAACAGGCGCGCCAGCACGGCGCCCTGGGTGGCGTAGAACTCCGGGCTCACCACCAGCACATCGAAGATCTCACCGGGGATCGCCCGGCTGTCGAACAACTTGTGGGCCACGCCGTCACGGTAGGCCAGCTCGCTGTAGGGGGGAAAGAACGCCACCGCATCCACCGCGCCCCTGGCCAGGGCATCGCCCATCCCCTCGAGCGGCATGTTGCGCACCTGCACATCGTCGAGGGAGAGCCCCTCCCGCTCCAGGGCCCGGCTCAGCACGTACGGCCCCAGGGTGGAGAGGGTGAGCCCCACCCGCCGGCCGCGCAAGGCTGCCAGGGAGGCGATGCCGGGCCGGACGGCCACCTGATCACCACCGCGAGACTCATCGAGCACCAGCACCACCACTGGGCAGCGATCCGGCGCCCGGGCACAGATGTCCACCGCCTCCACGGTGGTGAGCTGGGCCACCTGCAACTCGCCCCTCAGGAAGGCATGCACGATCGCCTGGGGGTCGGGGAATTCGGCGGTGCGCAGGGTCAATCCCTGAGCGATCGCCAACCCCTTCTGTTCAGCCAGATAAAAGTATTCATAGCCCGGCCAGTTCGAGATCGGCATCGTGAAGTCCGGGGACGACCGGCCGCAGGATGCGGCCATCAGCCCTGCCATCCCCAAGGCCACTGCCGCTGCCAGGCCGCGCAACCGGCGCGGAGGTGACGGCGGAGAAACTGCGGATCGTGTGTCTCGGCTGCCGCGAGCCCTCAAGACTTCAACCTTCAATCGAAGAGGAAACTGAACCTTAAAGGCAACCCCTGTACAGGGAGCCTACGGTTGGATCATTGATCCGCTTGATGGCACCCTGCCAACCCATGATCCCCGCCGCGCAGGCTTCGCGAGTCCACGATGCGCACATTCTGGATCCAAGCGGAAACGGTCTGAGCCCTGAGCACGGCCTGAGCCCGGAGCGCGTTCCGGGCCCTGAGCTGGCCAGCCACCGGACCCACTCCCGAACCCGAACCGCCGGGCTGCTGGCTTTGCTGAGTGGGCTGGCTGTGCTGCTCAATGCCCTGCCGGTGCCGCTCTTCTACGGCATCCACGTGATGCTGGGTTCGGTGCCGGCGGTCTTCGCCCTGCTGCTCTGGCCCCGCTGGTGGGGGGTGGCGATCGGCGTGCTGGCCAGCCTGCAGACCTGGCCCCTGTGGGGGCATCCCTGGGCGGTGGTGATCTTCGGGCTGGAGGTGCTCTGGCTCTGGCTGTGGCTGCGGCGGATTCCTCCCGAGCAGAACGGGCGCGGCAACGGCCAGGTGATGCTGCTGGCGATCGGCTACTGGCTGCTCGTGGGAGCGCCTCTGGTGTTCCTCTTCTACGGCCTGGTGATGGACATCGACCCGGCCAATGTGCTGGTGGTGGCCGTGAAGCAGAGCTTCAACGGCGTGCTGAACACCGAGCTGGCCTTCACCGCCCTGGTGATCACCCGGGCCCTGCAGGCCAGGCGCAACCTGGGGCCCGGGCTGTCGCTCCGCGGCGTGATCATCAGCCTGGCCGTGCTCGCCATCACCCTGCCCACCCTGCTGATCAGCATCACCGCCGGCCACCAGCTGCAGCGCGCCGTGGAGCAGGGGGTGCTCGATGGCCTGAAAACCATCAGCCTGGCAGTGTCTCGTGTGGGGCCCGGCTAGCAGACCAACCAGCTGCTGATCGAGCAGCTCGGCGGCGATCTGGCCTACCGTCGCATCGACGCCGATGGTCGGCCCGCCAGCTCCGATCCGGAGCTGTTCAAGCGCCTCGATGCCCAATTCAGCGATGGCGGCCGCAGCCAGATCTCCAATCGCGAGCTGGCCCTGCTGATTCCCCGGGGGCAGGGTCCGGCCCTGCGCAAGTGGGTGAACGGCTATTGGAGCTACAGCATCCAAGACCAGAAAACAGGGGGCACCGATCTGGTGCAGGTGGTGGAACCGGCCCGCTCAGCGGTCACCCGCATGCAGGAACAGAGCAGCCACCTCTTGGCCGTGAGCCTGGCAGTGGTGGCGCTCGGCGCCCTGCTCAGCACCTACGTGGGCCGGCTCTTTGAGCGGGAATTCCATCGGGTTCTCAACCCCCAGCCGGGCCGGCCCCAGGGCTCCGAGGGCAGCTACCCGCCGCCGCTGCGCCTCTCCGCCATCAGCGAACTGCGCACCCTGGCCAAGCAGCTGAACCAGCACCTCCTCGAGGCCAACCGGCTCTACCGGCAGCTGCAGCAGAGCAACACCAGGCTGCTGCACTCCCGGCAGGAGCTGGAGCAGCTGCTCACCACCGACCCGCTCACGGGCTGCAACAACGGCAAGGCCCTCGCGGGACGGCTCCAGGAGGAATGGCATCGTGCGCGCCGCAGTGGCGAGCCCCTCTCCTGCCTGTGCTTCACGCTCGATGGGGTGGGCCGGGCCTACAGCCAGTTCGGGGCGGAAGCGGGGAATGCGCTGCTGATCGCGGCTGCAGCGGCCCTGGGCGAGCGCCTGCGCATCACCGACCACCTCTTCCGAACGTCCAGAGAGGACTTCGTGGTGCTGGCAACCGGCTGCAACGCCGCTGATGCCCGCCAGCTGGGGGACTCGTTGGTGGCGGCAATCGAAACGGTGTGGATCCGGCCCCAGGGCGACCGACCCGGCGATGGCCCCACCTGCGACCTGACCCACCGGGACGACCCGGAACTGAGGCCAGAGCCCCGCCTTGGCATCGCCAGCCTGGATCCTCAGGGCGATTCGGCCAACAGCCTGCTGGAACGAGCCCAGGCAAGCCTGGCGGCGACCCGCCCCAAGGAACTCTCTGGCGCCAGCAGGGGAACGGGCGGTTGAGGCCAGCCCGGCCCAGCGGTTACCAGTTCAAGCCGTGCAGCTTGGGCAGGGGGGCCGTCTTGAAGGTGACGGCGAACAGCCGGGGAATGCGGCGGCTGTTGTACACCCGGAACTCCCTCACCACGCTGGCCCCCTCCTCGCGAATGGCCTGGTTGAGCACCACCGACCCATCAGGATCGGACACGGAGCGGTGAAAGGTGCCGGGCGGAATGCGCAGGATGTCGCCGCCGGCCTCCAGACGAACAATGTGATACGGATAATTCCAGCCGAAGTTCACCAGATAGAACGTGCGGCCGCCATGCAGGGCCAGCAGATTGTCTTCCTGGTGGGGATGCAGATAGAACTGCCAGGCGCCGGTTTTCTCCTCATCGGGAGGACTCACGGCCGGGCCGGAATGGATCACCAGGTCCCGGGCATTCGATTCGGCAACGGTGATGTCGAAGAAGCGCACCGCGGGCGTATCCCGGAACTTCTCGTAGGGGATCAACTCGAACATCGGCGCCGGCTTCGGCATGAAGGCAGTCATCGGCCTGGGGGGCTTGGGGCTCGGGAGAAGGGCCAGTGAACCGAAGCCACCCACCCGCCAACGGTGCCAACCACTACGGAAACCCCGCAAGCACTGGTCAGTTCCACGACTGACCTGAATCCTGTGCAGAACGGGGTCACCGGTTGCAGCAGGGCCGATCAGAAGGGGATCGGCATCTCCACCGCCGCCGGGTCGGGGCTGCAGGCCGCCACCCGCTGGGCCACCACCTGGCCCACCAGCACGATCGAGGGCGAGGCGAACTGCTCCGCAGAAGCGCGGTCGGCCAGCTCCGCCAGGGGGCTGAGCAGCAGGCGCTGGCCCTCCACCGTGCCCTGCTGAATCACCGCCGCCGGGGTGCTTGCCGCCAGGCCGCCGGCAAGCAGCTCTTCGGCGATGCGGCGCAGGTTGTGCAGACCCATGTAGATCACCAGCCCATCGCTGCTGCGGGCCAGCCCGCGCCAGTCGACCCCGGGGCGCTGCTTGTCGATCTCCTCGTGGCCGGTCACGAAGGTGACGCTGGAGCCCGCCTTGCGGTGGGTCACCGGGATGCCCGCGTAGGCCGGCGCGGCGATGCCGGCGGTGACACCGGGCACCACCTGCACCGGGATGCCCCGCGCCGCCAGGTGGGCCGCCTCCTCCCCGCCGCGGCCGAACAGAAAGGGATCGCCGCCCTTGAGCCGCACGATCAGGCGGCGGCGGCCGGCCAGCTCCACCAGCACGGCATTGGTGCTGGGCTGGGGCACGGAGTGATGGCCGCGGCGCTTGCCCACGAAGTGACGCTCACAGCCCTCCGGCACCAGATCCAGCAGCGCCTTGGGCACCAGGGAGTCGTACACGAGGGCATCGCATTGCTGCAGCAGGCGGTGGGCCTTGACGGTGAGCAGGTCGGGATCGCCGGGGCCGGCCCCCACCAGGTACACGGTGCCGAACGGGGCAGCCTGCTCGCTCACGGCAGGGCCTCAAGCGCGTCGAGCAGCACGGCCCGCAGGGCCGGCCGCTGCAGCAGGGGCACCCCAACCGTGTCGCCGAGAACTGTGCCATCGAGACCCGTGCCGCCGAGCCGTTCGGTGAGGCGGTTGGCAGCGAGCACCAGGGGCAGGGCCGGGGCGGTGAAGCTCAGGGGGGGATCCTCGGGATCAGGCGCACTGTATGGAGCGGCCAGGGCGCACGCCCCGGTGACCTGCTCCAGCAAGGCCAGGTAGCGCTGGGCCAGGGCACCGGCGAGCGGATGGTGCAACAGCAGGGGCCGCCCCTGCCCCGGCTCCGCGGCGCCCGCCAGCGCCTGGAGTTCGCTGCGCAGGGCCTGTTGCCAGCAGGGCCAGGCCCCGAGGAAGGGCTGGCGCTGCACCCGGGTGCGGCGGCGCCAGTGGGCGGCGATGGCGGGCACGTCCTGCCGCACATGGCCCCCGGGCAACAACAGCAGCGGCACCAGGGTGAGGGGCAGGCCCGCCGCCAGCAGCGGCTCCCCGTCGGGGGGGGCGCTGGCGCTGAGCGCCTGCAGGCGCACCGGCGCCCCGCGCCGCTGCTCGAGCTCCGCCGCCAGGCTCAGCAGTTCGCTCGGCAGCTCGCCGCCGCTGCGGCCATGCACCACCAGCAGCAGCGGTTGCACCGGCGTCGCCGCCAGGCGGCGCTGCAACCGCCCGGCCACGGCGGGTTCAAGAGCTCGGCGGCTGAGGGGCACCAGCTGGCGGCGGCAGCCCGGCAGGCGAGCCAACAGGTCCACGGCCGTGGCGGCCAGCTGGGGATCGAGATCGGCCGCCAGCTCCAGCAGGCAGCGGCGCAGGGCGGCGCGGGGCCACACAGGCAGCCCCAGCGCCAGGCCTTCCAGAGCCGAGCGCCGCAACGACGTGGGGATCGGCGCTAGCGCCCAGGCGCGCAGCAGGAGCCAGGCACGGGCATCGCGCTGGTGGCCCAGCAGGCTGAGCAGGGCCGCCAGCAACTCCGGCGGGCGGCCCAGCTGCTGCTGCGGATCACCCTGCAACTCGACCAGCAACCAGGCCGCCAGGGCAGGGTTGCGGCGGATGCCCACCACCAGCGGCAGCTGGGGATCCCGCGCAGGCTGGGCCGCCCACCAGCGCAACAGCCGCAGGGGCGCTTCCGCGGACCAGTGCTCAGCCAGGGCGGCGAGCAGATCGGCCTCGGGCTGGAGGGCACCGGTCTCGATCGCCCGCAACCAGGGCTCCGGATCCAGGTGGGGGAGCCGGCGCAGCCGCTGCAGAAACGGCCAGCGGCCGGGGTCACCCCCGCTGGGCAGTTCGGCAGGACCGGGCGGAGCGTCAGCCAGGGGAATCACGCCACGGGAACGGGGTGGGGGGCGATGGGCAGCAGAGCGCTGGCGGAGGGAGTCCAACGACTCAAAAAACGCTAGGGGACGGCCGCCGGCGGGCGCCGAAGCGCTCCACCAGCAGCTGCTCCAGCACATCCGCCAGGTCGCTGAGGGGCACGCCCTTGTGGTGCAGCTCGGCCAGCTTCGGCTCGGCGTCCATGGCGCCGCCGAGGAAGATCTTGGCGGCCTCCACCATCTGGCCGTCCTTGCGGGCCTTGGCCCCCATCAGACCGATCTGGCCCATGTAGGGCTGACCGCAGGCGTTGGGGCAGCCGGTCCAGTGCATGCGCACCGCATGGGGGAGCTCGACGCGCCGCTCCAGCTCCTCGAGCACCGCCTGGGCCGTGCCCTTGGTGGGGATCAGGGCGAAGCTGCAGTAGGCGCTGCCGGTGCAGCTCACGGCCTCGGCCTGCAGGGGGGAGGGGTCGGGGCGGAAGCGCCGCAGCAGCGGCTCGGCCAGCAGGGCCTCCAGCCGCTCGGCGGGCACGTTCACGATCAGGGCGTTCTGGGCCTCGGTGAGCCGCAGCTCGCCGGAGCCGTAGGTGCGCGCCAGGCGGGCCAGCTCGGCCATCCCCTCGGCATCCAGGCGCCCCATCGGCACATGCAGCCCCACCCAGGACTGGCCTGCCTGCTTCTGGGGCTGCACCCCCAGGCCGTCGCGGGGTGCCCGGTTCACCAGATGGCTGCCGTCGTGGGGCGCGGCCGTGGCCGGGTCGCCCGTCTGCTCGCCACCCAGCTCAGCCGCCAGCCCAGCCCAGGTGTCGAGCACCGCCTGGCGGTAGTCCTCCAGGCCCAGCTGGTCGACCAGATACATCAGCCGACTCTTGTTGCGCTGCTGGCGGTTGCCAGCGCGCTCGAAGTGGCGCAGCACCGCCAGGGTGAAGCCGGGGAGCTGGGCGGCCGGCAGCCAAAGCCCCAGGGGAATGGCCAGCTCATTGCGCTGGGCCGAGAAGAAACCGCCCACCATCACCGTGAAGCCCAGCTCACCGTTGTGGTGGGCCGGCAGGAAGGCCAGGTCGTTGTGCAGCAGGAAGCTGTCGGGGGCGCCGCCCACGGCCACGTTGAACTTGCGCGGCAGGTTGCGCGGGCCGGCCGGGCCGAGCAGGGCCGCCTGGATGGCCTCCACCAGCGGCCGGGTGTCGATGAATTCTTCGGGATCAATGCCGGCCAGGGGGTTGCCGGTGATGTTGCGGGGGTTGTCGTGGCCCGACTGGCGGCTGGTGAGGCCAACCCGCTCCAGCTCCGCCAGCAGCGGGGCCATGTCTTCGAGCAGCAGGCCCCGCAGCTGGATGTTCTGGCGGGTGGTGATGTCGGCGCTGCCGTGTTCGCCGCAGCGATCGACCGCCTCGGCCAGCGCCGCCAGCTGCTCGGCGGTGATCACGCCATTGGGCAGGCGCAGCCGCACCATGAACCGCCCTGGGGTGACCGGGCGGAAAAAGATCCCCAGCCACTTGAGCCGGATGGTGAGGGTGGCCTCATCGAGGGCCTCCCAGCCCTGGCGGCCCAGGTCCTCCAGCCGTGGCGCCAGCTCCAGGCCGCAGAGCTCGGCCTTGGCCTGCTCCACCTTGCTGAGGGTGGACGGAGAGAACGCAGAGGTAGTGGACATCAGCGGCAGCCAGGGGCGTAAAGGAACGTCGGAGTGCCCAGCCAGGCCGGTGCGGCGCGGGGTGCTGGGGTCCGAGCGAGCGCCGATGAGAGCTACGCCGCCGGAAATGAAATCGCGGAAGTGGCGCCCATGGCAGCGGCGCTGACTTCCGTGCTGGATGATCTCCCCACAGGAGAACCCTCAAATTGTGCGCCGAGGCGCCCGGTGTCCGTGTCGCAACCGCTACCAACGATCGCCCTGAGACGGGACCAGCAGCTGCAGGCCCTCGGCCCGGAGCGGGCCCGCTTCCGCGAACTGATCGGCAAGGTGGGCAGTGGCGAACACACCAGCACCGGCCTCAGCCGCGAGGAGGCCCGCACGGCCATGGACCTGATGCTCCAGGGCCTGGTGAGCGAGGCCCAGCTGGGCGCCTTTCTGATCGCCCACCGCATCCGCAGGCCCCTGCCGATCGAGCTGGCCGGCATGCTCGACAGCTACCGCCAGCACGGGCCGGTGCTGCGCACTCCGGGCCGGCGGGCCCTCAGCTTCGGCGTGCCCTACGACGGCCGCAGCCGCACCGCACCGCTGCTGCCCCTGCTCGCCCTGGTGCTGGCCAGCGCGGGCGTGCCCGTGGTGCTGCACGGCGGTGCGCCCATGCCGGTGAAATACGGCGTCACCCTGGCGGAGCTGTTCGCCGCCCTGGGCATCGAGTGGCGCGGCCTGCCGCTGGCCGGCGTGCAGGAGCGCCTGGATCGCCACAACCTGGCGCTGAGCCACCAGCCCGACCACTTCGCCGCGGCCGACCGCCTGCTGCCCGCCCGCGACGCGATCGGCAAACGGCCGCCGGTGGCCAGCCTGGAGCTGCTCTGGACGCCCCACCAGGGCGAGCACCTGCTGGTGAGCGGATTCGTGCATCCGCCCACCGAGAAGCGGGCCTGGGAAGCCCTCGCGGCCGCGGGGGAAAGCGAGGTGCTCACCGTGAAGGGCCTGGAGGGCTCCACCGACCTGCCCTCCAGCCGCGCCGGCATCACAGCCCGCCTGCGCCGTGGGGCGGTGGAACGGCTGCTGCTGCACCCGCGCGACCACGGCCTGCACGCTGAGGAGGTGGCCTGGGAGAGCCTGGAGATCTGGCAACAACAGGCGCTGGCTGCCCTGGCCGGCGAGGGTCCGCTGGCCAGGGCCCTGCTCTGGAACCTGGGGGCCTACCTGTGGCTGGCCGATCAGATCGACACGCTCACCGCTGCCCTCGACCAGGCCCGCGGCCTGCTGGCCGCCCGCAGCGGCGAGCGCCTGCGCCAGGCCTTGGCCAATCGGTAACAACCGCCACTCACCACCTGGGGCCTGGCGTGGTGTCTTGGGTGGGTCGGTCAGCTCGTGCGCCGGCAATCAGCCTGGCCGGTTCGGTGCGCTTCGTTGTGGAGCCCGACCGGAGTGCAATTCGCCATCACTCCGGCACGTCACGCCGCTCCATCAAGCCGCTCCGTATCGCCCATGTCCAACCTTTCACGCCGCAAGTTTCTGCTCACCGCCGCCGGCTCGGCCGCGGGAGCCGTCTGGCTGGCCGCCTGTGGCGGCCCCAGCAAGAAGCCCGAGATTCAGGCCAGCTCCAAGGCCACCGGCACTGACGCTCCCGAAGTGAAGGGCGCCACGCTGGGCTTCATCGCCCTCACCGACGCCGCTCCGCTGATCATCGCCAAGGAAAAGGGCCTGTTCGCCAAGCACGGCATGCCCGATGTGAAGGTGATGAAGCAGACCTCCTGGGCCGTCACCCGCGACAACCTGGAGCTCGGCAGCGCCAAGGGCGGCATCGATGGCGCCCACATCCTGTCGCCGATGCCGCTGCTGCTCACCGCCGGCACGATCACCAAGAGCAAGCAGCCGCTGCCGATGTACACCCTGGCGCGGCTCAATGTGAATGGTCAGGGCCTGTCGGTGTCGAAGGACTACCTGGCCGACAAGCTGACCATCGACAACAAGGCCGGCCTGGCCAAGGCGGCGCAGCAGGCCAGCGCCAAAGGCAAGAAGTTCAAAGCAGCCGTCACGTTCCCCGGCGGCACCCACGACCTGTGGATGCGCTACTGGCTGTCGGCCAATGGCATCGACCCCAACAAGGACGCCGACCTGGTGGTGGTGCCGCCGCCGCAGATGGTGGCCAACATGCAGACCGGCACCATGGACACCTTCTGTGTGGGTGAGCCCTGGAACCAGCGCCTGGTGAACAAGAAGCTGGGCTACACCGCCGCCATCACCGGCGAACTGTGGAAGAACCACCCCGAGAAGGCCTTCTCGATGCGCGCCGATTGGGTGGATCAGAACCCCAAGGCCGCCAAAGCCCTGCTGATGGCGGTGCAGGAAGCCCAGATCTGGTGCGAAGACCCCGCCAACCTCGACGAGCTCTGCGCGATCACCTCGAAGGACAAGTACTTCAAGGCGAGCGTCGCTGACATCAAGCCCCGTCTCGCCGGCGACATCGACTACGGCGATGGCCGCGTGGTGAAGGACAGCCCGGTGAAGATGCTGTTCTGGAGCGCCAATGCCTCCTTCCCGTTCAAGAGCCACGACAAGTGGTTCGTGACCGAAGACATGCGCTGGGGCTACCTGCCGGCCAACACCGACATCGATGCCCTGGTGAACAAGGTCAACCGCGCCGACCTCTGGAAGGAGGCCGCCACCGCCATCGGCATGGCTAAGGACATCCCCGCCAGCGATTCGCGCGGCAAGGAGACGTTCTTCGACGGGGTTGTGTTCGATCCGGAGAATCCCAAGGCCTATCTCGATTCCCTGAAGATCAAGGCCATGGCCTGAGTTCCGCCGCCACCCGTTCCGCTCCAGCTCCCACCTTCTCCTTCCCGTGACAACCCTCACCCCCGCCGGGCGGCGGCGGCGCCGGCTGCTGCCGGCCCTGCCGCAGCTGCTGCCCTACCTGCTCTGCATCGGCGCCTTCCTGCTGGTGTGGCAACTGCTCTCGGCCGTGCTCGGCGTCGGCCGCCTGCCAGGCCCGATCAACGTGATCGTGGACACCTGGGATCCCTACATCAGCCAGCCCTTCTTTGATGACGGCGGCACCAGCAAGGGCCTGGGCTGGCAGATCCTGATCTCCCTGCAGCGTGTGGCCCTGGGCTATGGCCTGGCCGCCGTGGTGGGCATCGCCATCGGGGGCTTGCTGGGCCTGAACCGCTTCGCCGGCAAGGGCTTCGACCCGGTGGTGCAGGTGCTGCGCACCGTGCCGCCGCTGGCCTGGTTCCCGATCTCGCTGATGGTGTTTCAGGACGCCAACACCTCGGCGATCTTCGTGATCTTCATCACAGCGATCTGGCCGATCATCATCAACACCGCCGTGGGCATCCAGGAGATCCCCCAGGACTACACCAACGTGGCCCGGGTGCTGCGCCTGAGCAAGCGGGCCTACATCCGCAACATCGTGATTCCGGCCACGGTGCCCTATGTGTTCACCGGCCTGCGCATCGCCGTGGGTCTGGCCTGGCTGGCGATCGTGGCCGCCGAGATGCTCAAGGCCGATGGCGGCATCGGCTACTTCATCTGGGATGCCTACAACGCCAGCGGCGATTCCAGCTCCAGCCAGATCATCCTGGCGATCGTGTATGTGGGCGTGGTGGGCCTGCTGCTCGATCGGCTGGTGGCCTGGGTGGGCCGCAAGGTGAGCCGGGGGGCCGCCTGAGATGGCCACCCCCAACGGACTGCTCACGGTGGATGCCGTGACCCAGACCTTCCGGCTCGACGACGGCGGCCGCTACGTGGCGCTGCAGGGGGTGAACCTGGACGTGCGCGCCGGCGAATTCATCACCCTGATCGGCCACTCCGGCTGTGGCAAGAGCACCCTGCTCAACCTGATGGCCGGCCTCAGCCAGGCCACGGAGGGGGGCATCCTGATGAACGGCCGCCAGGTCACCGATCCCGGGCCGGAGCGGATGGTGGTGTTCCAGAACTATTCGCTGCTGCCCTGGCTCACGGTGCGCCAGAACATCGCCCTGGCGGTGGACACGGTGTACCCCCAGCTCAGCGTTGCCGAGCGGCGGGAGATCGTGGAGCGCAACATCCAGCTGGTGAATCTCAGCGCCGCGGCCCAGAAGCTGCCGGCCGAACTCTCCGGCGGCATGAAGCAGCGGGTGGCGATCGCCCGGGCCCTGGCGATCCGCCCCACCCTGCTGCTGCTCGATGAGCCCTTCGGCGCCCTCGATGCCCTCACCCGCGGCAACCTGCAGCAGCAGCTGATGCAGATCTGCCAGGAGTCGCAACTCACCGCCGTGATGGTGACCCACGACGTGGACGAGGCCCTGCTGCTCTCCGACCGGGTGGTGTGCCTGACCAATGGGCCCGCCGCCGGCATCGGCCGGATCGTGGAGGTGCCCCTGCCCAGGCCGCGCGAGCGGCTCACGGTGATGGACCACCCCGACTACTACCACCTGCGCGCCGAGCTGATCCACTTCCTGCAGGAGCAGCGCCGCCTCAAACAGCAAGCCGCCGCCAGCCACCGATGACCACCACCGCCCCAGCTGCCAGACCCACCAGCACCGGCCAGCCCTTCCTGGAGTTTCGCGATGTGGGCCAGGTGTTCCACACCCGCCGCGGCCCCTTCGAGGCCCTGCGCGACATCAATCTGCAGGTGCGCCAGGGGGAGTTCCTCTGCGTGATCGGCCACTCGGGCTGCGGCAAGAGCACCCTGCTGAACATGGTGTCGGGCTTCCTGCAGCCCAGCAGCGGCGCCGTGACCCTGGAGGGCACCCCGATCGAGCGCCCCGGCCCCGACCGCATGGTGGTGTTCCAGAACTACTCACTGCTGCCCTGGCTCACGGTGTGGCAGAACGTGGAGATGGCGGTGAAAGCCGCCCGGCCGGAACTGGCTGCAGCCAGCCGGCGAGATGTGGTGAGCCACCACCTGGAGATGGTGGGCCTGATCGAGGCCCGCAGCAAACGGCCCGGCCAGATCTCCGGGGGCATGCGCCAGCGGGTGGCGATCGCCCGCGCCCTGGCGGTGTCGCCGGCGGTGCTGGTGCTGGATGAACCGTTCGGCGCCCTCGATGCGATCACCAAGGAAGAGCTGCAGGAGGAGCTGCTGGCGATCTGGCGTGAGCAGAAGCCCACGGTGCTCATGATCACCCACGACATCGACGAAGCCCTGTTCCTCGCCGACCGGATCGTGATGATGACCAACGGCCCCTCGGCCACGATCGGCGAGATCCTGGAGGTGCCCTTCGAGCGGCCACGCCGCTACGAGGCCATCCAGGACGACGCCCGCTACGGCCAGCTGCGCAACCACGCCCTCGACTTCCTCTACCGCCGCCACGCCCACGACGTGGATTGAGGCGGGATCAGGCCCTGGGGCGTTTTGCGCAGCAGTTTGTCGATGCTGGACTCAACTCAGCTCCCCCTCGTCCACCAATAGCCGCCGGTACAACCCCGCCAGGCGCCGCTCCAGCTCAGGGGGATCCATCCCCGGCAGCTCCAGCGGGCCCAGGCGCTGCAGCGCCCGTTGCGGTGGATCGGGTGGCAGCGGGTCGGGGGGCTGGAGGCGCGGCGCCGGGCGGGCCCGCAGGCCCACGGGCCACCAGGGCGACAGGCCCTCGGCTTTGGGCGGTTCGGGGGCATCGCGGCGCAGGCTGGCCAGCAGCTGCTCGCGGTCGCGGCCATGCCAGGCCAGCAGCAGCCAGGGGTCCTCATCCAGGCGATTGGCGAACACGTAGAGCAGCGCGGCGATGTGCTTGCAGGGCACGGCGTCGTCGGGGCAGCCGCAGCGCACCTGCAGATCGCCCCAGCGGCGCGGAAACAACGGCACCCCCACCGCCTCGAACGGCTCCTCCAGATCGCGGGGCACCTCGCCGTTGAGCAGCTGGGCGGTCCAGCCCAGGCGGGCGGCCATCGCCTGCTCCAGCGCCTGCCACTGCGCCTTGCTGGGGGCGGCGCTGCGCACGCTCACCCGATAGGGCGTGGCCCTTGAGCCCTGCACCCTGGCCTCCAGCCGGCCCGCCTTCTCCACCAGCTCCTGCACCCTGCCGCCGCGGGCGTAGCGGCGGCCCCGCTCCATGCGCGGCCCCAGCCCGTAGCCCTCCAGCACCGCCGTGAACCGCTGCGACCACCACTGATTCGCCAGCGGCGCCGCCCGCCTGCTCATCGCTCACCCCCCGGCTCGCGCAGCTGAATCAACCGGCGCAGCTCGTCGGTGGAGAGCTGGCTGAGGGCCTGCTCGCCGCTGCCCACCACCCGCTCGGCCAGCTCCCGCTTGCTGCGGATCAGCGCATCGATGCCCTCCTCCACCGTGCCGCCGCACACCAGCTTGTGCACGTGCACCGTGCGCCGCTGGCCAAGGCGATGGGCCCGGTCGGTGGCCTGGTCCTCCACCGCCGGATTCCACCAGCGGTCGTAGTGGATCACATGGGAGGCGGCGGTGAGGTTGAGGCCGGTGCCGCCGGCCTTGATCGAAAGCAGAAACACAGGCGGCCCCTCGGGCTCACTGAAGCGTGCCACCAGCTGCTCGCGCCGCGCCCGGCTCAGGCCGCCGTGCAGCCACAACAGCTCCTCGCCGCAGCAACGGCTCAGGTGGGCGGCCAGCCGCTCGCCCCAGCTGGTGTACTGGGTGAAGATCAGCGCCCGCTCGCCGGCCTCCAGGATCGCCGCCAGCAACTGCTCGCAGCGCCTGAGCTTGCCGGAGCGGCCCTCCAGCGTCGAGCCGTCGTCGAGGTAGTGGGCGGGGTGGTTGCACACCTGCTTGAGCCGGGTGAGACCCGCTAGCACCAGCCCCTGGCGGGCGATGCCCTCGCTCTGCTCCGCCTGCTCCAGCAGCTCATCGGCCACCGCCTGATAGAGCGTGGCCTGCTCCTCGCTGAGGGTGCACAGCTCGGTCTGCTCGATCCGGCCCGGCAGGTCGGGCAGGATCGCCGGATCGCTCTTGAGGCGCCGCAGCAGAAAGGGTGCTGTGAGCAGCCGCAGCCGCTCGGCCGCTTCGGGGTCGTGGTCGCGCTCGATCGGCAGGGCGAAGCGCTGGCGGAACTGGACCAGGCTGCCGAGCAGGCCGGGATTGAGCAGCTGCAGCAGCGCCCACAGCTCCAGCAGGCGGTTTTCCACCGGCGTGCCGGTGAGGGCGATGCGCCGCTCGGCCCGCAGCCCAGCCGCGGCGCGGGCCACGGCGGTGTAGGGGTTCTTGAGCTGCTGGGCCTCGTCAAACACCAGTCGGCCCCAGTCCACTCTGGCCAGCAAAGCTCCATCGCGGCTGAGCACGCCGTAACTGGCGATCAGCACCCCGCCCGGCCCGAGGGCCTTGAGGGCGCGGCGCAGGGCCGCCAGGGTGCGGGGCCGCTCCAGGCCGTGGTGCAGGGCCAGCCTCAAGCCCGGCGCGAAGCGCTCCAGCTCCCGCCGCCAGTTGCCCAGCAGCGACACCGGCGCTACCACCAGGGTGGGGGCGGCGAGCGGATCGGCGAGCAGGGAGGCGATCAGCTGGGCGGTCTTGCCCAGGCCCATGTCGTCGGCCAGGCAGGCCCCGAGGCCCAGCTGGCCGAGGAACACCAGCCAGCCCAGGCCCCGCTGCTGGTAAGGGCGCAGCTCGCCGATGAAGCCCACCGGGGTGGGCAGGGGTTCGGCGCGGCTGTGCAGATCGCCGGCGAGCAGGGTGCCCAGGGGGCCGGGCGCCTCCACCCCCGCCAGCTCCAGCTCCGCCGGCAGCCCCAACCGCTCCAGGCCGAGGCCGCCACGCAGCAGCTCGGCGCCGCTGGCCTCCCCCGGCTGGCCCGCCAGGCGCAGCAACCCCGCCACGGCGGCGGCATCCACCAGGGTCCACTGGCCGCGCAGGCGCACCAGCGGCCGTTTGAGCGCGGCGGCCCGCCGCAGGGCCTCCAGGTCGGCCGGGCTGAGCGGCTGATCGCCCAGCACCGCCTGCCAGTCGAACTGAAACAGCCGGCCCAGATCAAGGCCGCCGCCGGAGCCGGCCGGGGCCGCCTTGCCGCCCTTGCCCCTGGCGGACGGGATCCGGGCCCGCAGCCCCAGCCGCGACACCTGCCGCAGGCCGCTGGGCAGAAGCAGGCTGAAGCCGGCCTCCGCCAGCAGCGCTGCCCGGTCGCTCACCAGGCTCACCAACTCCCCTTCCTCCAGCTCCAGCTGGGCCGGGGCCGCCTGCCGCAGCAGCGCCGCCAGCTCCGGTGCCAGGCGCGTGAGCAGGCCCAGCTGCTGCAACACCGCCTCGAAGGCGTCGGCCGCGAACGGGGTGGCACCGGCCCAGAAATCGGCCAGGGGCAGCAGCAGGCTGGGATCGGCGGCGGGGCCCAGCAGCAGCTCGATGGTCCAGCGGCGACGGCGGCCATCGGCCGGCTCGTGGCAGCGCAGCGCCAGGCGCAGATCACCGCCGGGGGCCACCGCCTGGCGCACCCAGCTGGCCACCTGCTCGGAGCTGGAGTCCGCCGTGGCGGCCAGGGGCGCCGGCAGCCGGGGGTCGTCGGCCACCAGGGCCCCCAGCCAGGCCTGGGCCAACGGGGCCGCCGCCGGGGTGGGCTTGGGGGTTGACCCCAGCGCCCCGGGTGCAGCCCGCAACCGCTGCCGCACCAGCCGGTCGACGGCAGCCGCCAGGGCCTCGGCCAGGCGGCGCTGGCTGGCGGGCCCGTCATCGGGCAGCAGCGCCTCCAGCCAGGGCCGATCCTCCGGCGCCGGCAGCGGCCACCAGCGGGCCACCAGGCCGCCAGCGCCGTCGCTGTCCAGGGCTGGCGTCACCAGGCCTGCCGCCACCAGCACCGCCGCCAGGCGCTCGATGCGGGGCTGGCTGGACGGCTCGTCGAGCCGGTGTTGAGGGGCCCCAGCCACCGGCGCTAGGTCCCGCCGCGCGGCTGCGCCCGCAGCGCCGGCACATAGGGAATCAACCCCTTGGCGGCGGCCTGCAGCTGGACCTCGATCGGCAGGCTGCGGATGTCGCGCAGAAAGCCATCCACCTCCAGGATCCAGGGGATCTCGGAAGATTCGAGCAGGCTGGGCAGACACCAGCGCGGGCTGAAGGGGGTGATCTTCAGCAGGTCGCGCACTTTCTTGGCGTGGTTGTGGGAGGTGCTGGTGGCCACGCCGAAGTGAGCGGCGATCGTGGCGGCGCTGCAGTGGGGGCTCTGGGTGGCATCAAACAGGAAATTGGCGGCACCGATGGCGTGCACCACCCCTGCGCACCAGGAGGCGTCGCGCCCCGTGAGCAGCGGCGACGGACGCTTGCGGGCCAGGGCGGCCACCGCTTCGTGGATCAGGGCGCGGTAGTCGTCGTCGAGGTGGCGGGCGCAGAAGGGATCGATGCGCGCCAGCAGCCTGTCCACCGTCTCGCGCAGGGCGGCGGGCACCTTGAGGGCCGCGGGCTGCCTGGGGGGTGCCGCTGCAGCCGGCTGCGCTTCGGCCAAGGGCTCCTCCATCGCCACCGCACCAATGGTGACCGGCAGCCGCGCGCCGCCCACCTCCACCTGGAAGCGGCGCCGCTTCGGCGACGGCTGCTGCCAGAGGCGGGCGATCTGGGGTTCGGCCTCGATCCAGGCCACCAGCGCCAGGGCCACCGCCTCCAGCTGCTGGAGATCGGCGCGGCGGGGTGGTTTGAGCACCTGCAGCGGCTCGATCAGCATCACGGTGGGGTAGGCGTCGCCGGGGGCCACCGGCCAGCCGTAGCGCTTGATCTCCCGCAGCAGCGGCGCAGGCATGGCGGCTTTCGCCTCGAAGTTGATGGCGCGATGGGGCGGCGCCGCGTCCATGGCATCGCGATCGCCCGCCTCGAAGCGTTCGCCCAGTTCCACATAGCGGTCGTGATCCCGCAGCGACTGGAACAGGATCACGCCGTAGTGCTCGCGCTGCTGGCCGATCACGCATCCCACCCAGCCCTGGATCGCCAGGGCGCTGCAGCTCAGCTGGAAGAGGTGGCCATCGCCGGGGATGCGCTCCCAGGGGCGGCGCCGATACAGGGCGGCGGCCGCCTCAAAGAAGCGCGCCACCGCCTCCGGACCGATGTCGCCGCTGAGGTAGGTGGAGAGCGCCTGGGTGCCGAGCCGATCCTCGCCGCCCGCAAGCTCCTGGCGCATCAGCTTCACGGCCCGGTCGAGCTGGGGGGTGGGGCCCTGGCTGATCAGCGCATCCGGCAGCAGCGGCGGCAGCAGCTCGAGCAGGTCGGCCCGGTTCACCACCACCCGCCGCGGCGGGCCGGGCCGGCAGGGGGCCTGGGGGTCGTGGAGGGCATTGGCGATCGCCGGCTCCAGCGCCGCCAGCGGCTGATCGGCCGGACCCACGGCCGAGCTGCGGATGGCGCCAGCGGCCTCCATCACCAGGGCGATCAGGGGACGAACCGTGCTGCCGTCCGCCTGGGCCACGAACGCTGGCATCGTCACCAGCCCCACCTCCCACACCGAGCCACTGGCATCAGCGCCGAATCCACGGGCGGATCGGGAGGGGGGAGCCATGGTGCCCAGACGGCGCACGGAAATCATGCCATCAGCGGCGCTAGCATGCCAGCACAATCAGCTGGCATTGATGGCGACCATCACGGTGCGGGGGATGGGGGGCGACGACCTGGCGGCCCTGAAGCAAGCGGCCGAGCGCGAGGGCATCAGCATGAATCGCCTCGCCCTGCGGCGCCTGGTGGATCAGCCCCCAGCCGCGGCGATGGCCGGTCCTTCGGCCCTCGACGCCCTGGCCGGCACCTGGAGCCAGCAGGAGGCCGAATGCTTCCAGGCGGCGATTGCGCCGCTGGGGCAGGTGGATCCCGATCTCTGGGGTTGAGCGGTGCGACCGATCGCCCTCGACACCAACACCTACGTGGGCTTCAAGCGCGGTGAGCCGACCTGTGTGGAGCTGATCCGCCAGGCCAGACGGCTGCTGATCAGCAGCACCGTTCTGGGAGAACTGCTGGCGGGCTTCGCCTGCGGGGATCGGGAGGCGCGCAACCGCGAGGAGCTGCGTCGCTTCCTGGCGGTGGATGCGGTGCAGGTGATTCCCGTGGGCCTGGAGACCGCCGACGCCTGCGGCTTGATTTATCGCAGCCTGCGGCAGCAGGGAACGCCGATCCCGAGCAACGACCTCTGGATCGCCGCCAGTTGCCTGGAGCATGGAGCGCTGCTGTTCAGCCTCGATGCCCATTTCGAGCACGTGCCCGGACTACGGCTGGTGCGCTCCTGGGCGGAGGTGTTGTGACAGGGGGTGGCAACGGGATCCCGGCTAGGCGCAGCTGTCGATGAAGACAGCCGGATGCCATGGCGCGAGAACGCCAGGCTGGGAAATCGAGGCGCCTGCGGCGCCAGGGGGAAACAGCCCACAACCGCAAACCAACAGCCAGGGTTAAGCAACAGCCAGGGTTGAGGGATTGAGGGTTTAAGGGTTAAGGGAAGGGCCCTGGGGGAGGCAGACCACACGGAACCCAACGTCGATGAGGGCGAAGTCGGGCCGGCTGAGGGCGCGGTCGGCCGAGCGGCAGAACCTGGGGTAGCTGACCAGGAGCCGCCGCGCAGCAGCCTCCGCTCCTCCTCGCTGGCGCTTGGCGTCAGCCAGGCGCTGCCATCGCTGGGCGCTCCCTCGTAGCTGCCATGCCAGTGATCCAGGCACCATTCCCATACATTGCCGTGCATGTCGTGCAGGCCCCAGGCGTTGGCGGGAAACATCCCCACCGGCGTGGTCTGCTTTCGAAACTCCCCCTTGGGGCCATCGCCGTAGGTGGAGGTGGCGTCGTAATTGGCCAGCTCGGAGGTAAGCGTTGCGCCAAACGCAAAGGGCGTGGCGCTGCCCGCCCGGCAGGCGTATTCCCATTGGGCTTCGCTGGGCAGCGTGTAATAACGGCCCGTGCGCTGGCTCAGGCGGTTGCAGAACTCCATCGCATCCAGCCAGCTCACCCGCTCCACTGGGCGCTGGTCGCTGTCGGCCTGTTCACCGAAGTGAGAGGGATTGGGGTTGAGCTCGCGCCCCCAGCGCTCAGCCTCCCGCTCCTGCCAGCTGGACACCTGGCGCCACTGGGCCTGGCTGATCGGCGACTGCGCCATGAGAAACCCAGGCAGCCGCACCCGATGCTGCGGGCCTTCATCCTCGAAGCGTTGCGGTTCATCGGCGGGGGACCCCATCAGAAACTGCCCCGCCGGCACCTGGATCAGCCGCAGGCTCACCCCCGCCCCCAGCGCCTGCTCCTGCCGCGGTTCGGGCTCCCTGAGCACATCGCGGATCGTTTCGGCGATGCGCTTCAGCGCCCGCTGCTGCTCAAAAGGGCTCAGCGCCTCCAGGTACTGATCCAGCGGCAGCACCGCCTGGTAGGCGTGGATCGGCGTGTACTCCACCAGGCAGGGGCTGAGGCTCACCAGCAGCAGCGCCACCCGCGCCTGCTGCAGCGCCATTTCAATCGTCTGGCGCCACTTCGCCCCCGGCTCAATCTGGCTGTCGTCCCACAGCTTGAGCTCCTGGCGGCTGTCGCGCAGCAGCGGCGCCATCATCCGCTGCAGACGATCCACCCAGGGCCGATCAGCGCGGGTGTAGCTGATGAACAGGTGCCGGCGGGGGAGGTCTGCGGAGGGCACGCCTGGGCCGGGCCGGTTGCGTGGCGCCATTGTGGCAGGGCTCAGCAGCGGGACGGCAGCCGCTCCGCTCAGACCCCCAGCGATGCCGCCACCAGCTCATCAGCGGGCACATTGCGCTGCACCAGGGCTGTGATGCTGGTGGTGTCCTCCAGCAAGTCCAGCCCGTAGGCCGTGAGGTGTTCGGGTTGGTGAATCGCCTGCGACAGCAGCGGATTGGTGTAGATCTGCGTGAAGGCGTCGTAGGCCACCATCGTGCGCATCAGATCACCGAACAGCCCACCTGCCGGCGCGTCTTCGGCAAACAGACCCACCACCAGCTCCAGCTGATCCATCGAGCCATACAGCTCCTGCAGCCGCGCAGCCAGGGGGCCATCTGCGGTGAGCTGGTCGAAGCGCTGCAGACGGCCAAGACCGAAGGCTTCGCGGTACTCGTTGAAGCTGCGCAGCCGAAACGCACGCCCCATCTGGATCGTGCGGTATTCAGACTCCATCAGAAACACCGGATTGTTGAACAGGCTGATCCGCCCCGCCGGCTGTTGCGATGCAGCATTGACCACGCCCGTCACCCCCAGTTGCTCCAGCAGGTGGTTGTTCCAGCGGTACACATCAGCCGACACTGTGGCGCCGTTCACCACAAGGCTGTCGGGCACCAGCCCGTGCCAGCGGTAGAGCAGATCGAATTCGAGGGCGATCCAGTTGGTGCGATACCAGGGCTGGCGCTCGGCGAAACCGGGGTCGAGGCGAAAGATGCGCTCGCCGGCGATGTGGTTGATGTACTCCTCCACCGTGAGCTTCAGCAGCAGGCAGATGTTGATCATCCGGGCCGTCTGAAACAGCCGTTCGTCGTCATCCCAGCCATAACGGCAGCGCAGCTCATCGCAGATGCGGTTGTGCTCACGCAGAAACACCAGGCTGAGTGCCACATACCCCACCGACGAATTGCCCCGCTCCAGCCCTGTGGCATAGAGCATGTCGAGCCGCTCATTGAGTTCCTCTTCACTGAAACGACCAGGCCGGAAGCTGGCGATCAGGGCCTGTCGCACCCAGGTGGTGCTGCCGTGGGGGTAAAGACCCCGGCCGGGCAGCGGTCGGCCCTCCCCATCCTCATCGCAGCGGTAGATCTCCTTCACCCGCCACACGCCATCGGCGTCGCGTTCGCCCAGGTAATCGGGAAACATCTGGCCGTTGATCAGCTGGTTGCGCAGATGGCCGCCCACACCAGTGCGCAAGCAGCGGGTTTCGTGTTCCAGCAGGCCATAGATCTGGCAGAGATCCACATCGTGATTGGAGGTGTTGCGCCGCCGGTCGTAGGGGTCGATGCGCAGCACGCTGTCGGTGAACCACTGGGCAAAGAACATGAACAGCACCGATGAGCGATCGGTGGTCATCACGTTCGTACCGCTCGCATCCCTGGGCCTGGCGAACAGGGCCGTGATGGCGCCGCTGCTGCCGCTGGCGCGGTCGTAGGGGGCATCGACGGGCAGCCGGTTGATGAAGTCCTCGCAGGCAGGAGCAAGATGGCGGGCCGAGAAGCGCCGGTCGGTGAGCGAGGGCCAGGAGGCGTAATCGGTGATAGGTCCGATGGCATCGCTGGACGGCCGCTCACCGGGAACGCCCAGGGGCCACCAGAGGCTTTAAGGCCGGGGCCGCGGACTGGTGGAGCGGGCGATGGTGTTGGTGGCGATGCGGTTGATCAGCCGCCTTAGCCAGGGCAGGGTGGCCAGCCAGGCCAGCAGGCGGCGCACAAGAGGGGAGCCGAGCAACGAGAGTGATGCCATGGCGCCATCTTTCAAAGCCGCAATGTAGAGACGGTCTGCGCCACTGGGAATAGCTGAAATCCCAACTTAGGGACTCCTGAAAAACGTTTTGCGAGCCTGGGTCAAACGCAACAGCGAACCAGGGGGTGCAGGCAGGCCGAAATCACGGTTATGCAGCAACCGGCAATTCGCCTGTCTCAAGCTGGCA
>JBILNZ010000037.1:0-31535 GCA_044374745.1 Prochlorococcaceae cyanobacterium | reverse complement strand
GATCAAAAGACTCTCTCGAAAACTCGTGCAAAGCCGCCTCTGTGCGGCTTTTTGTGTTTAGACTTTCCCATCGCAAACGCCGAATTTTCGAGGCGCCCTTCATTTACTGGCTTCGAGGTACTTCTTGCTCCAGTCGCTCTCCGTTAGCCAGATGTCTTGGGGTGCTGTGTGTGGGTTCTGTGCTGGGCTCCTGCGGTTTCATGGCTCCCAATCGAGAGCCCCGTTCGTTGATGGTGGATTGTGTGTTTCGAGAGGGCGAACACCTTCACATGCATATTGCTGAAGAGCGAGACGCGGCAACAATCGTGACCAATTACACCCCTGGTGAAACTGGGAATCACTTTGAGGACCTGCGAAAGGGGGTTGAAAGCAAGGGTCGATTGGTTGACCCTGGCAGTCAACGCTTCAGTATCGAAATGTTTTTGCTCAATGATTCTTTTGGTCAAAAGCCGGGTGAAGTTGTTTGGATTCAAGTTGGCCGCGATGGCAAGGCCCGCATGGAGGCCAAGGGCAGCAGAGGGGCAATTCGGGTGATCGACACTGGCGCCTGCGTGCTGCCTAAGGCCCCTCTGCACTGACAACCAACTGGGCGTAGCGATTCGCGACCGACTGGAGCACCTGAGCAGGTGGTTGGTCTGATCGTGAGCTGCCCGGTCATGGGTCCTGGGCTCCCCCTAAAACTCAATCCCGCGCTGGGCTTTCACCCCTTGCTCGCGAAAGGGGTGGCGCACCAGCTTCATTTCCGTCACCAGGTCGGCCCGTTCCAGCAGGGCCGGCGGCGCGCCGCGGCCGGTGAGGGCCACGTGGGTGAGCTCAGGCCGCAGGGCCAGGCCCTCGATCACCTGCTCCACCGCCAGGTAGCCCAGCTTGAGGGCCACATTCACCTCGTCGAGCACCACCAGCTTGCGGCTGCCGTCGGCCAGGTAGGTGCAGGAGCGATCCCAGGCCTGCTGCACCAGCAGCCGGTCGCGGTCGCGGTCCTGGGTTTCCCAGGTGAAGCCCTCGCCCAGGGCGTGCCAGGCCAGTGAGTCGCCGAACAGCTCCAGCGCCTTGGCCTCGCCCGGCTGCCAGCCGCCCTTGATGAACTGCACCACCGCCACGCTCTCGCCGTGGCCCAGGGTGCGCAGCACCAGCCCCAGGGCAGCGGTGGTCTTGCCCTTGCCGTCGCCGGTGAACACCAGCACCAGCCCCTTCTCCAGGTTGCGCTCGCCCACCCTCTGGCGCTGCACCTCCTGGCGGCGGGCCATGCGCTTGCGATAGGCCTCCTGGTCGCGCTCGGGCGCCAGCTCCCCGCCGGGGCCCAGTTCGGCGGCCTCCTGGTCGAGATCAACCTGCTCGAGATCAACCTTGTCGAGATCAACCTGGTCGAGACCCGGTTGGCTGGGGCCGGCGTCCATTGGGATCGGGAGTGCAGCTGATTCGCTCAAGGGTGCCGCAGCGCGGTGACCGCCGCACTCTGGCCCGCTCAGGCCGCCCGTTGGCGGGCCAGGGCCGCATCCACCGCCTGTTGCTGGTCGCGGCGGGTGATCCAGTGGTGATAAGTGCGGGTGTGGATTGCCACGGAGTGACCCATCATCCGGGCAGCAACTGTGTCGGGCAGGCCCACGTGGATCGTGCGCACCGCCCAGGCGTGGCGTAGGTCGTAGGGGGTGATCGGCAGGTCGTAGCGCTTGAACTGCTCTGCCACCCGCCGGCCCGCCTGCTGCAGGGTGGTGCGGTTCAGGTCGGTTCGCACCGCTGGAAGCAGGGCTGGATCGCGCCCCAGCCGGTCCAGCTCGAAGCGCTCCACCCACTCCGGTCGGAACGGCCAAACCTGGTGCTCACCCGTCTTGCTGGTGGGCAGAACCCGGATCACCCGGTCGCCTCCAGGGGCCAGGGCTGAGAGGTCGCAGAAGAACACCTCGTGGTTGCGCAGCCCGTAGGTAGCCATCAGTCCGTAGGCCAATCGCCAGGCGGGGTTGGGGATCAGCTCGAGCAGCTCCAGGATCTGCCCGTCGCTGGGCAGTTGGCGGAACTGGGCTCGGTGCAGGCCGTAGCCCGCCGCCCGCTGCCGCCAGTCGGCCGGGAGCTCCAACTCCAGGTGCCGTGCCAGGGCCGCGAGGGCGGTGCTGCACTGCTGGCGGCTGCGGCTGCCGGGGGGGTAGCTCTCCAGCACATCCACCAGCAGCCCCGTGCTCAGGCGGCTC
The DNA here is from genome assembly GCA_044374745.1 of Prochlorococcaceae cyanobacterium. Lineage (GTDB taxonomy): Bacteria > Cyanobacteriota > Cyanobacteriia > PCC-6307 > Cyanobiaceae > NIES-981. The sequence continues at coordinate 29,349 of JBILNZ010000037.1, read as the reverse complement.
GCGTCCACCACGCGAGCCGCCTGGGCCAAGCGCCGCAGGTAGGGCCGGTAAGCGGCCGTCCAGGTGGTGCGGCTGCCGGCTGGATTGGGCCGGCGCACAGGGTCGGTTTTGAAGGCCTCTTCAAAGCTCTGCAGCTGCTGCTCCAGGGGGCTGGCGGTTCCTGGTTTGGCGCCGGCCTCCCCGGGCGTGGGGGCCTCTGCCGCTGGGCTTGGGGTCTGCCGGCCCCAGCGCTGCCAGTCGAACTGCTGGCGCTGCAGCTCCGCCAGCACCTGGCGTAGCTGGCGGGCGGCCTCCGCCAGGCCCGCCTCGTTGGCCGGCAGCCCCAGGCTGATGCGCTGCACCGCCGAGCCGGTGCTCCCCTGGCGCCGGGGCAGGGGACCCCGCAGGCCCAGTCGCTCCCCTCGACGCTCGATGCGCAGCCCCACTCCGGCCATGGCCAGACCACCGTTGTGGGCCGCTAGCAGCGCATCGAGCGGGTGGGCAGCCACCTGGCAACCGGTTGGGGGTAGCGGCTCGAACCTATCGATCGGCCCGCAGCCCTGTCGAGGGCGGCTGTCCAGCCAACACAGCTGGCCCAGGGCGCCCAGCGTTACGCTCTGAGCCTTGCGCCGCTGGGGACGAAGGCATGGCCAAAGTTGGCGTGCTGTTGCTGAATCTGGGAGGTCCGGAGCGGATTCAGGACGTGGGTCCGTTCCTCTACAACCTCTTTTCCGACCCCGAGATCATTCGGCTGCCCAATCCGGCGCTGCAAAAGCCCCTGGCCTGGCTGATCAGCAGTCTGCGCGCCGGCAAATCCCAGGAGGCCTACCGCTCGATCGGCGGTGGCTCGCCCCTGCGCCGGATCACTGAGCAGCAGGCCCGCGAGCTGCAGAGCAACCTGCGCCAGCGCGGCATTGAGGCCACCAGCTACGTGGCGATGCGCTACTGGCACCCCTTCACCGAATCGGCGGTGGGTGACATCAAGGCCGACGGCGTGGACGAGGTGGTGGTGTTGCCCCTCTACCCCCACTTTTCGATCAGCACCAGCGGCTCCAGCTTCCGCGAGCTCCAGCGCCTGCGCCAGGCCGATCCCGCCTTCGCGCGCCTGCCGATTCGCTGCATCCGCAGCTACTACGACGACCCCGGCTACATCGGCGCCATGGCCGGGCTGATCGCCAAGGAGATCCAGGCCTGCCCCGACCCCGCCACGGCCCACGTGTTCTTCAGCGCCCATGGCGTGCCCAAGAGCTACGTGGAGGAGGCCGGCGACCCTTACCAGAGCGAGATCGAAGCCTGCGCCCGCCTGATCATGGAGCGGCTGGAGCAGGACCTCGGCCACCCCAACCCCTACACCCTGGCTTACCAGAGCCGGGTGGGCCCGGTGGAGTGGCTGCGGCCCTACACCGACGACGCCCTCCACGACCTCGGCGCCCAGGGGGTGAAGGATCTGGTGGTGGTGCCGATCAGCTTCGTGAGCGAGCACATCGAGACGCTCGAGGAGATCGATATCGAGTACCGGGAGATCGCCACCGAAGCCGGCATCATCAACTTCCGACGGGTCCCGGCCCTCGACACCACTCCCGCTTTCATCGAGGGCCTGGCCCACCTGGTTCAGCAGGCCCTTGAAGGTCCGGAGGTGAACCTCGACCAGGCGGCGGCCCTGAACACCAAGGTGAAGCTCTACCCCCAGGACAAGTGGGCCTGGGGCTGGAACAACAGCTCGGAGGTGTGGAACGGTCGCCTGGCCATGGTGGGCTTCTCCGCCTTCCTTCTCGAACTGCTCAGTGGCCGGGGTCCACTCCATTCCCTCGGCCTGCTCTGAGCCCAACCGCCGCCGGCGGGCTGCGCTGGCCCTGGCGCTTGCCGCCACCGCGGGTCTGATCCCTCAGGCTGCCCGCGGCAGCGCGGGCAGCGTGTGGCGCCTTGGCGTGTTCCCCGTGGTGAACTTCGCCGGCTACACCAGCCATTTCGGCACGCGCACCGGCCCCTGGGGCCGGGTGGAACCGCACTACGGCCTGGACATCGCCGCGCCCATGGGCTCGCCGATCCGCAACTGGTGGGGCGGCGTGGTGCAGAGCGTGATCAACGACGGCACCTGTGGCCTGGGCCTGGTCGTGCGTTCCGGCGAGTACGAGCACATCTATTGCCATCTCTCGGGGGCGGCGCAGGGCGGGGTGTTCCGCAGCGGTCCGGTGCAGCTGCGCCGCGGCCAGGCGCTGCGCATGGGCGAGCTGATCGGCCATGTGGGAGTGACCGGCCGCAGCACCGGGCCCCACCTGCACTGGGGCATGCGTTTCCGCGGCGCATGGATCGATCCAGCCCTGGTGCTGCGGGAGATGGCCCGGGCCCGGCGGGCGGTTGCCCATGCCCCAACTGCGCCACCAGCACCTAGGGTTGCCCTATCCCGTTAACCGGCCAGGCCTAGGCCTGGTTTCTGCAGCCGTGACGCTCTCGCCCCTCACCTCTGCGGACCTCTCCCCTGCGGATTCTTCCGCTGTCCAGGGGCTGTCCGACGGCGTTCAACCCCAGCGGGTGAGTGGCGGCTACGCCCTGATGGACGCCTTGCGGCGCCATGGGGTGAAGCACATCTTCGGCTACCCCGGCGGGGCGATCCTGCCGATCTACGACGAACTCCACAAGGCTGAGAGCCGCGGCTGGCTCAAGCACATTCTGGTGCGCCACGAGCAGGGCGGCACCCACGCGGCCGACGCCTACGCCCGGGCCACCGGCCAGGTGGGGGTGTGCTTCGGCACCTCCGGCCCCGGCGCCACCAACCTGGTCACCGGCATCGCCACCGCCCACATGGACTCGGTGCCGATGGTGGTGATCACGGGCCAGGTGCCCCGCGCCGCCATCGGCACCGACGCCTTCCAGGAGACCGACATCTTCGGCATCACCCTGCCGATCGTGAAGCACTCCTGGGTGGTGCGTGATCCACGCGACATCGGCCGGATCGTGGCCGAGGCTTTTCTGATCGCCGCCAGCGGCCGCCCAGGCCCCGTGCTGATCGACGTGCCCAAGGACGTGGGCGTGGAGCAGTTCGACTACGTGCCGGTGGAGCCGGGCACCGCCATCCCCAAGGGCTTCCACCAGCCCCCCAGCCCCCTCCCGGAGGCGATCGAGGCCTCCCTCGCCCTGATCCGCGATGCCCATCGGCCCCTGCTCTATGTGGGCGGTGGCGCGATCAGCAGCGCCGCCCACGAGCGGGTGCGCCAGCTGGCAGAGCGCTTCCAGATCCCCGTCACCACCACCCTGATGGGCAAGGGGGCTTTCGACGAGAAGCACCCTCTGGCGGTGGGCATGCTCGGGATGCACGGCACCGCCTACGCCAACTTTGCCGTCACGGAGTGTGATCTGCTGATCGCCGTGGGTGCCCGCTTCGACGACCGCGTCACGGGACGGCTCGATGGTTTCGCCCCGCGGGCCCAGGTGATCCACATCGATATCGACGCCGCTGAAGTGGGCAAGACCCGCCTGCCGGATGTGCCGGTGGTGGGCGATGTGCGGCAGGCCCTCACCGCCCTGCTCGACGGCTCCCAGGGGCAGGCCGGCGATGGCCGCACCCAGGCCTGGCTTGGGCGGATCGCCGATTGGAAGCGCCACTATCCGCTGGTGGTGCCCGAGGCCGTCGGTGAGATCGCGCCCCAGGAAGTGGTGATCGCCCTGCGCGAACTGGCGCCAGACGCCTACTACACCACCGATGTGGGCCAGCACCAGATGTGGGCGGCCCAGTACCTGCACAACGGACCCCGCCACTGGATCAGTTCCGCCGGACTGGGCACCATGGGCTACGGCATGCCCGCTGCCATGGGGGTGCAGACCGCTTTCCCGGATCAACAGGTGGTGTGTGTTGCCGGCGACGCCTCGATCCTGATGAACATCCAGGAGCTGGGTACCCTCTCCCAGTACAACCTGCCGGTGAAGGTGGTGGTGCTCAACAACGGCTGGCAGGGCATGGTGCGCCAGTGGCAGGAGAGCTTCTACGACGAGCGCTACTCCGCCTCCGACATGACCAATGGGATGCCCAACTTCGAGGCTCTGGCTGAGGCCTTTGGCGTGCGCGGCATCCGCATCACGGAACGTAGCCAGCTGCGCCAGCAACTGCAGCAGGCCCTCGACCACCCCGGTCCGGTGTTCATCGACGTGCAGGTGCGCCGCAACGAGAACTGTTATCCGATGGTGCCCCCCGGCGCCAGCAACGCCCAGATGGTGGGCCTGCCCAGCCACCCGGAGCTGGCCATCGCCACCACCCGTCAGTGCAACAGCTGCGGCGCCAGCACCGAGAGTGCGCACCACTTCTGCCCCAGCTGCGGCGCCAAGCTCTGATGGGGCGCACCTGGCGGCTTCCCCTGATCAGCGCCCTGTTGATCCTGTTGGCGCTGGTGGTGATGCCCGCCAGCAGCGCTGCGGCTGAACTGCGCCAGGTGCGCACCGCCACCGTGCTGCAGGTGGGCGACAGCAACCGCAGCTACAGCGTGCGACTGGCCTGCATCGCCGTGGCCGACGACAAGGAGCAGGAGGCCGTGCGCTGGCTGAAGCAGGCCGTGGGCCGCGGCAGCCGGCTCAACCTGCGGCCCATCGGCCAGGACAACGGTCAGCTGCTGGCCCGGGTGAGCAGCCTGCAGCGCGGTCAGAGGCCCGGCCAGGATCTCGGTGACGGACTCGTGTCCGCTGGCCTGGCCACGCCCCTCGTAGGAGAGGCCGCCAATCCGGCCTGCCCCGCAATCTCCTGAAGCAGCGATCCCCGCATGAGCCTCAACCGCACCGCCAAGGGCATCGTGCTGGTGCCCTCCCTGCTGCTGGGGGGAGCTTTTCTCTCCGCCGGTGTGTGGAGTGACGGTCCGGCTGCGGCCAACCGCGGCCTGGCCCTCACCCTGGGGGGGCTGCTGATGGCCGGCGGCCTGCTGGCCCAGCTGCTGCCCGAAAGCAGCAGCCAGAACGATCAACCAGAGTGATCGAAACGATCCTCAACGGCGCGGTTGTTGCTGTTGGGACTGGCTTTTGGCCGCCTTTTCCAGCTCGCTGATCACGTCATCGACAAATTTTTTGTCGGTGGCGTTGAGCTTCGCGTAACAGCCCTGCTTGACCCGCGCCACGATCTGAACAATCGTGCCGTTGGCAATCTGTTCGCCTGTGAGCTTGCCGGCGCCAGCCACCTGGGAGCCGTAGCGGTTGCTCACCAGAAAGGTGATCGCCTTGGCATTGGAGAGCACCGATTTCTGCACCGGCAGCTTCTCCTCGATGGCCAGCTCACAGGCATTCACCGCGGCTGTGAGGGACAGGTCATTCATCAGCTCCATCGACGCCGGCTGGGCTGCGGCAGCCTGGGCTTGGGCCCGGGCGGGTGCGATCGACAGACCGGTGGCCAGCGGAACGGAGGCCAGGGCAACAACAGCGGCAGAAACCCAGGCGGGGGAGAAACGAAACACGAAACCCGGAGGGACGGTGGGTGACACACCACTGTGACACCAAATCAGGGCGCCACCCAGTGCGTCATGCCGTTCACAGTTCCGGCCGTGCCTGTCGGTTGGCGCCAGAGTTCGGGAGCTGCTCCGTTCCCATGGGATTCGATCGCGTTTCGGTTGAAGGCCGCCCGTTTGCGGGCACGGCTTCCCCGGCAGTCTCCGGCCAGATCCCACCGCTGGTGGTGCCCTTCGCCGAGGTGGGCATCGGGGCGATTGCCCAGGTGGGCGGCAAGAACGCCTCCCTCGGCGAGATGATCCGCGAGCTCGGTGGCCAGGGGGTGCGGGTGCCCGATGGCTTCGCCACCACCGCCGATGCCTACCGCCACTTCATCGCCTGCAACGGCCTGGCGGAGCGGCTGCACGCCCTGCTCGACGGCCTGGACAGCCACGACATCGCCGCCCTCCAGGCCGCCGGCGCCGCCGCCCGCTCCCTCCTGTTGCAGGCGCCCTTGCCCGACGAGCTGCAGGAGGCGATCACCGCCGCCTATCGCCACTTGGGTGGCGGGGCTGAGCCGGCTGTGGCGGTGCGCTCCAGCGCCACCGCCGAAGACCTGCCCGACGCCTCCTTCGCCGGCCAGCAGGAGACCTTCCTGAACGTGCAGGGGGAGGCGGCCCTGTTGGCGGCCTGTCGGCGCTGTCTGGCGTCCCTGTTCACCGACCGGGCCATCTCCTACCGCCAGATCAATGGCTTCGACCACTTCGAGGTGGCCCTCTCGATCGGCGTGCAGCGCATGGTGCGAGCCGACCTGGCGGCTTCGGGGGTGATGTTCAGCATCGACACCGAGACCGGCTTTCGCGATGCGGTGCTGCTCACCGCCGCCTACGGCCTGGGCGAGAACGTGGTGCAGGGCACGGTGAACCCCGATGAATATCTGATCTTCAAACCCACCCTCGAGCAGGGTTTCGCCCCGATCCTGCAGCGGCGCCTGGGTAGCAAGGCGATCCGGATGGTGTACGCCGACACTGATTCCCAGGGTTCCGGCGGCGCTGCACCGGGCAGTGGCGCCACCCGCAACGTGCCCGTGCCGGAGCCCGAGCAGCGGCGCTTTGCGATCAGCGACGCCGAGGCCCTGCAGCTGGCCCGCTGGGCCTGCACGATCGAGCGCCACTACAGCGCCCGGCGGGGCAGCCCCACGCCGATGGACATCGAGTGGGCCAAGGACGGCCACACGGGCGAGCTGTTCATCCTCCAGGCCCGGCCGGAAACCGTGCAGTCCCGCCGCTCGGCCACCGTGCTGCGCTCCTGGCACCTGGAGGCGGGCCCCGGCGGCGGCGGTGCCGAGCTGCTCTGCAGCGGCCGGGCGATCGGCGCCTCGGTGAGCAGTGGCCCGGCCCGGGTGATCCGCGATCCCTCCGAGATTCAGCGCTTCCAGCCCGGTGATCTGCTGGTCACCGAGCGCACCGACCCCGACTGGGAGCCGATCCTCAAGCGGGCCAGCGGCGTGGTGACCAACCAGGGGGGGCGCACCTGCCATGCGGCGATCATCGCCCGCGAGATGGGCATCACCGCCATCGTGGGCAGTGGCAATGCCACCGAGGCGATCGCCGACGGCGAGCCGATCACCGTGAGCTGTTGCGAGGGCGACGAGGGTCGGGTGTACCGCGGCGCGTTGCGCTTCCGGGTGGAGGAGCAGGAGCTGGCCGACCTGCCCGCCACCCGCACCCGCATCCTGATGAACGTGGGCAACCCCGAGGAGGCCTTCAAGCTGGCGGCCATCCCCTGCGATGGGGTGGGCCTGGCCCGGCTCGAGTTCATCATCGCCAACCACATCCGCGTGCACCCCCTGGCCCTGCTGGAACCCGGGCGGGTGCGCGATGCGGCCGAGCGCCATGCCATCGCCGAGCTGGTGGCGGGCTACGGCGAGCCGGCCGAGTACTACGTGGATCTCCTGGCCCAGGGCATGGCCCGCATCGCCGCCGCCTTCTTCCCGCGGCCGGTGATCCTGCGCTTCTCCGACTTCAAGAGCAACGAATACGCCCGCCTACTGGGGGGAGCGGCTTTTGAGCCGGAGGAGGAGAACCCGATGATCGGCTGGCGCGGCGCTTCCCGCTACTACGCACCGGCTTTCCGGGCCGCCTTCGCCCTGGAGTGCCAGGCCCTCAGGCGCGTGCGCGAGGCCATGGGCCTCAGCAATGTGATCCCGATGGTGCCCTTCTGCCGCACCCCCGAGGAGGGCGACCGGGTGCTGGCCGAGATGGCGAAGCAGGGTCTGGTGCGCGGTGAGAACGGCCTGGAGGTGTACGTGATGTGTGAGCTGCCCAGCAATGTGATTGCGGCAGAGGCCTTCGCCGAGCGCTTCGATGGCTTCTCGATCGGCTCCAACGACCTCACCCAGCTCACCCTGGGCCTCGACCGTGATTCCGCCCTGGTGGCCGACCTGTTCGACGAGCGTCACGCCAGCGTGAAGGCGATGATCAGCCTGGCGATTGCCACCGCCCGCCGCTGCGGCCGCAAGATCGGTATCTGTGGGCAGGCCCCCAGCGATCACCCGGAGTTCGCCCGCTTCCTGGTGGAGCAGGGGATCGATTCGATCAGCCTCAACCCCGATGCCGTGATCCCCACCCGCCTGGCGGTGGCGACGATCGAGGCCGAGCTGGGGCTCAGCCTGGCCGACTGAGCTCGATCGGCTGGCCGGGGGTGGGATCGATCAGCCGGCACCCGTGCCCTTTGCCGGCCGCCACCAGCATTGCGGCCTCCGGCAACGATCCCTGTTGCCAGAGCACCCGGCTGAGCAGGCCGGAGTAGCGCACGTCGCCGCCGCTGGTGCTGGCCAGCACGGTGTGGGGCTGGAAGCGCTCCAGCAGCTCGGGCAACACGCTGCGGCCCTTCACGAAGGCTCCTGCCACAGGCAGGCCCAGGTCCACCACCGGCGTGATCACCGCATCCAGGCGGCGGGGCGGCAGGAGTTCAGGCCCGGCCAGGAAGCCGTGGGGTTCCAGGTAGAGGCTGGCCGTGCTGTGGCAGAGCAGATAGCCGTTCTCCACCATCGGCACCGGCGCGCCGGCCGTGGCCTCGATGCGCAGATCCTCCCCGCTGGGCGTGGCCACTGCCGTGCTCTCGCCGGGCCGCAAGGCCTCCACCTGTTGGAACCCCAGATCACGAATCGTCTGGGCCGCCTGGGCGGAGCCCACCACGGGCACCTGGCGATCGAGCTGCTCGAGGGTGGGCCGGTGGCAGTGATCGGGTAGCCCCTGGGTGAGCAGCAGCAGATCCAGCTGCTCGGGAATCGGCCAGGGGGCCGCCATCTCTCCCTGGAACAGCCAGGGGCCTGGTGGAAACACCAGCGACCCCACCAGCCATGGGTCCACCAGCACCCGCAGGCCGGCGATCTCCAGCAGCCAGCCGTTGGCACCGAAGTAGGTGGCGGTGAAGGCCCGGCTTTCTGGCCCGTTGCCAGGGGTCATGACGCCGTCACGGCGACAGGGGTGATCGGGCCGGCCGGCAGCGGCGCAGCGATCAACTGCCAAGCCAGCAGGGCCAGGCTCAGCCCCCGCACGGTGCTGACCACCGCCAGCGCCACGCAGAGAGGACAGTGGCTCAGCGACATAGCTGATGCAGTGGTCAGGGTGTCCCCAGCCTGGCAGAGCTGGGCCGGGGCTGAGGGCTGCTGAAATGAAGGGGCAGCGGCACCCATCCGCAGCAACCTGATGCCTGGGGGAAAAACGTGCTGCGGCTGAGTGAGCTGAAACTTCCCCTCGACCACACCGACGACGAGCTCTCGGCGGCGATCTGTCGCCGGCTGCGGCTGAAGCCGGCCCAGTTGCGCAGCCACCGCCTGGTGAAGCGCAGCGTGGATGCCCGCCGTCACCGGCCGATCCGCCTGGTTTACAGCCTCGACCTGGAGCTGGCCCTCTCGCCGGCAGCTGAGGCGCTGCTGCTGGAGCGCTTCCACGGCGACCCCCACCTGCGCCCGACGCCCGACGAGTGCTATAGGCCCGTGTGTGCCCCGGCTGATGGGTCCGGGTTGCGGCCGGTGGTGGTGGGCGCAGGCCCCTGTGGCTACTTCGCCGCCCTGCTGTTGGCCCAGCTGGGGCTGCGGCCGCTGTTGCTGGAGCGGGGCCAACCCGTGAAGCAACGTACGGCCGACACCTTCGGCTTCTGGCGTGGGGAGCGCCCCTTCAATCCCGAATCCAATGCCCAGTTCGGGGAGGGAGGCGCCGGCACCTTCTCCGACGGCAAGCTCTACAGCCAGGTGAGCGAGCCTCGCGCCTACGTGCGCAAGGTGCTTGAGGAGTTGGTGGACGCCGGAGCCAATCCCGAGATCCTCACCCTCCATCGCCCCCACATCGGCACCTTCAAGCTGGCCACGGTGGTGCGGGGGCTGCGGGCCCGCATCGAGGCCCTCGGCGGTGAGGTGGCCTTCGGCAGCCGGGTGGCCGGCCTGGAGTTGGACCCCGACAGCCGGGCCGTGCGGGCCGTGCTGTTGGCAGGCGGCCAGCGCATTCCCGCGACGGCTGTGGTGTTGGCGGTGGGCCACAGTGCCCGCGACACCTTCCTATGGCTGCGCAAGGCGGGCATGGCCGTGGAGGCCAAGCCCTTCGCCATGGGGGTGCGCATTGAACACCCCCAGCCACTCATCGACCAGGCCCGCTGGGGAGAGTCGGCCGGTCATCCCCGCCTGGGGGCTGCGGAATACAAGCTGGTGCACCACTGCACAGAACCGGCCAACCATGGCCGGGACGTCTACAGCTTCTGCATGTGCCCCGGAGGCCTGGTGGTGGGTGCCACCTCGGAAGCCGGCGCTGTGGTGACCAACGGCATGAGCCAGCACTCCCGCAACGAGCGCAACGCCAACAGCGGCATCGTGGTGAACGTCACCCTGGCCGACCTGGAGCCCTATGGCGAGGCCCCGGGGGATCCCCTGGCCGGCGTAGCCTTCCAGAGGTATTGGGAACAGCGGGCGTTCCAGGCCGGCGGCGCCAGCCTGAGGGCTCCCGCCCAGCGCCTGGCCGATTTTCTGGCGGGGTGCCCCAGCTCGGCAGGGGGGCTGGGGCCAGGGCATGCCGCCAAGACCGCCGAGGGTGATGGCCCGGCCCAAGCCGGCGTTGTCAGCCCCTCTTACCAGCCTGGAGTGGTCTTTGGCGACCTGGAGAGTTGCCTTCCGGAGTTTGTAACCCGGGCCCTGCGAGAGGCATTACCGCAGTTTGATAGGAGCGTGCCAGGGTTCTGCCGTGGTGATGCCGTTCTCACCGGGGTGGAGACCCGAACATCCTCACCATTGAGGATTCTCAGGCATCCCCAACTCCTGGAATCCACCAATACACCAGGGCTGTATCCGGCCGGGGAAGGGGCCGGATATGCCGGTGGCATCCTCTCTGCCGCCATCGATGGCATCAAGGTGGCCGAGCAGCTTGCCCTGGCTGTGCTCAGCCGGCGGTCCTGATCACTCCTCGTCGTCCTCTGCCGTGCCCAGGGGCACCAGTTTGATTTGCTTGCGGCCGAGCTTGATCTCAAATTCGTCGCCTGGTTCCAGGCCGAGCTGGGCCGTGTAGGCCTTGCCCACCATCAGATTGCCGTTGAATTGAACTTTGGTGAAGAAGCTGAGCTTGCGTCCACCTTTGCCGGCCTTGGCCGGGGCTCCAAGGTCGACCCCCTTGGCGTTGAGCAGGGCTTCGTAGAAGGCGGTGAAGTTCAGACGCTCGCTGCCGTCTTTCTTGTGGGAGACATAGCCGCAAGCCCGAACAAGGTCGGATTTGGATGCGTCGGAGAGCTCTTTGACCTTGGCAAGAAGGTCTGCGCCGGTGAGCATGGATTGAGAATTATGCAGCGATTGCATTATCACTGCTTTTGGGGGAACTTGCAAGGGAGGGCAAGCCTTTCCCGTTCGTAAATTGATCAAGCCATGTGAACAGGGTGGCGTCACTATCGTGGCTTTGCCCTCAGCCCTGAGACACAATTCCACTCCAGTGCACTGCCTTCACACCATCTCTGCGCCAGGAATGGAAGAGTTCTGGTTCGGCCACAGTACAGAGGGGGCAGATGGCAATCCGGTCGCGGCTGATGCCCAGCATGTTCAGCTGGGTACAAGCTGCCTGGCGAATGTCGAGGCGATCTTTCTCCGGCTCGGGATCACTTTGCAGTGCCCCACCCCTGCGCAGGGCCTCCAGTTCTTCCACAAGATTCGACTCCTCAGCCCCAGCCCCAGCGGCTGAGCGCATCAAGGGGGTGAGACTCGCCGCCACCTCTCGGCTTACCCCATGGTTCACCTGATAGTTGGCTCCACTCACGGCCGGTCCGAGGGCAACCACCAGGTCGGCCGCCGCGCTGCCAGAGGCCATCAACTGGAGCACCGCTTGGGCGAGGATGCCGCTGGCAACGCCGCGCCAGCCGGCATGACAGGCGGCCACGGCACCACGCACCGGGTCGGCCAGCAGCACCGGTGTGCAGTCGGCTCCACACACCCACAGACTCTGGCCGCCGCGATCGCTGCACAGTCCATCGGCATCGGGCCAGGGGGGAGCTTTGGCCTCACTGGCTGGAAGCACCGTGTTGCCATGCACCTGACGGGGGCGATGCACGCTGATGCCGGCACTCAGATAGCCGGCCAGTTCTTCGGGTCCGCGGCCTTGCCACTGGCGGGTGAAGAATCCGTGCTCAAAGCCGCTCAGTAGGTCGGCCTGGAGGTAGTAGCCGCCGTAGCAGCCCAGCCAGGTCCAGCCCTCCAGGGGGTTGAAGCCGTTGTCGGGACGGTTGAACGGGGCGTCTACGGCTTCGGCCATCGGGTCAAGCGGTGAGGGTCACGGGTCCGGGAGGTCCTGCAGCAGCCAGAAGCCCTCGAAGCGTTGGTCGCTCTCCTGGCCTTGCACGGCCAGAAACTGCAGACCGCCGGCCTGCTCGCGGGCCAGGGCAAAGGCCTGTCGGGCCGCGGCCGCTTCCTCGTCGGCCAAGGCACCCAGCGACCATCGGTCTTCCAATCCCGCCTCCAGCACCAACAGATTTCCCTCGATCTCCAGGCGCACGGGCTCCAGTCCCGCCAGCCAACCGGCGATGGCCAGGGCCCTGCCGGCCCCGAACAGGCGCACGCCCGGAACGGCAGCCTCGGGGTCACCGGCCGGCAGCGGAATCAGCCCCTGGAAGCTGGTCTGCCACTGACCTGCCCCGCTGAGAGCGGCCAATGGCAGGCTGGCCCAGCTCCAGCGATTCCCCCGGGCCGCCTCGGGCAGGGGAATGGGAACGGGGCGAATGGCGCTGGGAGGCGGGGCGAGCGGGCCCACCATGTAGCCCTCCTCGCAGGGGTACACCTGCTCATGCCGTTGCTGCAGCCAGCGCACCAGGGCATAGGTGCGGCGGCTGGCCACGAGCTCCATGCCCAGGCCTTCCGCGGCCCTCTGCACCATGGTGCGCATGGAGGCCCGCCAACAGCGCAGGCGCCGGGGCGGGGCAAAACCGGCGGCCTGGTACGCCGCGAGGGCATCGTCGAGGGCTTCCCTGAGCCAGATCGAGTTCACACTGCCTGCCGGGCAGGCACGCACCCACTGGAAACTGTCGCCCCGCACGCCACCGTTTTCAGCCACGTCCGGGGTGGAGCAGATCAGCAGCTCCCAGCGCTTCTTGCCATCGCTCTCGAGGATCGGCCGGGAGTAGTAGTCCAGTTCCCAGTCGGGGCCGACGGCGGTGCGGCCATCCCTGGGGCTGGTGGCGGAGCTGGTCATCCGGCCTGCTGCTCCTGTTGCCGCAGGAGGGACCGGGCCCGGGTGGCCCGCTGTTCGGCCTCGGCCATCACCTTCTCTTTTTCGATCAGCAGTTCGCCGGGCTGACCTTCCAGCAGGGCAGTGTTGAGGGCGATTCGGCCGCGGCCGGGATCGAGATCGGTGATCAGCGCCCGCACCCGGTCACCCTGGTCGAACACCTCGCGCAGCTCGCGCAATTGTCCGCCGCTGATGCTGCTCTGATGCAACAGCCCACTGATGCCGCCGAGGTCCACGAAGAAGCCGTAGGGCTTCACCGAGACAACCACGCCTTCCACCAGCTGGCCCACCTCCAGTTCGGCGAAGCGGGCGGCGGTGGCCGCCTTCTTTTCCGAGAGCACCAGCTTGCGGGTGTCCGGATTCACCTCCAGGAAGGTCACGCCAAGGGTCTTGCCCACCAGGGCCTCATGGTTTTCGCCCTCTTGGAGCTGGGAGCGGGGAATGAAGCCGCGCAGGCCCTCCAAATCGCAGGTCACCCCGCCGCGGTTGAAGCCGTTCACCTTGACCTGCACCACCTTGCCCTCCTTCTCCAGTCCGCGCACCTTCTCCCAGCTGTGGCGCAGGGCCAGGGCACGGGCACTCACCGTCACCATCCCGTCGGCGTTCTGCTCCCGGGTCACCAGCACCTCCACCTCGGTGCCCTTGGGGAAACGCTCCTTGAGGTTGGTGATCACCCCTAGGGCGCTCTCCTTCTTGGGCATGAAACCGGGGGCCTTGCCGCCGATGTCCACATACAGGCCGTCACTCTCCACACCGATCACCGTGCCCGTCACCACCTCGCCGGTGGTGCCCACGAAATCCTGCTCATCGAGGGCCGCCAGGAAGGCGTCAGCATCGAAGTCGAAGTCGTCCACGCTGCGGCTCACCACGGCCGGCTCAGCCTTGCTCCCAGCCTGGGGGGACCGACCAGCGCCCTTGGCACTGCTGCGACCAGAGGAGCGGCCGGGGTCCGGACCCAGCAGGTCGGCCATGGTGAGGCCAGCCATGTCGCCCAGATCGAACAACTCGTCGTCGCTGCGGACCTGGGGAGCGGGGGATGGTGGGGGAGCGGCCGGCTGTGGGCTGGCGGGGGCCGGGGCCGCTGGGGCAACAGCCGACTGCCTCGGCGGCATGGGGTCTGGCTGGTCGCTGGTGCTCGCGCCGCGCGGCTCGTCCTTCTTGAGCATCAGCACCTGGGGCGGCCGGCGCTGTGGTGGGGCGGGCTGGGGGCGAGGCGAGCCTGGAGGAATGGGTCGGCCCGAGGAGGCGGGCCCTTGGGCTGGGGGCGTTGGCTTGCCGGATCCGGCCATCTCCGCAGGGACTGACAGCGCAACACTGTAGGCAGCCGTACCCATGGCGATGTCACCAGAACGTCATCTCGATCGCCTCCCCTGGACCCAAGTGCGGGAGTTGGCGACCTGTCCCGGCAGCACGGTGGTGTGGCCCTGGGGGGCTGTGGAACAGCATGGCCCGCACTTGCCGCTGGGTACCGACGCCCTGTTCGCCGAACGGGTGCTGGAAGCGGTGTTGCAGGCCTTGCCCACCGAGCGGCCGATCTGGCGCCTGCCGGCCCAGAGGATCGGCTTTTCGCCAGAGCATCTCGATTTTCCAGGCACGCTGAGCCTGAGTGCTCCCCTGGTTCTGGACCTGGTCACCACCGTGGGCCAGCAGCTGGAGCGGGCCGGTTTCCAGCGCCTGGTTCTGTTCAACGCCCACGGAGGCCAGATCGCCCTGTTGCAGGCCGCCGCTCGCCAGCTCCACCAGCAGGCCCCCCAGCTGGGAGTGTTGCCCTGTTTCCTCTGGAGCGGGCCGGAGGGGGTGGCAGATCTGATCCCCAACCCGGAGCGCCAGCAGGGGCTGCATGCCGGCCTGGCCGAAACCAGCCTGATGCTCCACCTGGCTCCGGAGCAGGTGGGCGAGCAGCGGCCCCAGGACGGACTGCTGCCCCACCCAGCTCCCCAGGGCTGGGACCTGGAGGGGGCGGTGCCGGCCGCCTGGCTGACCTCCGAGCTCAGTGCCTCCGGCGTGATCGGCTCCGCCACCGGTGCCGATGCCAGCCTGGGAGCCGCGTTGTTCGAACGCCTGGTGGCGGGCTGGACCGATCGCTTTGAGACCCTGTTGCTGAGCGACTGGCCGCCCCGGGGCCCCCGGTCAACAGCCGAACCCCGGGACCCTGCTGAAAGCCGGTGATGCTGGTTACAGTCGTCGAATCTGAGTTCGATTTGCGGCCGTCATGGTGACCGTAACCACCCCTGGGCAGTTCAACCCTGTAACAGCCAGCAGTGATCTGCCCGACTTCACCAGTGCCACCTACAAGGACGCCTACAGCCGCATCAACGCAATCGTGATCGAGGGTGAGCAGGAGGCCCACGACAACTACATTGCCATTGGTGGCCTTCTGCCTGACCAGGCCGAGGAGCTCGCCAAGCTGGCCCGCATGGAGTTGAAGCACATGAAGGGCTTCACGGCCTGCGCCAAGAACCTGGAGGTGACGGCAGACATGCCTTTTGCGAAAGAGTTTTTCGCCCCTCTCCACAACAACTTCCAGGCGGCGCTGGCGGAGGGCAAGGTGACCACCTGCCTGCTCATTCAGGCGATCCTGATCGAGGCGTTTGCCATCTCCGCTTATCACATTTACATCCCTGTCGCCGATCCGTTCGCCCGCAAGATCACCGAAGGTGTGGTCAAGGATGAGTACACCCACCTCAACTACGGCCAGGAGTGGCTCAAGGCCAATCTCGATTCCGTGCGCGAGGAGCTGATGGAGGCCAACCGGGTGAACCTGCCGCTCGTGCGTCGCATGCTCGATCAGGTGGCCGCCGACGCCGCCGTGCTGCAGATGGATCAGGAGGATCTGATGGCGGATTTCCTCAGCTCCTATCAGGAAGCTCTGATGGATATCGGCTTCACCGGCCGGGAGATTGCCCGCATGGCCGCCGCCGCCCTTGTGGGTTGACGCCCAGGTCGCTGGGCTGAAAACCGGCAATCCGGTTTCTGGAGCAGGATGTAGCGTCGGCCACATTCACCGGATGCGTCCATGTTCGGCCTGATCGGTCACTCCACCAGCTTTGAGGAGGCCAGGGTCAAGGCCCGAACGCTCGGCTACGACGAGTTTGCTGAGGGCGATCTGGACATGTGGTGTGCCGCTCCTCCCCAGCTGGTGGAGCGGATCCAGGTCACCGGCCTCACTGGCAAAACCATCGATGGCGCCTACATCGATTCGGTGTTCGTGCCTGAAATGCTGCGCCGGTTCAAGACCGCCAAACGCAAGGTGCTCAAGGCCATGGAACTGGCCCAGAAAACGGGCATCGACATCACCGCTCTCGGCGGGTTCACCTCCATCATTTTTGAGGACATGAACCTCCTGCGCGAAGAGCGCGTGAGCGCGGTGGAGCTCGACTGGCAGCGCTTCACCACCGGCAACACCCATACCGCCTGGGTGATCTGCCAGCAGGTGGAGGCCAATGCTCCCCGGCTGGGCATCGATCTCAGTCGCGCCAGGGTGGCCGTGGTGGGGGCTAGTGGCGACATCGGCAGCGCCGTGTGCCGTTGGTTGCAGCGCCGTGGAGTGGGAGAGCTGCTGCTGGTGGCTCGCCGCCCCCAGCCCTTGCTGGATCTGCAGCAGAGTTTGGGAGCCGGCACGATTCTTCCCCTCGACGAAGCTCTGCCCCAGGCTGATGTGGTGGTGTGGGTGGCCAGCCTGCCCCAGAGCCTGGAAATCGATGCCGCCAGCCTGCGACGCCCCTGCCTGATGATCGATGGCGGCTACCCCAAGAACCTCGACAGCAAGGCCGCAGCCGACGGCGTGCACGTGCTGAAAGGGGGAATCGTGGAGTTCTGGCAGGACATTGGCTGGCAAATGATGGAAGTGGCAGAGATGGCCAAACCCCAACGCCAGATGTTCGCTTGCTTCGCTGAGGCGATGCTGCTTGATTTCGAGGAGATTCACACCAATTTCAGTTGGGGGCGCAACAACATCAGCCTGGAGGCGATGGACCTGATTGGCGCAGCGTCGCTGCGCCATGGGTTCCGGGCTCTGGATCTGGAGCTGGCGTCCCAACCCTCTCCCAGCTTGGCCACGGCCTGAGGGGGCACCCCCTTGCCGGCCTGATTTCTCTTCCCCCTTCCCCCCTTCCGCTCGATGGCCCGACGCGCCCTGCTGGACTTTGAGAAGCCTCTGGTGGAGCTGGAGGAGCAGATCGAGCAGATCCGCCAGCTGGCCCGAGACTCCGAAGTGGATGTGAGCCAGCAGCTCCTCCAGCTGGAAACCCTTGCTACCCGGCGCCGGCATGAGATTTTTGCGGCCCTCAGCCCAGCCCAGAAGATCCAGGTGGCTCGCCATCCCCAGCGCCCCAGCACCCTCGATTACATCCAGGTGATCTGTGATGGGTTCATCGAATTGCATGGCGATCGCTCCGGTTCGGATGATCAGGCCCTGGTGGGGGGCATCGGTCGCATCGGCGACCGGGGGGTGATGCTGATCGGCCACCAGAAGGGGCGCGACACCAAGGAGAATGTGGCCCGCAACTTCGGCATGGCTTCCCCTGGGGGCTACCGCAAGGCCATGCGCCTGATGGACCATGCCGATCGCTTCCGCCTGCCGATCCTGAGCTTCATCGACACACCGGGCGCCTACGCCGGTGTGCTGGCCGAGGAGCAGGGCCAGGGGGAGGCGATTGCCGTGAATCTGCGAGAGATGTTTCGCCTGCGGGTGCCGATCCTGGCCACCGTGATCGGCGAGGGTGGTTCCGGCGGCGCCCTGGGCATCGGCGTGGCCGACCGGCTGCTGATGTTCGAGCACAGCGTCTACACCGTGGCCAGCCCGGAAGCCTGTGCTTCGATCCTCTGGCGCGATGCCGCCAAGGCGCCCGAGGCGGCCGAGGCCCTCAAGATCA
Source organism: Prochlorococcaceae cyanobacterium (assembly GCA_044374745.1). GTDB lineage: Bacteria > Cyanobacteriota > Cyanobacteriia > PCC-6307 > Cyanobiaceae > NIES-981. The sequence goes on along the minus strand of JBILNZ010000037.1, from coordinate 11,342 downwards.
CCGGTGCCGATCTGCTGCAGTTGGGTGTGGTGGATGCAGTGCTGCCTGAACCCTCCGGCGGCAACCACTGGGCCCCCCTCCAGGCGGCTGAAACACTGAAGGCAGCCCTGATGGAGCAACTGGACGCTCTCGAGCAGCTCAGCCCCGAGCAACTGCGCCAACAGCGCTACGCCAAATTCAGGCGCATGGGTCGCTTCTTGGAAGGGGTGCCCCCAGAGTCAATCCCGATTTCTTAAGGTTTCCCCGGGATCAGTTGTCTTTGGATGCTGACCCGGCCGTTCCGCTACCGCTTGCTTGCCTTCCGTTCTGATCACTGGCGCCTCCCGCGGCATTGGTGAAGCGGCCGCCCGTCGCTTTGCCGCTGCCGGCTATGCCTTGCAGCTGCTCGGCCGTCCCTCCGATCGCTTGGACCAGCTGGTTCGCGAGCTCAGGGCCGAGGGCCACGTCGTGGAACAGCAGCCTGTCGACCTTACCGATCCCGGAGCCATTGCCCCAGCCCTCGACGCGCTGGCCGGCAGGGCAGACGCCCCCGATGTGCTGATCAACAACGCCGGCATGGCCTACGCCGGTGCGCTGGCAGAGATGCCCCTGCACCAGTGGCACACCCTGCTCCAGCTCAACCTCACGGCCGTGTTCCAGGTCTGTCAGGCCCTGCTGCCACGGCTGCGTGCCCGGGGGGGAGGACACATCATCAACGTGAGCAGCCATGCGGCCCATCAGGCCTTCCCCGACTGGGGTGCCTACTGCGTCAGCAAAGCTGCCCTGGCTTCGCTCAGCCGCTGCCTGGCCGTTGAGGAGCGCAGCCACGGGATCCGCGTCAGCACCCTCACCCTCGGTGCGGTTAATACGCCCCTATGGGATAGCGAAACGGTCGACAGTTCCTTCGATCGACGTGCCATGCTTGACCGCGGGCGGGCCGCCGATGCCCTGCTGTACCTAGCCCAACAGCCCGCCACCCAGGTGGTGGAAGATCTCACCCTCATGCCCGCCGCTGGCGCGCTCTGAGCCTCTCCATGACCTCGACCCTGTCTTCCGGCTTTACCCCCGCCAGCGGTTCTGCTGACATCGCTCCCTCTGCGGCACCCCTGCCGGTGAGCATGCGGATCCGCCAGCGCCTCGATGCCGCCGGCATCCCCTACCTGGCCAATGACAACATCGCTGAGCAGCTGCTCGACGGTGAACTCGAACAACTGGAAATCGAGGTGGCGGGAAAGGTGCGCGACCTGCTGCGCAGCCTGGTGATCGATATCGACAACGACCACAACACGGAAGAGACAGCCGAGCGGGTCTCTCGGATGTACCTCCACGAAGTGTTCAAGGGTCGCTATCACCACCAGCCCAAGATTGCCAGCTTCCCCAATGTGAAGAAGCTGGATGAGATTTATACGGTGGGCCCGATTTCCGTGCGCTCAGCCTGTTCTCACCATCTTGTGCCCATCCTTGGCAACTGCTGGATTGGCATTAAGCCAGGTGAGCGGGTGATTGGCCTTTCTAAGTTTTCCAGGGTGGCGGATTGGGTGTTTTCCAGGCCGCACATCCAGGAGGAAGCCGTGATGATCCTCGCCGACGAAATTGAGCGCCTCTGTGAGCCCCAGGGCCTGGCCATTTTGGTGAAGGCCCAGCACTACTGCATGAAGTGGCGCGGAGTTAAAGAACCGCAAACCAGCATGGTCAATTCAGTGGTGCGTGGTGATTTCCGCCACGATCCCAGCCTCAAGGCCGAATTCTTCGAGCTGGTCAAGCAGCAGGAATCGGTCCTCACCACCTGAACCCTGCTCCCCTGAGCTGCTCTCCTCAATTGGCCGGTTGCCCAATGGGTCCCACTGGGCGACTGGCCTGACGGGATGGGCCTGAGCCACTGTTCTGCACGATCACCACCATCACCTGGCTGCCCACATCCGCCGCGCTCAACCGGTAGCTGGGGCCCTGGGCCGCTTCGATCCAGACCCAGTGGGATCCACCCTGCGAGAGCCGGTACCAGTGGAAGGCAGAGGGCGGCAGTTCACCCAGCGGGCCATCGCTGAGGGCGGCCTGCAGGAGGCTGCCTTCCAAGGCTTGGCCCCTGAGCACCAGACTTTCCAGCCCATTGATCTGTTGCTGAATGGCCGATTCCTCGGCCAGGGTGGCGCTGATCTGGTTGCGTAGCGCCCGTATCTGGGCCTGGGGATCGGCGCTCACGCCCGGCACGCAGGCCAACTGGCCATCCACCAGGGAGCAGCCCACCAGATCCTGGCCATGGCTGGCGGGGACCAGCAGGAGTGCGGCGCTTCCAACCAGCAGGCCTCCAAGTTTTGAGAATGCCATCGAGCACGGGCGCGGAGATCCTGATCCTGCTGCTTCAACGGGCAGGCTGGCCACCCAGGCGCGCCGATGGACGCTCAACGTAGGCAAGCTCGCCTTTGGGCTCTCCCGCTGGCTGCCCCGCGTCCCGTACGGCGCTCACCAGGGCTCTGACTTTGCGCAAATCCTTGTCTCCAGGGCTCCGCTCCACGCCACTGGAGGCATCCAGGCCGGTGGGCTTCAGGCGCTGCAGCACGGCGGGAGCCCGTTGGGCCGAGATCCCGCCCGCCAGCCACCAGGGCAGGGGCGGATCCCATCCTGCGAGCCATTCCAAGGGGATGCGATGCCCCGTGCCGCCCAGCTGGTCGGCGACCCATGCATCGAGCAGTACCGCATCCACCGCCCCAACATAGGCGTCAACCCGGTTGAGCTCGCTGGGCTCGCGGACCCGGATCGCCTTCCACACCGGGCAGCCCAGGCGGCGCCGCAGCTGGTCGCAGCGCTCGGGAGTCTCGGCGCCATGCAGCTGGATCACCCCATGGCCAGAGTTGGGTTCCAGCTCCTTCAGGTCGTCATCCCTGGGATCGCAGCACACCAGCACGCCCATGCACTGCGGCGAAACGGCCCGCATGGCGGCGAACAGCCCGGGTCGCTCGTGCGCCGCCAGCCAGCGGGGGGACCCCGGCACGGCGATCACGCCGATGGCGTCAACCCCCAGGCCGGCAATCGCCGCCGCCTGTTCCGGCTGGCGCAGTCCGCAGATCTTCAGCAAGGGTGCAGGCACGGCTGATCGTTGAGGCGTGGGGGTTTCTAGGATCCGAAACAAGCGCCGCAGTGCCGGCTGCACCGGGAGATCGGCTTGTGGGTGAGGGCTGGCAACTTCTGAAGATCAGGGGAATTCCGCTGCGCATTCATCCCAGCTGGTTTCTCATCCTGGGCCTGGCCACTCTGGCTTTCCACCAGACCTACCGCATCCAGCTCGCCGCCGACGGGCTGCAGGCCCTGGCCGCGCCGATGGTGTGGGCCCTGGCCCTGGTCACGGCCGTGCTCTTGTTCCTGTCGGTGGTGCTGCACGAGCTCGGCCATTCCCTGGTCGCCCTTAGTCAAGGGGTGAAGGTGAAGAGCATCACCCTGTTCATGCTCGGCGGCGTGGCCAGCGTGGAGCGGGAGTGCAGCACCGCCATCGGCTCCCTGCTGGTGGCAGCGGCTGGTCCCGCCGTGAGCCTGGTGCTCGGCGTGTCCCTGCTGGCCAGCAGCCATGCTGCCGCCCATCTGGCCCCGTGGCTGGGGGTGATGGTGAGCGAACTGGGCACGCTCAATCTGGTGCTGGCCTTGTTCAACCTGCTTCCCGGGTTGCCCCTGGACGGGGGACTGATTGTCAAGGCCCTGGTGTGGCAGGTGAGCGGCAGCCAGCGCCGGGGAGTGGAGGTGGCCAACGCCTCCGGCCGGCTGCTGGCCTTTGCGGCCATCGGCCTGGGGGCCTGGTTGCTGTTGCGGGGCGGCGGCATGGGGGGAGCCTGGCTGATGCTGCTGGGCTGGTTCGGCCTGGGGGCTGTGCGCAACCAGCAGCAGATGTTGCAGCTGCAGAGCGCCCTCACCAGCCTCAAAGTGAAGGATGCGGCCAGGCGGCGGTTCCGGGTGCTGGAGGCCAATGCAAGCCTGCGCCAGCTCAGCGCGGAGCGCCTCGGCGAGCCCAGCCCGGTGGGTCTGGCCGACTGGCTGCTGGTGTGTGATCGGGGGCGTTGGCAGGGGGTGATCGACGATCGTGCCCTGCGCGATCTGCCGGTTCAGCGCTGGGACACCGACCGGGTTGGAGACCATCTCGATCCTCTCAGCAGTTTGCCCGGCATCAGCGCTGAGGCTCCGCTCTGGCAGGCCGTGCAGCACCTCGAAGAGGGCAACTGCTCCCGGTTGCTGGTGTACAGCCCGGCAGGGCTGCCCTGCGGCACACTCGAACGGCCCGAGCTGGGTGAGGCCGTGCTCGCCAAACTGGGCGTGAAGCTTCCGGAGCCGCTGCTGCAGGCCGCCCGCCGCCAGAGCTCCTATCCCCTGGGCCTGGCCCTGCCCCAGGTGGTTCGGGCCATGGTGGCCGCCGGCGAACTCTCCGGCACGGCCAGTCGATAGCGGCTGAGGTCGGCGCTGACGGCTGCCAGTTCAGTTGCCCGCAGCGGCCTCTCCACAAACTGGGGGAACGGCAGGTGGCGGGCTGCCGATTCCAGGAGCAGCTGTTGGAGGTCCGGCCCCGCAGCCGGCAGGGGGGGGAGCTGGGGTGGTTCGGTCTGAAACAGTGCCCGCCAGAGCTCTCCATCCACCGAGAGCTGGATGGAGCCGTGTTGCAGCAGCCGTCCGCTGCGCCACAGCTGGGCGCTGCCGATGCGTTTCACGCCGTCGGCCTGCACCAAGTCGGCAGCGGTGCTGCTGGCAAAGCAGTTGCCCTGGGCGAGGGAAGGGGGGGCGCTGCCGAACTGCAGCGGCTGGCCCAGCTGCAGGAACGTCTGTTGCAACCAGAGGCAGGCCTGGCGGTAGGCCTGGGCGCGGTTGCTGGGCGGGTTCGGCCACACCAGGGCATAGGTGAGATCGCCGCCGTGCAGCACGGCCTGCCCGCCGCTTGGGCGTCGCACCAGCTCAACCCGCCCCGCCGCGGCGAGCGAGCACCAGTGATCCGGCAGCCGCCGCTGGTGATATCCGAGTGACAGGGTTGGCCGCTGCCAGCTGTAGAGCCGCAGGGCCGGCTGCCCCTGCTGCAACAGCCACTGATCCAGGGCCATCTGCCAGGCACCACCCAGCTGAGCGAAGGGCAGCAGGCGCGTGTTCAGGGATGCTGAGGCCTCATCCATGGCTGCAGCCCGATGTCTGCCCTGATCCAACTGCTCCCAGTTCTACCGCTGGGTCTGTTGGCCGGGGTGCTCTCCGGTTTGCTTGGTATCGGCGGTGGGTTGGTGTTTTCGCCGCTGCTGCTGTTGCTTGGGATGGAGCCCCACCAGGCCCTGGCCACCAGCACCTTGGCGATCGTGCCCACCACCCTGGCCGGTAGTGCGGTGCATCTGACCAATGGCAGCCTGCCCAGGCGGCAGGGGCTGGTGTTGTCCGGCGCCGCCGTCGGCGGCGCGATCGTCTTCAGCCAGTTGGGCGCGCAGTTGTCCGGCAGTGTGCTGCTGGTGATGCAATCGCTTCTATACGGCGTGCTGGCCTTCACCATCCGTCCCCGATCGCGCTTGCGCAGTGGCGGAGCGTCCTCCGCTCCCTCCTGGCTGGCCCTGGCTGCCGTGGGCAGTGTGGCCGGACTCACCAGCGGTCTCCTGGGGGTGGGTGGCGGACTGGTGATCGTGCCCCTGCTGGTTCAGGGGCTGGCCCTCGACATCCAACGGGCTGTGCGGCTGAGCACCCTGGCGGTGCTGGCCTCGTCGTTGGCTGCCGGCACCGCCTTCGTGGCTGAGGGCCGCGGCCAACTGCTGATCGCCCTGGTGCTGGGTGGCACGGCGGCGCTGGGCGCCCGCTGGTCGGCGGCCCGATTGCACCGGTTGCAGGAGGCCCAGCTGGTGTGGCTTCTGCGGGCACTCACCCTGCTGGTGGCCTGTGACAGCGGCCGTCGCGCCGTGCAGGCCCTGTCGCCCGCGCTCTTGGGGGGCTGATGATCCAGGACCGCCCGGCCTCGGGCGTCAGTCGAGGGCGTCCCAGAAGCTGGCGTCCAGCTCCAGCCCCAGCACGGCGGCCATCTGGCTGAGGTTTTGCCGGCAGTTCAGGCCATGGCTCTGGGACCAGTCGTCGAGGAGGTAGAGCCGGTGGGTGATCCACAGCTCCAGGGCTTCCGGCGCGAAGCGCAGGCCTTCGTTGCGGCTGAAGCCGTGGGGCAGCAGCATGGCCACATGCCGGCTGAGCTGGCCTGAAGCCCTTTCCAACACCAGGGGCAGCCAGGGGTAGCGGGCATCGGCCCGGATGCTCCACAGGCGCACTTCGGGGATTTCCGAGAGTTCCCGCGGATCGTCGTCGGCCCGGGGCCAGTCGATCTGCATGGCCAGCTGGGGGGCCGCCTGCAGCCGGGTTGCGGGGTCGAGCGCGGCCCAGCCCTCCAGCGGGCGCAGATCGAGGGTCCGGATCGCCGTGGCGGAGATCGGCACGGGCGCCGTCAGGTCGGCGATTGGCGTCAAGAGCTGTGACAGCAGGGGCCTTGAATCTGGACCGTAGCCAGCGGAGGCCGAAGAATGGTGCCGACGTGCCTCCAGTTCATCCCATGGTTTCCGCCCTCAGCCAGGCCCAGGTGCTGATCGCTCTGGTGGTTGCCGCCCACGCCGGCGTGCTGGCCGTGCGTCTCTGCTTCAGCCTCTACAAGGCCTGAGTCGAGCGAATGGCGCTGCTGCCCCTTGGCAGCGCCCCAGATTCCCGCTAGAAGCGATGCACTATTGAGCATCGGGCACCTTGAGGCCAACGACCCGGCAATCCATCCGGACCACAGCCAGGTCAGGCGCCGGTTCGGCCTCCAGGTCCGGCAGTCGGGCCCGGGTCGGCACAACCGGCTCCACCCGTCGCGCCGGACTGCAACCGGTACCGGCCCCCAGCACCACTGAGCAGTTCCCGCCTGTCTCCATTCCGGCTGCACGCGCCGCCGATGCTGCGTCGGCCCAAGTCTCCAGCGCCCCGATCGCTCTCGGCACGCTCCTGGAAGCTGGCGCATCGGCCAGTCTCTCCAGGGAGCGCCGCGATCTCCACTGCAGCGTGATCGGCCTCACCGTGAAGCTCGGCTTGGTGTTGATGGCGGGCGTGAGCCTGGTGCGCCTCGCTGGTGCCTACCAGGAACGCATGGATCGGCAAGGAGAGCTTGCGGCGGTGTTGCAACTGGAGCAGGCCAAGCTGGCCAAGGCCCGTGAGCGCTTTGATGCCCTGTTCGGCGTTGACGGCGAGCAGCGGTTGATTCGTGAGCAGAACCAGTGGATTGCTCCCAACCGCCTGCGGGTGGTGTGGAAGCCCGCAGGGGCAGAGGTTCCCTCGCCCCAGGTCAGCAACGCCAAGCCCGGGATGGATCGGCTCCCCCCAGCCCAAAACCCCTGAGTTCGCTGGCCATGTCTGTCTGTTGAGGGTGGGATTCGGCCCTGCCCCGGGCTGCCGGCTGGTCCTTAGGTTGGGCCGAAGCTGAAATCTCCCCCCGCTCCATGGCCAAGCCTGCTACTCCTGGAACGGTTCTGATCACTGGCACAACCTCCGGTGTGGGCCTTAATTCCACCCGTGCCCTGGTGGAGCGCGGCTGGACCGTGATCACCGCCAACCGCGATCCCGTGAAGGCTGGAGCCGCCGCCGACGCTCTGGGAATCCCCCGTGAGCACTTGCACCACCTCCGCATCGACCTCGGCGACCTCGACAGCGTACGCACTGGCGTGGAAACGCTCGTGTCTTCTGTGGGTCAGGGGTTGGATGCCTTGCTGATCAATGCGGCGGTGTACAAGCCGCGTCTCAAGCAGCCGGAGCGTTCGCCCCAGGGCTATGAGATCTCGATGGCCACCAACCATCTGGGCCATTTTCTGCTCATCCAGATGCTTCTTCCGGAGATCGAGAAGTCGCAGCATCCCTCCCGGCGGGTGGTGATTCTGGGCACGGTCACGGCCAACTCCAAGGAGCTCGGCGGCAAGATTCCCATCCCCGCGCCGGCGGATCTGGGCGATCTCAGCGGTTTCGCCGCAGGGTTCAAAGAGCCCGTGGCCATGGCCAACAGCAAGCCCTTCAAGCCCGGTAAGGCTTACAAGGACAGCAAGCTCTGCAACATGATCACCACCCAGGAACTGCACCGGCGGCTGCACCAGTCGACGGGGATCGTGTTCAGCTCTCTCTACCCCGGCTGCGTGGCGGACACCCCCCTGTTCCGCAATACTCCGAAGCTGTTCCAGAGGATCTTTCCCTGGTTCCAGAAGAACATCACCGGTGGTTACGTGAGCCAGGCCCTGGCCGGTGAGCGGGTGGCCCAGGTGGTGGCCGATCCCGACTTCGCCGTCTCCGGGGTGCATTGGAGCTGGGGCAATCGCCAGAGCAAGAACGGCAAGCAGTTCAGCCAGCAGCTGTCCGATCAGGCCAGCAACCCCGAGACGGCGACCAAGGTGTGGGATTACTCCCTGAAGCTGGTGGGGCTGGCCTGAACGGGCCCGGGGGCTGGCATCAGAGGCGGCGGCGGAAACCGTCGGTAAACGACGACCCTGAATCCTCAGCCTTGCTCAGCTTCCAGACGTTGCGGCCGAGCCGGCGGGCCCGCAGGCCGCCCCGCTCCACAACAGGCCCACCGGGTCGGGCCCCCAGCAGCGACGTCACCTCGGCGGTGGTCAGCGGGGCGCCGGTCTTGAGGGCAAGCTCGGTGAGCTCCAGCCTCTGCTTCAGTGCCGCCAGGTCGGCACTGCCGCCGTCCTCCCCTTCCGACCACATCCAGGCCGAATCGCCGCCCGTTCCACCGCCGAGGTTGCGCATCAGGCCCAAGCCGATCAGGGCCAGGGCCTGATCCGGTTTGATCCCTTGCGCAGAGGCCTCCGCCAGCCAGTCGGCCATGGGTGATGGAATGGCGTCCGGAGTGAGGGGTTCGGCAGTGCGCGGCTTGCTGGCCATGGCGGAACAGCGACTGGCCGGACGGTACCGGCTTCTGCCTGGCGAGCAAGGGCACTGGGGCTTGGATGGCACGGGTTAAGATCCGGCATCGCTGATCCCAGCAGCCCGGTTCAAGGCCCCGCAGTGCCGTCATCGACGCTGCAGTCCCCAATAAGGTCAGGCCTTTCCCTCAGCTGGCAGCGGGCCTCAGCCGCGTTCCTACTTCCCTCGGCCACGGATTTGAGCGGCATTGCCGATCTGTGTGCCAGCCCGCCCAGCCAATCAACGCGAAGGATCTTCATCGGCTCCTGAGATCGCGGTCCTCCACACCCTCCCTTCTTGCCCTCCACCCGCCGCCCACGAGAGGACCGAACGGTGCCAGTCCGGATGGGGTCGGGAATGGTCAGGCTGGCGTCCAGTTCGTTGTCCAGGTCTGGGCCGGAGATCACCGGCACCGTGGTGGAGGGTCTGGCTGGCCAGGTGGCAGATCGCGATGGCGCGAGCTGTGTGATCACCACCGACAGCGAGGGGGCCCGGCTCACCCGGCTCAACAGCCATGTGGAGTCGATCGAGCTGCGCACCTATGTGTTTCTCGATTCTCTGCAGCCCCAGCTGGCCGCTTACATGGGCACGGTGAGCCAGGGCTTTCTACCCATTCCCGGAGATGCCTGCCTGTGGTTGGAGGTGTCACCGGGGATGGCCGTGCACCGGGTCACCGACATCGCCCTCAAGGCCAGCACCGTGCGCTTGGGCCAGATGATCGTGGAGCGGGCCTTTGGTTCGCTGGCCCTGTATCACCGAGACCAGAGCAATGTGCTCCATTCCGGCGATGTGGTGCTGGAGGCGATCGGCAACCGCAAGGAGCAGCGCAGTCCGGCTGATGTGACCTGGACCGAGATCATCCGTGCCATCACCCCCGACCATGCGGTGCTGATCAACCGCCAGAACCGCCGCGGCTCGATGATCCAGGCGGGCATGAGCATGTTCATTCTGGAAACGGAGCCTGCCGGCTATGTGCTGATTGCGGCCAACGAGGCCGAGAAGGCCAGCAACATCACCGTGGTCGATGTGAAGGCCGTGGGGGCCTTCGGTCGCCTCACCCTGGCCGGTCGGGAGGGGGATGTGGAGGAAGCCGCCGCTGCGGCCATGCGGGCGATCCACCACGTCAACGCCACTGCTGGCGCCTGACCCTGGCGCCTAACCGGTGAGGCCGAGGAGGGCCCGGAACCCGGGGGCCAGCTCCCGGGCGGCCTTGCCGCGGCTGCCCAGCCGCAGGCGCAGATGGTCGCCCATGCGGGCGTAGCTGCAGCCGGCTTCGCGCACGTGGAAGATCGGGTCATAGCCCGCCCCGCTGCCCTCGGGGGCTGTGAGAATCACTCCCTGGCAGATCCCCTGCGACTCCAGCCGGGTGCAGCCGCTGGGGTCGGCCAGGGCCATGGCGCTCACGAAACGGGCGCTGCGGTAGGGGGTGTCACCCAGCTCGTGCAGCAGCCGGGCAATCCGCTCGGGGTCGGTGGGGGCATAGCGGGCGGAGTAGATCCCCGGCGCCCCAGCCAGGGCATCCACCTCCAGCCCGGAATCGTCGGCCAGGGCCCAGTGGCCTGTGAGGGACGCCACGGCTTCGGCTTTCAGGCGGGCGTTCTCGCCATAGGTGAGGCCCGTTTCCTCGATGTCCAGACCCTCAGGCTGCTGGCGCACCTCGAGGTTCACGGCGGCGAGCATGGCCCCGATCTCGGCCACCTTGTGGCGGTTGCCGCTGGCGATCACCAGAACTGGCACGGCTCAATCCCGAGTTGGGGCATTGTGTCGCAGGGCCCTGACCAAGCATTGCCTAACGAATTGTGTTGCACTGATTAGATCCGCTTATCAGCTTTTCAGGAAACAGTGATGGCGCTGACAGTCCAAATGGCTTGACGGGGGGGCGCGCGGAGGAAGAGGGTGACTCGCGAACCCCCACCCCCCTCCATCAGGAGCAGGACATGGCTAACGAAACCATGGGCATCGCCCTCGGCATGATCGAGACCCGCGGTCTGGTGCCGGCCATCGAAGCGGCCGACGCCATGACCAAGGCCGCCGAGGTGCGCCTGATCGCCCGCGAGTTCGTCGGCGGCGGCTACGTCACCGTGATGGTGCGTGGCGAAACCGGCGCTGTGAACGCCGCGGTGCGCGCCGGCGCTGACGCCTGCGAGCGCGTGGGCGACGGCCTGGTGGCTGCCCACATCATTGCTCGCCCCCACCGCGAAGTGGAGCCTGCCCTGGGTGGTAGCGCCGGTTTCGTCGGTTCCAAGGACTGAGTCGCCTGACGCCTGAGGCGTGAGCCAGGGCGATCAGCGCCATTCCCCCCTTTCCCGACCCAACCGGAGAATTACTCATGGCTAAGAAGTACGACGCCGGGGTCAAGGAGTACCGCGACACGTATTGGACTCCTGATTACGTCCCCCTCGACACCGACCTGCTGGCCTGCTTCAAGTGCACCGGCCAGGAAGGTGTGCCCAAGGAAGAAG
>JBILNZ010000061.1:0-10099 GCA_044374745.1 Prochlorococcaceae cyanobacterium | reverse complement strand
GCGGTGAAACGCAACCAGACCGTGGTGCTCAATGCCAGCAGCGCCGATGCTGGCCAGGCCCAACGGCTGATCGATTTCGCCTGCGGCGGCATGGAGGCGATTGACGGCCAGGCCCACCGCATCGACGCCGAAACGCTCCTGTTCACCCCGGCGCGGGCACGGGTGGAGCAGTGGCCACTGGCGGCCTGAGGGCTCCACCGCATCCTCAACGGCAGGTGCAGCTCGCCGGACTTGCAGGGAATCCTCGGCTTGGCTGGGAACAGACAATGGCCTCTGGTTCTGCAGCAGACAGCCATGGCCACCGGCATCACGGTCACCTCCAATCCGGATCCAGCGCAGCTGGAGAGCTTGGGGGTGACGAGCTGGCCCACCTGGGGCTGTGGGGTCAGCAGCTTCCCCTGGACCTACGACGAGCAGGAGACCTGTCTGCTGCTGGAAGGGGATGTAACCGTCACCCCCGATGGCGCTGAGCCGGTGCGCTTTGGTGCCGGAGATCTGGTGGTGTTTGACGCCGGGCTGAGCTGCACCTGGGAGGTGCATGCCCCGGTGCGCAAGCACTACCGCTTTGGCTGAGCACTCCCGCCAGAGTGGAGCTGAGTGAGGCGGGAGCCCGGAAGGGCACGCGCGCAGCACAACTGGCCGGTCCAGATGTGTATGGCATCCCTAAGATCTACACATTGGTTCCGGGGTTGGCATGCGCACCAACATCGTCATCGACGACGCCTTGATGAAGCAGGCCATGCAGGCCAGTGGCGCCCGCAGCAAACGAGAAGCCGTGGAGCTGGGACTGCGCACCCTGGTCAAGCTGCAGCAGCAGGCCGGGATCCGCGCTTTCCGGGGACGCCTGGCCTGGGAGGGGGATCTGGAGTCGCAACGCCTGGATGACGAGGCCAGCAAGCAGCTGCCGTGATCGTTGTCGACTCCTCGGTCTGGATCGATTTCTTCAATGGGGTGAGCACCCCTGAGGTGGAGAGGCTGGATGGGTTACTCGGGGTGACGCCGCTGGCGATCGGCGATCTGATCCTGGTGGAGGTGATGCAGGGGTTCCGCAACGAGCAGGACGTAGCCACCGCGCGCCAGCTGTTCCGGTCCCTGGCTCTGCTGCCGATGCTCGGGGGAAGCAACCCATGGAAGGCGGCGGAGAACTACCGGCAGCTACGCCGCCAGGGGATCACGGTGCGCAAGACGATCGACGGGATCATCGCCACCGCCTGCATCGAGGCGAACCTGCCACTGCTCTTCAGCGACCGCGACTTCCAGCCCTACGTCGATCATCTGGGCCTGGAGGCGGCATGAGCCGCTTGGTCGTCCATCACCCCGTCAGATCAGGCAGCTCATCCAGCATTGGCCCGGAGCGCCGGGCCGGCAGGTAGATCCATTCCCCCGCCGGCAGCAGCGTGGAGGGCAGATAGCCCGGCACCAGCAGTTGCGTCCCCGCAGGAATGGGCGTGGTGGAGCGGTAAACGGGCAGCAGCAGGGCGGTGCCGGTGGGCAGCGGTTCCTCGCTGGGCCAACTGCTCAGTTCGAGGTTCAACTGGCGCAACAGGCTCAAGCTGACCTGCTGGCTGTCCGCCACGCTGCTGAGCGTCTCGCCCTCAGTGGTGAGGTAGGGCTCGCTCTGCTGCAGCAGGAGGTTCAGGCTGCGCAACTTGCTTTCGGTGGTGCCGTGCCTTCCCGCCAGCACCGCCAAGGAATCGCTTTCAACCGTTGTGATCGTCTGGGTGCTCTCAAGCTGGGGGTTGATCCGCCGCAAGGTGGCCACGGTGGTGCCGTAGCGCTCGGCGATCAGGGTCAAGGTGTCTCCTGAGCGGAGCACCAGCACGCTGTGGGGTCTGAGCACCAGCTGGATCGCTTCCCCCAGCAACGGCTGCACCAGCAGGCCGATGCCGCCCGGGCCGTAGTCCGCCCCGAAGTGCTGCACCAGGCAATCGGCGAACTGGGCCCGGCCCCCATTGGGCAGGCCGCCCTCGGGCGAGAGCTGGGCCAGGTCACCCAGCCACATCACCCCCTGACAGGGAGCCTGCACCGTGCCCAGCAGCTCCGGGTCCCAGGGCAGCGGCGCCTCATCGCGGAAGCCAGGGGTGGCCCAATCCAGCTCGGCCGCCAGCCAGTCGAAGGTGTTGCTGGTGCTCACCGGCAGGATCGCCGCCCGACAGAGGTAACCGCGCAGCAACACATCGCCGGGGTCGGTGAGCGCGGTGTCGTTGTAGCCGCTGACGATGCCGCTCTGCTCGAGGAAGCAGTCGATCACGTGCCGGCGAATCGGAACGGGGCTGCGGCTTTCGGGCCGGTCGACTTCAAAGAGGCAGAGGCGAGCGTTGGCGTAGGGCTGCAGCGCCAACCAAAGGGGCATGGCCCCAGGATGTGCAGCAACGGGCTGGGTTACCCGGTTGTTGATCGCCGGGCTGGCCGCCGGCTGCGCCACCAGCTGGCCCCACAACGGGGCCTGTCGCAGGGGGTTGAGGCCCTGGTTCAGCGGCGAGAGGGGCTGCTCCATTTCTCAGCCCCGCACCAGGGATCCCCGGAAGGGGTCGGGGTTGGACTGGCGCCAGTTCTGCAGCCGCGGCAGCAGCAGCCCCAACTGGCCGATGTGCTGGCTGCGTTGCCGGCCCAGCACCATCGCCGGTGATGGGGCCGCGGGGTTCCACTCGCTTTCGGTTTCCTCCAGCAGCAGCTCGGTGGCGTACTCCACCACCGCCAACTTGCTCAAGGGCAGCGGGTTGGGCACCACCCCGCCGGCCACGCCCTTGCGGCTGCTGCGCACTGGAGCGTTGAGATCAGCAGGGGTCAGGGCCACCAGCTGCTGGTCCAGCTCGACGATGGCATCGAGGTGACGCTGGGCGGTGCACACGCCGGTGGGGTAGTGGGTCTGCAGCTGGGCCATCTCCCGGTTCAGCGCCGCCAGGGCAGCACTGGTGACGGGGATGGACAGGGCAATGCGCAGGGCCTCAGCATCGCTGGAGCGCCAGCTACAGGTGGGTGGGGAGGCCGTGGAAGGGGTGGTCATGCCCTCCGTTGCCAGCTCAGCCGGCAGCGCCGCCGCAGGGCTCGCCTAGCCCCTGTGGCCGACGCAGCCCATCGCCTGCCTGCTGCGTCTGAACTCGCATTCTTCCCTAGCATTCATCCCATCTGATCATCCCTGGAGGGATGGGCCATGCATGCAGTCAGCGTGAGCGGGCTCAAGCACAACCCAGCCGATGCCTTGCGTCAGGCCCGCAACAGCCCGGTGGTGGTGCTCAACCGCGACCATCCGGACGCGGTGCTGATCGGTCTGGAGCAGGGGGGAGTGCTCCAGGCTCCAGGGGTGCGAGCGGCGCTGGCGACGGCCCTGTTTCGTGATGGTGAGCTCTCCCTGGTGCGCGCTGCTCGCGTGGCAGAGATGGATGTGGCCGGCTTCATCGCCCACCTCGGCCGGCTCGGCATCCCGGCAATCCGTCTCACAGCCGCTGAAACCAACACCGATCTCGACACCCTGGAGCAGTGGCTGCAATCGTCATCGCCGACGCCAGCCCGCTGATCGCCCTGGCCCGGGTGAACGGGCTGCTCTGGCTGCAGCAGCTGTTCACCGAGGTGGTGGTCACGGAGGTGGTGCTCGCTGAGGTCCTCACGGGCCGCTATCCGAATACGGAAACCCCGATCCAACAGGCGCTGGAGGCTGGCTGGCTGCAGGCCGCTTCCGCCAGCACCAGCGATCCCCCGCTGCCCGACCTCGATGAAGGCGAGGCGGCCAGCATCCGCCTGGCGCTGAGCAGCGGCGATCGGGTGCTGTTGCTGATCGATGAGCGCGCTGGTCGGGCGGTGGCCCAGGAACTCGGCCTCACCGTGGCCGGCACCGCCGCCGTGATCGGCCTTGCGCGCCAACGCGGCCTGATCGCTTCTGCCCGAGCCGTGTTTGCGGAGCTGCATGCCAGCGATTTCCGCATCGCACCAGCGGTGATCCAGGCCGTGCTGGATCGCTGTGGGGACTGAGCTGGATCAGGGCCGCTGAACAGCAACGGCGGGCTCAGGTGCCTGGTACTTGCTCGACGGAATCCACAGGCACCCCCGCGAGCAGGGCGTCGTCCTCTGCCGCCATCGCTTCCGTGTAGAGCACAAGCCCCCGAATGGCCTTCTCGGCCTGGGGGTTCAGGCCATCGAGGAGCACAACCGCTTCACCGGAGTGTTCCTCGGCGCCACTCCGGGGATCCATCAGCTTGCTGCACGTTCACAGGTGCTCAGCCTGCCGCTCCACCCGTCAACCCCAGCTTCTGCCGCAGCTCCGCCGCATCGATCACCCCCCGCTCATGCAGCACCAGCCATTCCTGCACCGAAGGCTGGGGTTTGCGGGGAGGCTGCGGGGGGACCAGCGGGCAGATCTCCACCGTGCAGGCTGGTTCATCGGAGAGCTTCTCGCCGGTGAGCCGGGTCCATTGCTGCAGCAGGGTGCTGAGCATCGAGCGCTTCTGACCCGCCAACGACTGCAGCACCGCAAAGCTCTGGCCGGCGGTGAGCGAAACCTCCAGTTCCGTGCGGGCCGGGCCGTGGCCGCCGGCCGGAATCAGAGCATCGCGGCGCATGGCTTCTTCCAGTTGCTGCAGGTAGGCCCGGTGCTCCGCCAGCGAGCGGGCCTCGATCTCGACCCACTGGAACTTGGCACCCTCCGGCAGGTCCATGAAGGAGGAGGTGGAGAGCACCAGCCGCTGGGGGCGCTGGCCTTCTGCGCCACTCCCTGCAGCAGAGCCCAGGGCGCCATCGCTGCGGCGGAAGCCGTAGGCATCCACCAGACCGGTTCGCACCCCCACAGGCAGGGCGGTGCGGGAGAGGAGGTCTTCGTAGTCGCTGCGGCACCGGTAGTGGTTGAGGTACTGGTGCGCCAGGCCAAGGTGGGGCAGATCGCCCTCGCCAAAGGCGGTGCCATCCACCGAGTACCAGAGGGCCGGTAGGTCAAAGCGCTGGGGGAGCAGCGAAGGCTCACCCACCGGCACCACGTCGTAGCCATCGACGGCGCCGGGGTTGGGGTTGGCCTGCCAGCTGCGCAGCACCAGGCCGTTATCCGTCATCGACAGGCTGCGGTAGAGCCAGGCCTGTGGATCTGACGTGGACCCTGGAAATCGGTCCAGGGTGAATGAGAGTCCTCAGCCGGCCAAACTGGGCCGGGGACTCCACCATGAAACGCACCAGGCACACAGCCGAGCAGATCATCCGCAAGCTCAAAACCGCCGAGCAGCTGATCGCCCAAGGCAAGACCGTCGTCGAGGTCTGCCGCGTGATCGAGGTGACGCAGCCGACCTACCACCGCTGGCGGCAGCAGTACGGGGGAATGCAGGCGGAGGAGGCCAGACGGCTTACTCAGCTGGAGAAGGAGAACGCCCGGCTCAAAAAGCTGTTGGCAGAGGCGGAGCTGGAGAAGGCCATGCTCAAAGACCTTGCCGAGGGAAACTTCTGAGCCCGGAGCGTCGCCGCAGGGCTGTCGTGGTCCTGCGAGAGCGTTACCGGGCATCCGAGCGGCTGGTCTGCCGGGTGGTGGGCCAACACCGCAGCACCCAGCGCCACAGCGGCAAGGTCGTCTCGATCGAGGAGACCAAGCTGCGGCATCGCCTCCGCGAGATCGCGGCAGAGCACATCCGCTGGGGCCGCCGCATGGCTTATCGACTGGTCAGGCGTGAGGGCTGGAGCGTCAACCACAAGCGGGTGCAACGTCTCTGGCGGGAGGAAGGCCTGCAGCGGCCCACTCCCCGGAAGCGCAAGCGAGCCCGGCCGGCGGACGGTTCTGTGCGGCGTCACCGGGCCGAGCATCCCCACCAGGTGTGGGCCATGGACTTCCAGTTCGACGCCACGGCCGACGGCCGCAGGCTCAAGTTCCTGAACGTGATCGACGAGCACAGCCGCCTCTGTCTGGCCATCCGGGTGGGCAGGCGCTGCAAGGCCAAGGATGTGGTGGCGGTGCTGGAGGAACTCACCAGCCTCTACCCCGCACCGGCCTACATCCGGTCCGATAACGGGCCGGAGTTCATTGCCCAGGCTCTACGGGACTGGTGCGAGGCCAGCGGCACCACCAGCACGGTGTACATCGAGCCCGGATCCCCCTGGGAGAACGGCTTTGCGGAATCGTTCAACGGGCGCTTCCGGGATGAGTTCCTGAACACTGAGCTGTTCACCACGGCTCCCGAGGCCCAACTCCTGGCTGATCGCTGGCGCTGGGAGTACAACACGTTCAGGCCACATTCGGCCCTCCAGGGGCGTACGCCCCTGGAGGCAGCTCAACAGGGAGCTGCTGCATGACAACACCCACCAACTCTCATAAGGCCTGGACCGATAAAGGGGGTCACGTCAGATCGGGCACCAGGCCGCCATGGGCGTCAAGTACCACCGTGGGCACCGCTGCATTGCCAGTGGCGAATCGGGGCGGCAGGGCCTGGCGGTGAGGCTCCCGCCAGAAGATCTCCACCGGTCCTGATGCCGGCGCTGCGGTGGTGCCATCGGTCGGCAAGCGCCAGTTGAGCAGGTCGCCCCGGGGCACCAGCTGCAGGCGGGGAAGGGAGAGCCGGTCGCCTTTGGCGAGGGCTTCCAGCCGGTCCCCCTCTGAGGGCCAGCAGTGCTGGGGCGGCAGCTGAAGGATCAGGCAGCCCCCATCCCGCAGGGTGAGCAGGTCGGCCAGGAACAGGAACACTCCAAGGTCCGTGCCCTGGCCGTCCACGTCGGTGGCAACCCGGGTCAAGGAATCAGGCAGCTCCTGCCAGGCCAGGCGCGACAGCATCCCCGCGTAGGCGCGCAGAGCATCGCGGTAGAAGCCGGTGGGGCGAGCGGCCTCCAGACGCTTGAGGTAGCAGGTCTCAGGCTCCTCGATGCCGCGGGGGAGATAGACCGGCCGGCGGCTGGTGCCGTCAGGGAGCTCCAGCAGGGTCCAGCAGTCATAGACCAGCTGCAACCGCTCCCTCAGGCCACTGAGGGTGGGGTGTTCAAGCCAGGGAGGCTCAGCAGGTCCTTGGGGCGGCACCGCTGGCTGGGAGGAGGTGCTGCTGGATGTGACTGACCTGCGGCGGCGGGTAGTGGGCACGGGCTGCTGTTGGGGTCAGAGCCATTGCCAGAGGCAGGGGTTCACCGCGCGGAAAGCTATGCAGGATCTGCATGGTTCCAGTCAGATCATTTGGGCAAGCGAGTCGGCCAGAGCGAGGGGCAAAGGTTCTTATGAGGGTCCGCATATGAACCAGGCTTGAGGACCCATCTGCTCGAGAGTGATTGCCATGCAGTGGGTTTAGAGTTGAACTGGTAATGACTCCGGGTTCTTACGCGGACCACCATCCGCCAGGTTATGTTTTAACGAGGATCCGCCCATATAGCGTTAGGCTAAATTGAATCCTATTAAAACTGCAATGCCATGAATCCTGCAATCTCAGATGATATAGATAAAGCACTTGTCTCGTCTATCGCACAGGAGATGGTGCTATGCAGGAAGAGTCTTCTAGAATTCGCGACTCTCTCTCATAGGTCACGAATACAAAGACCAAATCAGGCTACTACGCTAGAAGCCAATCTTGCATATAGCCGATTTTTGTGCCATCTTTATGAATTCTATCTTGGCTGCATCAGTCGTTCTCGGAAATCAACGTCTCCGCTAGATCACGTTCGTGCTGATGATGCCATTTCGTTAGAAGCTAGGAAGCAGCTAAATCAAGCAAGAATACTGATAAGAAAGGGACTTCTACCAAGGCTCCCTGATAACACTCTATATGCTATTCAGACCAAAGATGTGCCGCAGAACTTTGGCATGCATTTTCGGCTTTTGCGTAATCGCATGTCTCATGCAAGCATTGAGAGATATAAGCCGATAAAAGCTCCTGCGCTGAAATATGTCTTTGAAAGCTACCACCATATTTTCGTGATCCTCTACAACACTGCACAATTTAGCTGGGGCCACTCAAGTGAAGAACAATATCACTGGGGAGACATGGGAGAGTGGATTGATTATCATTCGCATTCTATGCGAGCCTGAGGGTTCGAGATGGCTCTACGTTATAGATGCCACGCCGTGATCACATCGAGTTTTCCAAGATGACAATGTCCTCCATCAACGCGTCTATTGCACTGTCAATATCCTGCGCGATTGTTCTCGGTGCGTGTGGGCAGCAAGAATCCAGCGAGTTCTCTACTCTCGGAATTGAGGGTCTTGCTATTCCTGGTCGCTTAGCTGATGCCAAGAAAAGTGGTTTTTCAAATTGCCACGCAGACTATTATGCTTATATTTGTGAGCGTCGGATCAAAGCAATGGTTTTTGGCGTGACTCCAGCAAGAGCCTACGTAGTATTAAATGGAAAAACAAACTTTGTCCACGGGATACCAGCCGGCGGCGATGGAGATGTGCGCAGTATTCCGCTAAAAGACTTGTCTTATCGAGAAGTATACTTGGAGTTTACGGCAGTGGACGAAAGCAGGTCGAGCAATAATATTCAGTCTCTAAGCCCAACTTCTGGGACAGGTGAGTCCAATAACAGTGTTCAGCATTTCATGAGTTACCTCCGGAAGACTGGGTGGTCTGAAACTGAATGGAGATCATATGTCACCTTCATACGGTCTGGAGTTCCACTGGAGATCTCAGTTAAGCCATCAGATAATCAAGCAACCATCCGACCTGAAACCCTTGATATTATTCAGGAACGAATACAAAGCATAGGCAAGGAAGCCCGACAGCATAGTCAAAACAAGAGATCTGCTGAGGCGTTCTTTGAGGAAATGAATAAAAAGGACTAACCCTAGGTGATCTAAGTGTCCTTTATGACCCTGCCAATTAGCCTAACAGCAAGATTCAGAAGACGGGGGCAAAAGCTGCTTTTTGTGCGAAAGTAGATACCCGCTTCTGATCTTGGCGTTATACGGAGCGTAAGGCAAGGTCCTGCTCAGGAGAACGTCGTTGGGAGGTCATTGGTGACTTGCCTGTTTCGCGCTAGAGTTTATAGATGCCTGTTATCAGCCGCTTCCTTGGGATCGCTATTGCCATCCTCTATCGCGATCATGATCCACCGCATTACCATGCGATCTATGGCGAGTATGAGATCACAGTCAACATCGTAGATGGCGTTGTCAACGGCCAATTTCCCAGAAGAGCGCTTTCCCATGTATTGGAATGGCACCAGCAGCATCTCGATGAGTTGATGCTTGACTGGGAGAAAGCGCGCCGCCACGAGCCTCTTTCACCGATTGCCCCTCTAGAGTAGTCCCACTCGCGAGTACACCATGCTTCACGTCACGTCTGCTCAAGTCCTTCCAGGGCTCCGACTCCTGCTTCAGTTCAATGATGGGACTCGCGGCGAAGCTGACGTTGCTGACCAGCTTATAGGTCCCATATTTGAAGAGCTTCTTGACCAGGACAAATTCAGCGAGGCTTACCTTGATCCTGAGCTTCGTACCGTTTGCTGGCCTAACGGCGCTGATATGGCACCAGAGTTTCTTCGGACTCTAGTAATGCAGAAACAGCCCGTATAACATCCAGATGCAGAAGACGGGAGCAGGAATTTAGGAGCATTCGCGAAGGCTGGTGCCCGCTTCTGATCTGGAGCGTTAGCTGTGCCCGCCAAGCTCAATGGTGTGTGCACTCTCTACCACTTTAATTACTTGCTGTTCGACAAGGGAGTCGAGCAATTGCTTGGTATCCTCTTTTGCAACATCTTGCATGTCTGAGTTAATATCAACTAGCACTCTCGATCCTTCGATTTGGCAAATTAGATCGAGCAAGGCTTCAGTGATCGCGGATCTAGGATCATTGACTGCCATATCAGAGGAGAATCTATTCTCGTCTTCAAGCAGGAAGTAAGTCATGTCACGCCTCCAGTTCTTGATCTGGTTCCCATCGAATTCTGAAACGTAGTCCACAAGTGAAAACGCATCCACCATTCCGACTTCATGAGCTAGTCGATTCCGAATCTCCCCGATTCTTCTGATGAATCGCATCTGCTCCGGACTAAGTAACTGGTTTGCTTTTACTAGCTCAAGCTTGCTGACCCCCGCCGTCAGGAAAGTTGTCGCCCGTGCTTTTGACCACGCGGGGGCTTACGGAGATGACCAGTGCGGCGTTACAGCGAGGCTGTCAAAGCTGATATCAGGAAGCGGATGAGTCCGCCCGCTC
>JBILNZ010000036.1:0-31888 GCA_044374745.1 Prochlorococcaceae cyanobacterium | reverse complement strand
GCTTCTTGGCAGTGGTGAGCTCGTAATCCGAGAAGCCGAGCTGCTTGCCGCCCATCAACCCAGTCCTGGCCTGCAATTACAGGCTTATTTTCGCGCAGACGGGCTGGGTTTTCCAGAGTCTCCTTAGGTCACTGAAAACGAAAATGGCAACGGTTGGCGGCGGCTATTGAGGCAGTGGCTGTTCAGGGAGTGGCTGTTCAGGGGGTTGATCAGGATTGGCAGGCTCAAGACGAACACCCTCAGGCCTGACCACTCAGCCAGTCCTCAACCGCCGGTCGCCGCAACGGTCGCTCCCGGTCGAGGGCCTGCAGGGCCTCCATGCTGTCTGCGGTGCGCACGTCCACCGTGTAGCGCAGGGATGACCCCACCCCCGTGCCCCGGTAGCTGCCGCTCACCGGGGCCGCCAGTCGGTGGTCGGGCGCCGCGGTGAGCACCACGTGGCCGTCGGCCACCGCCAGGCCGAGGCTGGGGTCGTAGCCCCGCCACCCGGCGCCCGGCAGGTACACCTCGGCCCAGGCGTGCAATTCGTGCTCGCTCACCTCCGGCGGATGGTGCATCGAGTAGCCACTCACAAAGCGGGCTGCCAGTCCCTGGCTGCGGCAAGCCTCCACATAAAGCATGGCCGTGTCCCGACAGGCGCCGGTGCGGCTGGCCAGGATCTCGGCGGCGGCCATCGGCTCCCCGTCAGGCCGGCCGATGTGGTGGAAGTCCTGGTGGATGGTGTCGGCCAGATGGCTCAGGAACTGGCTGGCGGATCCCTGCGCCGCCTGGGCGACTTCCAGGGCCCACTGGCGCACAGGCTCTGCGATCGGTGCGCGCCCCTGCAGGCACGGTGCCAGGGAGAGCGCTTCGTCGGCGGGGTAGGTCACGGGCAGATGGAGGGCCGCAGGATCGGTCACGATCCAGTCGAACGGGTTGTCCCGGAGGGTGCGCACCACCATGTCCACCTCAATCTCGAGCGTCTCCTGCAGGGGGGCAAACCACAGCACCACGGCTTCACCCCCCTGGGCCTCCAGCACCCGACAACTGCCGCTGGCTTGCGGGTTGATCGTGAGGGCGTGATGGAGCAGCTGTTGGGCAGGGTCATGGCGTGGGGTGAGCCTCAGGGTGGTGGGCTCCAGAAACACCGGCCGCTCGTAGGCATACCTCAGCACATGGCGGATGTGAAACAGCATGGGCCCAGTCTCTCGACCACACCATCCGTGACCCGGCCATGGCTGACAACCCCCTGTGTCAGGCCCCACATCCCTGGGTTTGAGGCCCAGTTGGCATGCGCCGTTCAGCTCAGCTGGCCAGGGCCAACATCAGCAGCAGGCCGGCACTGAACCACCCAAAGCTCAACAGAGCCGAACGGATGCTGGTGCTGGTCTTGATTTCCGGCACCAGATCAGACGCGGCGATGTAGAGAAAGTTGCCGCTGGCGAACAGCACCAGGGCCGCCACCGACAACGACTGGGCCAGCAGCCAGGCCAGCAGCGCCCCCAGCGGGAAGGTGAGCGCGGAGATGAAGTTCCAGCGCAGGGCTGCCCGCGGTGTCCAGCCGCTGTGCAGAAGAATGCCGAAATCGCCTAATTCCTGGGGAATTTCATGGGCCAGGGCCGCAAGCCAGGCCGCGATGCCTGCAGCTGGGTTCAGCACAAAGGTGCTGGCAATGCCCAGCCCGCCGATGAAGTTGTGCAGGGCATCGCTGAGCAGGATGAGTAGTCCGAGAGGTTGCCGCGGGCGATCGGCCTGGCCTGAGGATGCACGCGTTCCCCGGGATTCCCTCGATCGGGAAGGGGGAGACCCTGGTTGGGTGTGGTGGGAATGGTGCCACTGCAGAAACAGCTCCAGGGATAAAAAGGTGCTGAAGCCCGCAGCTACAAACAGGCTCCCCCGCCGGGGATCCATGGCCGCCAAACCTTCCGGCAGCATGTGAAAGAGTGCGCCCCCCAGCAAGGAACCCGCCGCCAGGGCCACCAGGGGGATCAGCAGTCGCTGCAGTTGGCGGACGGGCAGCAGCAAGGTCACCGCTCCCACCATGGCCACCAGGCTCATGAGCAGTCCGCCTGCCACGATCCAGCCCAGGCTGCTCAACCCAGCCACCACACCAGGGCCTGCTGGTTGATCAGCAGGCCAATCAGGGTGAGCACCGTCATCAACATCACCTGATCGGAGCGGGAATCAGGAATGCGGAGATCGGCAACCAGGTGGATCCCATTGGTGAGGGTGTAAACGAGGCTGAACCAGAACATGGCAGCCCGCCAGGGGGCACTGGCACTCCAGCCGCGGGGATCAGCGATGGCCTGCACCGCCACCAGCAGGGCGGCCACCGGCAGGAGGAAATAGACCAGCATCGCCAGGAACAGCCGGCGCACGCGCTTCGGTGCCACCTGACTCTTGATTTCCACGGACAGTCCGTGGAACAGGGGCATCAATCCCAGCTCCACGTGGAACAACATCACCAGTAACCAGGCGGTCCAGAGTCCTGCCAGACGCACGGCAGGGGCAATCGGGGTGACCTCGGCCATCACGGGCGCTGCTGGTGTTGCCGTTCTAGTGAGATCCCGCGCGCCATTCCGGCGGAAATCGCTGGCAGAGCCGCGCATCCGGGGGCGGTCTGCGCCCAGCCTTCATCATTGCCGCCCCGCCAGCGCAGATTTGTGGCAGCCGTGGGCCACGCCCCATCCAGGCGGCCTGCGGGAGATTCTGGTGGCCAGGGAGTCTCAACGCGTGGGGTGTGAATCCTTGGCTGGCGTTGGCCATTGCCATGGATGGATTGGGCTGCCACTTCGGCAATGGTGTTCTTCCAACCTGCACAGATGCGCACAGCGCAACGCGGTTGGGCACGGGGTTAGCCCGGCCGGCTGATACGGGCCGCTCTGGATTACCCATGGCAGCCAACCTGATGAACCCGGCTGCATTGGCCGAGCCCTGCTGGGTGGATTGTGTTGGTTGGTTGATGGTTCACGTTCAGCTACACCGCGGGAAAGCATGGATTGGGAAGCGGATGGCTTTTCAAGCGCCAACGATCCCCTAAGATCAATCCGTATTCGAGCCAAAAAAATGCTCACCGGATCTGAACTGCTGGCCAAGGTCAAGGAGTTGGGGGATGCCTCCAAGTCTGAGCTGGTGCGCGAGTCCGGCTATGTGAGCACCAAGAAGGACGGCACCGAGCGGCTCAACTTCACGGCCTTCTATGAGGCTCTGCTGGAGGCCAAGGGCCTCAGTCTTGGCAGCGACGGCGCGGGTCGGGGCAAGGGTGGACGCAAGCTGAGTTATGTGGCGACGGTGCAGGGCAACGGCAACCTGCTGGTGGGTAAGGCCTATACCGCCATGCTCGATCTCAAGCCCGGTGATGAGTTCGAGATCAAGCTCGGCCGCAAGCAGATCAAGCTGATCCCTGCCGGTTCCGCTGAAGAGGAGTGACGGCTGACGTCTGGCGATCCTCGGCTCCCGTGTGCGCTGCACCGGGAGCCGGCCGGCGTAGCGTGAGAACAGCAGTGCTGATCCATGGCCGTCATCGCCATTCACCATCGGGGCTTCCCCCAATCCCCTGATTGTGTTGATCTGAGCTCCCTGCAGGCCGGAGCACCAGCCCAGGCCACCCCAGCACTGCTGCTTTATCAACAACCCACGCCGGAGGGCGCGTCTGCCCTGGCCCCGGGCAATCCCCTGCCGAAACAGGCGGGCCACAGGCACTACCTGAATTGCAGCTGGTGAACCGCCAGCCCAAACCTGGATGGGGATCTTCGGCTCAACAGCCTGGGCCGGGACAGCCAATCCACGCGGATTGAACCAGGCAACCGGCCGACAGTTCGGCTGGAGACAGTGCCAAAATCGTTTCCCCTGGTGCGGGTACAGGTGCGGCTCCTTGGCCCCCATTCAGCGCTGGTGGTGTGGCTGAGCGCCCTGCTGGCCGGCTGTAGCGCCCTCCCATTCGGGCAGGGGCCCCAGTTGGGAGGCCAGGCGGCAGAACCGCTGGAGCGCGATGGCAGGCCACTGGTGATCACCGGCTTCACGGTGAGCCGTTCGATGGCTGAAGCCGTGGCCTGTGGCCGGCTGCAGGTGGAATCGCTGTTGGCTCCGGGCGAGGAGATCCACGCCCACCAACCCGGGGAAAGGGAGCGGCTCTGGCTTGGCCAGGCCGATCTGGTGTTGGTTCATGGCTTGGGTCTTCAGCCCTGGCTACCTCCGCTGCTGGACGCGTTGCCCGCCGTGCCCACCGCCGAGGTGACAGCCGGTATCCAGCCCGTGCCGATTGCCACCGGTCCCCGCGCTGGCCAGCCCGATCCCCACGCCTGGATGTCGCCCCGGCAGGCCCTGGTGTACGTCAGAAACATCCGTGATGCCTTCATCGCCCGGGACCCCGCCAATGCCAGCACCTATCAATCCTGCGCTGCCCGCTACAGCGCCGAACTGCAGCGGCTTGATCAACGGCTGCGCGAGCGGCTGAGCTCCATTCCTGCGGCCCGCAGGTTGCTGGTGAGCTGTGAGGACTCGCTGGCGTATGTCGCTGCCGACTACAACCTGGAGACGGCTTACCTCTGGCCCTCCCAGGCAGAGCCACGGGTGGAGCCAGCGCGGGTAGCCGCCATCGCCGCCCAGGTGCGGGAGCGCCGACTGCCCGCGGTGTTCTGTGAGAGCACCTTTGATCACAGCCACCAGCAGAAAGTGGCCCGGTTATCCGGTGCGCGGCTCGGTGGCACCCTCTACACCGACTCCCTCTCGGGCCTGGATGGCCTGGCCCCCAGCTACATCGAGATGCTGCGCCATAACGCTGACCTGATCAAACGCGGCCTCAACTAGGTCGGGCTCCAGCGGGGGGATGGGGTTGCGCAAGCTGGGCGGCCCTGATGGTTTGAGGAACAGGCCCACCCGGGTGGTGAGCGGCGGTGCATTCCTGTTCCACCTGGCATCAGCTCACCAGGAAGACCGTGTTGCTGAGGGTGGATGGGCGATTGCTCAGGTTGGCAAAGATGGCCATCGATCCGCCCGCCTGGCTGCCGTTGCTGTCGTACAGAAGATTGCCCGTTGCCGGGTTGTAGAGGATCCGTTGGCTCGGTGTGGTCCAGCTGTCGCCAGTGTGGACGAGGCCTGTTCCCAGCGGGCCGGTTGCCTTGAAAGCGGTAAACACTCCGTTTTCCAGTTGAATCCGGTCTCCAGCGCTGGCGTTGAAGTCGGTGATTCGGTCGGTGTTCGAGCTGCTGTGGGGTGCGGTGTCGAAGTGGAAGATGTCGGCAGCGGCTCCACCGGTGAGGGTGTCGTTGCCAGCAGCGCCGCCCAGCCGGTCTTTCCCGCCAGCACCCCACAGCGAGTTGGCCGCCGCGTTTCCGGTGATCGTGTTGTCCAGGTTGTTGCCACTGCCGTTGATGGCGTTGCTGCCGGTGAGCACCAGGTTCCTGGTGGTGCTGGCGAGAGTGTTCACGCTGGCGGTGCTCAGGAAGGTGTCGGCGGCCCGTCCCGGGGCGGCGATCGTGGCCATGTCGTTTCCGGCCACGTCCTGGATCACGGCTTGCGCGTCGTTGCCGGCGGTGAGATCGCTGTAGTGCAGCCTCACGCTCTGGCTGCTGGTGGGAGCGCTGCCGCCGAGGGTGAGGCGCAGTTGATGGCTGGTGGATCCAGGGGTCACGGCATGGATCGGGCGGGCGCTGCCCGCCACGGTCACCAGGAACCGCTGGGTGCCCAGCCCTGAGGTGACAACGGCTTCAGAGAAGGTCAACACCAGGTGCACGCCCTCCACGCTCAGCGCCTGCAAGGTTGGTGCCAGGAGATCGGGAGCGCTGTCGTCATTGCGGATCCAGCCGGTGGCGCTGGCGGTTGCGATCACGGCGCCACTGGGATTCATCAATGTCACCACGAAGGCTTCGTCGGCTTCCCTCGTGGTGTCACCAGCCACCGGCACGTTGAGGCTGGCTGTGCCCTGGCCTGCCGCAAACGACACGGTGCCGGAGGGTAGAACCCCACCGACAAAATCAGTGGCACTGGCGGCCTGGGGGCTGGCCCCGCCACTGCCCAATACAGCCCAGCGCACCGAGCTGCTCGCGGAGAGGTCGCCCCTGCGGGTCAGCGTGAAGGTGAACGGCGTGAATTCACGTTGGCCCTCCGGGCGATCGGCGTTGGTTGCCGTGATCGTGAGCGTGGTGATCGGTCTGGTGAGACTGTCAGCCAACTCTTGAAGATAGACCTCCAGATTGGTGTAACCAAGGCTGGAGAGTGTGGTGTCGTTGGCACCGGCCTGGTTGGGATTCAGCCCCCTCGACCGTTCCCATTGATCAGGCATGCCATCGTTGTCTGAATCTGCGGGTGGGACTGGAGGACTGCCGCTGTAGGGCGGCCACCAGGTGTCTCCTGCAGGATTCTGGTTGACACTGCCTGGGGCGATCCGTCGGTCGAGGATGGGTTGCAGCAAGCGGCGATCCATGGGATCGCGAGGCCATGCGCCCACCCGCTCGGGTAGCAGGCGGGGCAGGTCGAGGGCGGGTGTGTAACTGATCTGCGGAAAGGGATGGCGTTGCGTGAGGGCCTGTGCCTGCCTGGATGAGTTGTCCGGATGGGTAACCTGCTGATAATCATTGCAGCAGTAAAAGAGCTCGTAATCACTTCTGATGGGATACAGATTCATTCTGTTTCCCTCGACGTACAATTGGTTGCGGCTGGCGGATGGTTCTCTTAGGACCTGGTCGTCCCACATGCCATAGGGAAACTGGCTGTTGACGTGAAAATAGTTGTTGACGGCATTGAGCCGATAGTGGATGGGATAGGGTTCGCCCCGGCTATCCGTAACCTGTCCTGTGTTGGCTCCAAGCGCGATGAAAAACCGCGGATCCCAATAGAGATTGCTGGCGAGCTCCAGATCCATTGTGCTGCCTGCTGCGGCTCTCGATTCGCGCGAGGCTTCGGGCAGCCTCCCTTCTATCCTCGTAAAGACATTGTGATGAATGGATAGCCGATCCAATCCAAAACCATGGATTGGATTGGAGTAATTCAGTAGCATTCCTCCGTAAAAAGAATGCCCTCCAAGCGTTTCTCCAAATACTGAGTTCTGTATGGTGATGTTGTTGGAATAGGAGATCTCAACAGCTTCATCTGTTGCGTTGCCCACGGAAACGTGATCAACAATGGCATTGCGGGTGTAACGCAGTCGCAGGCCGTCGTCGCTGGGTCCGTTCAGTCCGGGGCGAATGCGAATGTGCTGCAGGATCCAGTTCTGGGCAAAGTCATCCGGTGCCTTGACCGTTTGGTCCTGATAGGGCGTTTCATCTGTCACAAACCCTCGGATTGTGATGCCGCCAGGCGAGGTGTGGGCGGCAATCGTGACATCGCCATTGCGCAGGTGGATGCGGGCATCGATCAGGCCGCTCACCTTGAAGAGGATGTAGCGAGCTCCTGGCTGATCGATCGCCCATTGCAACGACCCCGGGCCTGAGGCGGCGGTGGTCGTGACATAAATCACCCGTCCGCCACGCCCCCCTGTGGCTGTCGCGCCGAAGCCCTCGGCTCCCGGGAAGGCTGGCAGCCCTGGATGGGCTGCCGGGGCCTGTTGCATCCATCCCGCTTCCTGATCAGCAGACATCGGGCGATCCATTCCCTTGCTCCATCTTGCTACTGCTCGACAGGGCTCGACAGGGTTCTGAGATATCTCATTGCCGACAGGCGATCACCCAGCCTGTCGGGCTGGCCCTGTCTGCTGTGCTTCTGCTCCACAACCGGTGCAAAGCCATCCCCCGGGGACAGATTCGCCATGCTGCTCTAAAGACAGAGACGCTAAGTTGATGTCAATACCACTTTGAGTTAAGGCTGATGCTCACCGGTCCAGAGCTGCTCGCGAAGGTTAAGGAGCTCGATGATGCCTCCAAGTCCGAACTTGTGCGGGAGTGTGGCTATGTGAGTACGAAGAAAGACGGATCAGAGCGCTCAACTTCACCGCTTTCTATGTGGCTCTGCTGCAGGCCAAGGGCATGGATCTTGGCGGCGTTGCCCGTGGCAAGGGTCAGGCTGGCCGCAAGCTCAGTTACTTCACCAAGGTGCAGTACAACGGCAACCTGATGGTGGGGAGTGCCTACACCGCCCAGCTGGGCCTCCAGCCCGGTGACCAGTTCGAGATCAAACTGGGTCGGCGCCAGATCACGCTCGACCCCATCGGCCATCCCGGCGCCGCCTGATTCCCCTCCCCCCGCTCCCTGCTCATGGCTGGGACTGCCCCGGGCGATCAGCCCGAAACAGGCCCACATCCACCCCCAGGTGCTGATCGGGCCGGCCGGTGATCAGCAGGGCGGTTCTCTGGCGGGTGGCGATTTGCCACATCCACTTGCTGAACAGGGCGATGCGGTTCTCCGTGTCGGGAATGAAGGCCAGGTGCGCCAGGGCCCACACCAGCCAGCCCCCCAGGCCGGTGAGATGCAGGCCGCGCAGGTCGGCAACGGCATACCAGGGGCCGATCACCGCCATGCTGCCCAGGTCGAGCCAACGAAATGGGGCCAGCGTGTCGCCGCTTAGGCGGGCCAGGATGTCGCGTGCCACCCAACCGCCGGCCTGCACCGCCGGGCCGGCCATGCCGGGCAGCGGGGTGCCATCGGTGGTGTGGCCGTAGCAGCAGAGATCGCCCACGGCCCGGATTTCCGGATGGCCTGGGATCGAGAAGTCAGGTTCCACCACCAGCCTGCCGCCCCGGTCCAGCGGGCAGCCGGTGCGCTCGCTCAGCAACCGGCCCAGGCGCGAGGCACGCACCCCGGCCGTCCAGCAGATCGTGGCAGCCTCCAACTGCTGCTCCCCCGAGGTGCCACTCAGGCTCACCCGCCCAGGTGCGATCCCCTCCACCTTCAGGCCGAGCCGTAGCTCCACGCCGGCGTTTTCCAGATGGTTGGCGGCAGCGGCGGCCAGGGGCTCCGCCATGGTGGGCAACACCCGTTCCACCAGGTCCACCAGCACCACGCGGCAATCGTCTCTCCGCAGTTGCTTGAAGTCCCGCTGCACAGCCCGGTGCATCAGCTCGATCAGGGATCCGGCCAATTCACAGCCGGCTGGGCCAGCTCCCACCACCACCACGGTCTGTAGAAAGGCCCGCTGGGCGGGGTCGCCCGTCTGCTCGGCCTCCTCCAGGGCCATCAACAACCGCCGGCGGATCTCATCGGCGTGCTCCAGGATCTTCATGGGCGGCGCCAGCGGCCGCCACTCCTCCCGGCCGAAATAGGTGCTGCCCGAGCCGCTGGCCAGCACGAGCTGGTCGTAGCTGAAGTGCTGGCCGTTGAACACCAGCTGGCGATCGTCGGGAAGGATGTCCGTGACTTCGCCCAGCAGGATCTGGATGTTGCTGGCGCTGCCCACCATCTGGCGCAGCGGCGAGGCCACGTCCGCCTCCGACACCAGGCCCGAGGCCACCTGGTAGAGCAGCGGCTGGAACAGGTTGAAGTTGCGCTTGTCGATCAGTGTCACCCGAACCGGCTGGTGGGCGAGGCGGTGACAGAGCTTCAGGCCGGCGAAGCCACCACCGACAACCACCACATGGGGCCAGCTGCGCATGGCCTCCTCGGGCGGATCCAGCTCGAGAAAGAAGCGTTCCACGGATGGGTGTGCGGGTTGGTGGGTGCTTGGCTGGGCAGTGGCATCGGGCTGGGTCTGAACCCTATGGGTTTGCAGCGCCCCCCCGGGTAGCGGTTCCAACGGTTCGCGGCCCCTGTCTGGGCACGGTGGATCGGAGCCGCCAGGTCTGACGTTGCGGCGGGTCTCCTGCAGCATGGGATCAACATTGAGCTGCGATGGCCGATCAGACCAGCGGATGCGGAACGGGTTGCGGCCTTCTGCTGGGGCTATTCGGCTTGGCCTTTGCCCTGGCCTACTGGCCGTTCGCCCTGGCGGCCCTGGTGCTGGGGGCGGCTGGCTGCCTGGGGTGGCAGTTCCTGGAGCGGTAAGGGCACCAGCAGCTCCGGGCCCTGGTGGCGGCGGCCGACCGTCGCTTTCGCCACGACCCCTGTCTGGTTGAGGGCGGTTCGGCTTGATCGAGTCGATTGCCCTGGCCGGCCCCATGGCCAGCGCCGAGATCCGGGTGCTCTGCCGCCTGATTGCACCCAGGGCGGCTTCGGTTGAACAGGGGGCCCATGCCCGGCCCCTCAGCGGGCTGGCAGCGAAGGATGTGCGCGTCAGCCTGGCGCCGCCGCTCGACCGGCTGCGCCTGCGGGCTGCCAGTGGTGTGGCCGCGATGCTCGGCACCGCGGGCATCACCCCCTTGGACGCGCTCTCGGTGGAGGCCAAGGCCGTGAAGGCGGCGATGGAATGCATCCGTGAGCGCGATTGGAGCAGCCAGGCCCTCGCCCGGCTGGATGGGTTGAACAGGGGCCTGCAGGACACCCTGGCCAAGGCCAGGGGCAATGAACTGCTTGAGGCGTCGATCCCCCAGCTGCAACAGGCCCGGGCCGCCTTCGCCCAGGAGGAGCAGCGCCTGCTGCTGGCCCGCGACAGCGCCGATTCGATGCTGGCCAAACTGCATGACTTCCTCAGCGTGCCTGAGGCGATCCGGCCGATCCTGCAGTTCGATCTCGACCAGCTGTTCGATCCCCAGCGCCTCGCCGACCTCGAGCAGTCGTTTGCTGAGGTGGTGCAGCTCAACGACGCCTTCCGCCAGCTTGGCGACTAGGGCACAGGCTGGGGCACAGACCCTGCGGCCAGCGCAAGGGGTCGCGCTGGCGGGTGTTGCCGGGGATGGTTGTCCGTACCAGTGGCAGCCTCCGTGGCCCCGGGCTGATTCGGGTTGCTGCAGCAGCCCATCGGAATGATCAGGGTTGCTATGGCATCACGTTTTCCCCGGATCAGGCCCGTTTCCCACCACCAGAGGCCTGTTTTCCACAGGGGGGTGGCCGGAAGTGGGCGTTCTGGCCGCTCTCCTGCCGATGCGATGGGGAAAAGCGTTCTCCCCTTGACCGCCAGTCGCCCCATCCATCCGGCCTGGGGCGGGCCCGGCCCACCCCAGGCCAGGGCCCATCGACAGGACTGTCTCAGGGGGAGACGCGGCTATCCCGATTTGGCTTCGCTGCTTTGACGGCTGCGCCCTCCCCGTGGCCTGATGGGAGTGTTGTCGCCATTGCCGCATGAGCCAGGTTCCCGACCATGCCCCGTCCTTCGTCAGCGTGGTGAACGAGTTTCCGGAGGACCTGTACGAGGCGATGCGGGAGTTCATTGGTGGTCACCCCAACTGGGATCAATACCGGCTCATGCATGCCGCAGTGGCCGGGTTTCTGTTCCAGCACGGTTGCAAGCGCCGGGCCGTGGCGCGCCATTACCTCGACGGCCTGTTTCAGCGCGACCTGGCGCCGTTCGGCGGCGGCCAGCCCCAGCCCGGCGGCCTGGGTTGAGCGCGGCCTTGCTGTCCTTGCCGGGCACCGTGAATCCCCTTTGGATCGCCATCCCCTGACAGGTGAGACCGGCACAGGGAAACTGCGGGATTATTTGTTAACAATTCCTGGGGCGCCAATCCATGTCCGCTGAACAGAGCTCTGCCTCCCAGGCCCTGCTCTCCCTGGCCTCCAAGACGATGGCCCAACTGCGCGAGCTGGCCCGGCAGAGTGGTCTGGGCAGTGGCTACAGCGCCATGAGTCGCTCCCAGCTGCTAGACGTGCTGCAGGCGCCGATGGCTGCGCTGCCCCTGCAGCCCGTGGGCCCAGATCCCAGCTCCCCGCAGGAAAGCTCCCAGCCAGCCAGTGCCATCAGCTTTCTGCCGCGGGATCCCCAGTGGGCATCCGTGAGCTGGACCCTCTCCGTGGCCGATCGCCGGCGGGCCGCCGAAGCGGCTGCCCAGCAGCTCTGCCTTCGGGTGGCGGATGTGACCGGCCTCCCCGAGGGAGCCACCCACCCCCACACCCTGCAGGAGGTGGTGGTGGATGCCGGCGCCACCTCCTGGTATCTGCCGGTACCCCTCTGTGATCGGGATTACCGGGTGGAGCTGGGCTATCGCCTGGCCGGAGGCGGTTGGCTTTCGCTGGCGTTCTCAGCTGTGGCCCGGGTGCCGGCCGACGGCCCCGCGCCAGCGATGGTCTCCGGTTACGAGCCCTTCTCGTTCGCTCCGGTGGCCCCCTTCGCCGGGGTCCTGCAGGGGCCGGCGCGCACGGGGGGTGTGGATCACGAGCGCTACTACCAGCGGGCGATGGCCACCAGTCCCCGCCGGTTGCGGGTGGGGTCCGAAACCCTTCACGACAGGGACCTGGCCGCCGAAGGCGAGGCGTTCGGCCAGGCCTCTGGCGCTGGACTCTGGGCTAGCGGCCTGAGCGAATCGGGGGCAGGGGTGGAGCGCGTCCGTTCCTTTTGGCTGGTGGCCGATGCAGAACTGATCGTCTACGGCGCCACCGAGCCCAGCGCCACCCTCACGATCGGCGACCGCCCCGTGCCCCTGGCGGCCGATGGCAGCTTCCACCTGCACGTGCCCTTCGCGGATGGCGAGCAGCTCTATCCCATCCGGGCGGTGGCCGCCGATGGCGAACAGCAGCGCTCAATCCGCATTGACGTTGAGCGCCAGACCCCGGAGGCCAGGGTGAACACGCGGGAGGCGGCCCAGCTCGAGTGGTTCTGAGCCGCGCAGCGGGGCACCTCTTGAGTTGGCACGAAACTGCCAGGGTCGCTGGATTCCCTGCGGCTGTTGCCAGATCCCATCCCCCCGTTGGCGGGCGCGTTGCTCGGCGTCCCGGTAGGCCTGCCCGTTGCACTGGTGCAGGTGGCGGGGATAGGCGAACGCCTCACCCGCTTCCACCATCGCCAGGTTGATGTTGCTGTGCTGGTGATAGACCTCGGCCACCGTGCGGCCGTAGCTGTCCGTGGCCTTCACGGCCAACACCACCGTGCTGCCGATGGGCAGTTGCTGCCGCAGCTCCCTGTGGGCCTGCTGGCCATGGGGCCTCTGGCCCTGTTCCGGGGCGTCGATGCAGGCCAGTCGCACCCTGAGGAGCTGGCCGGCCTGGCGCACCTGGATGCTGTCGCCATCCCCCACCGACACAACGCTCGCGCCAGGCGGTTGGCTGACAGCCGCGCAGGACGCTGTGAGCAGCACCAACCCCGCGCATAGCAGCGCCAGCACCAGCGCGCGTCCACCCGGTTGGTCCATCTCACTCCTGGGGAGGCTGTACGCCAGTCTGGCGATCAGGGCCCTGAACCCCTCTGTCGCGTTGCTCTCCCGATCTCGATCGGACGCCTCAGGACGGATGCAGCCTGGAGATGGCACCCAAGCGATGGATGGTCACCGCCCATCTTGATGCTTGCCCTGCATCGTCGCCATCTTGTCAGCATCTCGACTGTTGCACGGGTTGCTGAAAGTCGTTGGCTGAACTGTCTTTGGATTGGATCGATTAGGGGTTCACAGAATCGCTGCAGCTTGCTGCAGATGCGATGTGGCACTAGCTCATATCTTTCAATTTTTGTTGCATTGGTCTATGAAGGCTGCGGTCGGTATCTCGATCCGTCTGTACTGCTGGAGAAACTTCATGAATGATCGCCTGCATGTGATGCAACGGCAGCCGCGACGCATCTCGATCACACTCAGTTACCACGTGCACGAAGCCTTATTGAATCGATCAGAAGAAGAGGGTAGGTCTGTCTCCAATCTTTGCGCCTTTCTGTTAGAAGAGGCCCTGCGCAACGAGGGATTGCGTCTCTCCCAGCCTGCCGCGCCCCTGCCCGTGACTAGCAACGGCCACAAGGGCATCCAGTCCCGGCTGCAGGCCAGCGGTCTGCCACTTCAGAAGCCAGACCGCTGACCGTGCCCATTCCCTCAGCCCCCCGTGGGGTACAGCAGGGGGGTGAGAGCAGCGCGCAATTTTTTCAGAGCGCGCTGCTCGATCACCTGCACCTGGTAGCGGGTTTTGCCGATGTCGCTGGCAAGCTGCATCAGCGATTGACCCCGGTCCTCCCGATAGCGTTGCTGGAGCACGCTCAGTTCCAGGGCTGAGAGCTGGTGAAGCTGGCCCTTCAACCAGGCGTAATCTTCGTCGGCCTCTGGACCGCGGCCGTCTGTCACGGTATCGAGCAGGGTGAGATCCACTGCATCGCTCGAGCCCAGGCTCTGGTCAAGCGACACCAGCGTGTTCAGCTGGCGAATGGAGAGCGCCAGTTCAATCCGACGGGGTGATTCGTCGAGACGGCGCGAGAGCTCGGCCACGGCCAGAGGTTTACCGTTGCTTTCACACAGCCCATCAATTTTGCTCACCAGACTCACCAGGGCTGCTGGCACGCGCACGGTGGGATGCACTTCCTGGATGTAACGGCTCACGGCCTGCCGGATCCACCAGTAGGCGAAGGTGGAGAAGCGATAGCCCCGCTTGGGGTCGAACTTCTCCACCGCCCGGATCAGGCCGATGTTGCCTGCCTGCACCAAATCGATCGGTTCAATGGCCAGGTGGGCGACGCGACGGCGATAGCGTGTCACGACGCTCACCACCAATCTGAGATTGGCCGATACGATCCGGTTCAGTGCTCTTTTGCCTCTGCGGGTCACTGCGGCGGGGGGATCCTCATGATCTTGCCAAGTTCGTACTAATCGACCCAGATGTAGCTCTTCATCGATGGTCAGCAGGGGCACCCGACTGATGGTGTTCAGATAATCCCCCAGGGCGTCAGACATCGTCACTGGACGTGTGGCGTTGTCATGCTCCTAGACATGAGTGGCCTCAGAACCACCTGAGGCGTGATCTGATCTCTTCAGCTGCGATCTGCTTCAGCCACGCATCATCAAGGCCTTGATTGTCAGCTTATGCAATTGGTGCTGCCCGCAACTTGTTGCGCCGTGCATTTTCTTCCAGGTCGCAGGGAAGATAGTCGCCACAAGCCTGATTTGCTGCAGTGTAGGGCCAAATCGCTATCGGAAGCTGCAGTTCACCCGCCGTTCCAGGCCCCAGCGTGTTGCGGGTGGGGTCGCGCCCCATGCGCGATGTCCATCGCAACAGAACGCTGGCCACGCTGTAATGACTTGGGGCAGAGCGCGTACATGGGGCTAGGTCACCAAAGTTGGTGCGTTCCAGCCGCTGGGAGTTATCCCAGTAATCACATGTCTGGCAGTGACGTGTATTCATTGAGTCACTCCACAGGAATGGTAGTGGCCTGCGCACTGGCAGTACCATCCTTTTTGGCGACTTCGATCGTGAGTTCACCATTTTCGCAACGGGCGTGGATCGAGCTCGGGTCTGCGTCCTCGGGAAGGGAGAAGCAGCGGCTGAAGTGACCGTAGAAGCGCTCCACGCGGTAATACTTCGGCTTGCTGTCTTCCTGTTCCAGCTTGCGTTCTCCGGCAATGGTGAGCATGCCTCCGTCGATGGAGAGATTCAGATCCTCTTTTTCCATGCCCGGCACATCCACCTTGAACAGGTAGTGGCCATCTCCCTCAATGATGTCCAGCCTGGGGCTCTGGCCCATCATCGCCAGGGGCGACTGGGGACGAAACTGCTGCCAGTTCAGCAGCCGATCCATCAGCGATTCGATCTCATTGAGGGGTTCCCAGCGGGTGAGGTTCATGGACTGATCCTGTGATGAGGTGGTCACCCAAACCCTATGGACCCCCTATCTACAAGGGCCTATGTTCAGGAGATCAGCCCTTGATCTGCCGCGATTCACTGCCCCTGGTCAGTCGCGGCCTGCTGTTCGCTCGCCACGGCCCGCTCCAGCAGATAGGCGGCCAGATTGGATATCGAGCGGCCCTCCCTTGTGCTTCGCTCCAGGAGGGTGCGATAGATCTGATCCGGCACCGTAATGGTGATCCGTTTCGGTTTGCGGAACAGCGGCCGCGGGCTGTTCACGGAATCCAGTCTTGCTGCTTGTTCGCTCTGAATCATGGGCTGCCGGGGCAGGATGCGACGATTTTGGAGCGCTCTGCCCTGTATCGGCAGGAGATCAGCGGCAGCTGGCGCGAAGTCTGCGCCCTTTTGACTTTTTGCGCCTTTTTTATAGATCTCGCCCTGGGATGCGCTTCAGCCTGCCACCCACAGTTTGTTGAGTAGGAACATCAGCACCGTGGTGCGGCGCGTGATCACGTCGGCCACGACCGCCATGCCCGGCCGCAGGGCACAGACCGCTCCACGACCGTTCAACTGCCGTTGTTCGGGCCTGAGCACCACCTCGTAGCCGCTGGGTGTGTTCTCCTGCCGGGGCTGTACATCGGCAGCCACGCTGTTCACCCGGGCTGGCAGCACCCCAAACTCGGCGGTGGGACACGCCGAGATGCGCAGCATCGCCGCCTGCCCTTTTTCCACCTGGCTGATCGACTCGGGGGGCACCAGCAACCTCACGTCCAGCGGTGCCGTTCGGGGCGCGATCACGGCCAGCGGTTCACCGGCCGCCAGCACCTGGCCGGCATGGCGGAGGGCCGTGCTCACCACCGAGCCGTCAATCGGGGCCACCACCCTGGTCTGGGCCAGGGCCCGTTCCAGCTGTTGCAGGCGCGCGTCCCGCTGCAACACCTGTTTGTGCAGCTCATCGGCAGCGGAGCGGGCCTGAAATTCTGCCTGGCGCAGCCGAGCCAGTTCACTCACGCCACGGGCCTGCTGTTCGGCAACCCCCTGCAGCGCCTTGAGCACTTCGGATTCACTCACGATTCGGCGGGCCTGGCGCTCTTCCACCACACTGCGCGGCACGGCTCCCTCTGCGGCCAGGGAGCGGTAGCGCTCCAGTTCGCCCCGTTCGAAGTCGAGGGCGGTACGGGCCTGGGCCACGCCCTGGCGGGAGGCCTGGGTGAGCGATTCGTTCACGCCCTGCAGCGCCTGCGCTTGGGTGGCCAGGGACTGCTGTTCTCCCCGGGCCATGGCGAGTTGACGGCGCAGGGCTTCCTGTTCTTGCTGCAGTTGCTGGCGTTCGACCCGCAGTGAGCGATTGTCGAATTCCGCCAGCAGACCTCCGGCGCGCACATTCTGGTTGGGTTGAACCAGCACCCGCTGCAGGGTGCCCCCTTGCTCGCTCTGCACCACCGAATTCTCCCCGAGCGGGCGCACAGCTCCCTCGGCCCGCACGGTTTCCCGCATGGGCCACAGGGCCAGGGCGCTGCTGCCCACCAGGGTGAGCGCCAGCAAGCAGCGGCCCAGGCTGGAGGTCCAGGGGCCCGGCTGGGGCAGGAAGTCATCGGCGGATGTCTCGATCAAGGCAGGCGGCAGCACCTGCCGGGCCTCAAGCGGTGCCGCCACGCTGTCCTTGGCAGGGGGTGGGGTCATCATCAGGCCGCCTGCAGGTAGGGGGACACCTGGCGGTGCTCGCGCAGGTCGCGGGGATGGCTCTGCTGGCGAACGGCGCCCTTTTCCATGAACACCACCCAGTCGGCGCGCAGGATCACCGAGGGCCGGTGGCTCACCATGATCGTGGTTTTGCCTTGGCGGTGCTCGAGCAGGCGATCCATCAACCGTGCCTCCAGCACGGGGTCGAGGGCTGAGGTGGATTCATCCAGGAGCAGAACCGGTGGATCCGCCGCCAGGGCCCTGGCCAACGCCAGGCGCTGGCGTTGGCCGCCGGAGAGATTGGCCCCGAATTCACCCAACACCGTGCCGTAGCTGTCGGGCAGTTCCCGGATGAAGTCATCGGCCAGGGTGAGCCGGCAGAGCTCCACAATGTCGGCAAACCCCAGGTGGGGATAGGCGAAGGTGAAGTTCTCGAGAATCGATCGGTTGAGAAAGGTGTCCTGCTGGGGCAGTAACACCACCTGTTGGCGCAGGCTCTCCAGGCTGAGGTCCTTGCCGTTGAAAGGGCCGTAGTGAATGGCGCCGCTCTCCAGGCCGTACAGCCCGGCGATCAGTTTGCTGAGGGTGCTCTTGCCACAGCCCGATTCCCCGATCAGGGCGGTGGTCAGGCCGCCGGGAATGCGCAGGTTGAGATGGTCGATCAGGGCGGCTCGGCCCTGATGGTGGAAGGTCACGTTCTCGCAGACGATGTCGGCATTGGCGGGGATCCGGGCCTGCTGCGTTCCCTTGGCCGTGTCGGTTTCCAGGGGGTGTTGCAGCGCGTCGTCCAGCCGGGCCATCACCACCCGGGAGGTGATCAGTTCCTGGCTGACTCCGCTGAGGCCCGCCAGGAAGGCCAGCACGTTGGCGCCCATGCCGTTGAAGGCCAGCAATTGGCCGATGCTCAACTGCCTCTGCAGCACGAACACGCTGCCGTACCACAGCAGGCCGATGCCAATCGCCTGGCCCAGGAAGCTGGTGGCCGTGCTGGTCTGCAGATCCAGCAGCCCCACCCCCCAGGCCTGGCGCGCCAGCCGGCCCTGATTGCGCTGGAATTCCTGCCAGGCCTGGGGTGCGGCCTGGGTGGTCTTGAGCAGGGCCTGCCCACTGAACAGTTCCACGAGAAACCCCTGGTTGTGGGCCGACTGCACCAGCAACTGCTGGGTGCGCCGATGCAGGCTCGGCAGCACGGCCAGCTGGGTGGCGACCACCAGCCCATAGCCCGCCAGGGCTGCCAGGGTGAGCGAGCCGCTGTAGTGCCACATCCAGATCAGCGACACCACGGCAATGCAGAACTGCCCGGGCAACCCCAGCGTGAGATCGGCAATCAGATCGTTGAGCTTCTGGATGTCGTCGAGGCGGCTCACCACTTCGCCGCTGCGCCGGCTCTCGAAATAACTCAAGGGCAGACGCAGCAGGTGCTGGCCGTAGTGCAGCACCATCTGCAACTGCAGTTTCTGGCCGAAATGGCCCACCAATACCCCCTGCAGCAGATTCAGCAGGCCGCGGAACACAAACAGCAGCAGGATGCCCAGGGCCAGGCTGCGGAGCATCGCGTCGTCTCCACGAACCAACACGTCATCCGTGAGGATCTGCATCATCAAGGGCATGCCCAGGGCCAGCACCCCGATGGCCAGATTCAGGCCCAGGGCCTGCATCAGGAGGCCCCGAAACGGCTGCAGCAGCCGGGGCACGATGGCCAGCCCCTGCCCACTGCGCCAGCGCTGGCTGGGCTGGTGGCTCACGGGGAAGCGGGCAGGATCCGGCTCCAGAAGCAGCACCACGCCGTTGATCCAGCCGGCGAGAAACTCGGAACGGCTGAGTTCCCGCAGGCCCACGGCCGGATCGGCCACGAGCAGCTGATCGCCGCGGGCCCTGTGCAGCACCACCCAGTGGCAGCCCTGCCAGTGGCAGATGATCGGCAGGGGAATGGCCTGCAGATCGTCCAGCAGGCTGGCATCGGCCTTGGCGGCCTGGGCATGGAATCCCAGTTTTTCCGCCCCTCGCTTCAGCCCCAGCAGGGTGGTGCCCTCCCGCGACGTGCCCACCAGATGGCGGATCCAGCCCAGTGGCAGCTGGGCGCGATGGCGGGCGCAAACGGTGGCCAGGCAGGCCGCGCCGCAGTCTTCTTCGTTGTGCTGGCGAATGCAGGGGATGGCCTGCTTCTGGGCTATTCCCAAACAGAGCTGGATGAACTGCCAGATCTGCCCAACCATGGCGTGGCGATGCATTGACTAACGCGCTTCAGAGTCTGGAAATGATCGACAACACATTGGCTTGGTTATTGATCACGGTGCCGCCATTGAGAGCAATATTGATCGCAAAGTTGATCTGATTGACGTGGTTAAAAACGGATCGAAAGGCGATGATTCTGTTGCGGAAAAAGCTGCCGAGTCCAGAGCTCCTGGGCTGTCCGGTTGCCGTGTATGCCAGGAGCCCCAGGCGTCCACCGGCCAGTTCTTGGGCTTGATCATCTGAAAGAATGTGCATGGTGCCAAAGCATGATCCAAATTGAAAAAGGCGTCTGCAGTGTGTGCTTGCAGACGCCATCGATGGCCCTAGCGCACCGCTCGGAATGAGCCCGCCAGGTTTGTTTGGCCAAAATTGGCCGTTGCCCTGCCACCTAGAACACCCAGGGCAATGTTGGCCCCGCCATTGG
The DNA here is from genome assembly GCA_044374745.1 of Prochlorococcaceae cyanobacterium. Lineage (GTDB taxonomy): Bacteria > Cyanobacteriota > Cyanobacteriia > PCC-6307 > Cyanobiaceae > NIES-981. The sequence continues at coordinate 12,079 of JBILNZ010000036.1, read as the reverse complement.
CCTGCAAGGTTGTATTCGCTGAAGTGTTGACAACGATGGTTGGGGCCACGTTGATCATGAAGCGTCCCCCTTGCAGGGTCTCGGCTTGAGTGTCGTTGAGAATCTCCACGGTTGACTCAGTAAAGTAGAATCAGTAGATGCGAGTGGAGACGCCGGAGCCGTTGCCCTGAATGCTCTGGGCATTGGCGAGTCCCAGGAATGCGAGGGAAAAATTGCCCGCATCATTGGACTGACGCACGCCTGTGCTGGAGATCTTGATGCTGGTGTAGGAGCGCCAGTGGCCACCGCACAGGACTTCGGATTGGCGATCTTCGAGATGGGTGATGGATTTCATGACGGAGTTGTGAATAGGTTGGGCATGCATCACTCTGGTGATGCATGCAATTGGCTTGTCTGGTAATCAGGACGATCCTGATTGTTCAGCCAATCACAGTCGAGATGCCGGACAGGTTGGTCTGGAAGCTGGTGGCGTTGGCAGTGCCGCCCAGGGCCAGGGCCAGGTTGGCGCTGGTGTTGCGCTGTTGCACAGATGTGAAGGCCCTCTTCGAGCTGCTGTAGCGCGACCAACCACCGCTCATGATTTCGGCTTCGCGGTCATTGAGGATGCACAGGGTTGACATGCAAAAATCTCCGAGGTTGATGGTCGGGGCGGTGAGTTGCCCCACGGAAGTCCTAGGAGTCTTGCTAGTCGATCAAGCCAAGATCAGCATCAGTACGGCTCATCTGCCGCGCTTGGCTTCAAGGCCTGGGCGGTGATAGGCCGCCAGCGCCGATGCAGCATGGGGGCGTCCCCGGAAGTCGCTGGAGGGAAGCGATGGTGCTGGAAGTGGCACTGGCGATGTTGCAGCGGGGAGATCGCTGGTTGATGCAGTTGCGCGATGACATCCCCGGGATCGTGGCGCCAGGCTGCTGGGGGCTGTTCGGTGGCCATCTCGACCCGGGTGAAACGCCTGAACAGGCCCTGCGTCGGGAGTTGCTGGAGGAAATCAGCTGGCAGCCGCTCCAGCTCTCCTTCTGGATGCGCCATCACAACCAGCGGCGGCTGGCGCACATCTTCTGGGCTGAGCTGTCGGTGCCCCTGGAGCAGCTGCGGTTGCTGGAGGGGCAGGCCATGGCTCTGGTTTCGGTTGAGGCCTTGCGGAGCGGTGGGATCTGGTGCGATCACCTGGGGTGCCAGCGGCCCCTTGCCGATGGCCTGCAGATGGTGATGAGCGAGGTGCATCGGCCCCCCGCTCCTGGCGCCCCGGGCTCTGCTCCGGCCTGATCCATCTCCCCCCCCATGGCCGGAGCAGCTGTTCGGCTGTCAGCGGGGGATCCCACCAGGGTTGGGCCCCCCTGAATCGCCAAGCCCCGTCAGGGTACCGGTGAGCTGCCACAGATTTTCGGCGAGGTCGTCGTCCCGGGCCTCCGCACTCGGTTCGCGCGCTTCAAAGCGCAGCTGGCCAGGTGCTACCAGGCGATTGCTCAGATAGGCGAAACCTGTGCCGGGCTCCAGCGGATCGGCCGCCAGGCCGGCCAGCAGGGCACCGGCCCGCTGGGGTGTTTCGCTCAGCCGCAGCAGGTCCCTCGTCAGCGTGGCAAACAGCGCCTGGCCCAGGGGATTGTGCTCGCGGCTGTAGCGGAAGAAGCCGCCCCTGCCCCGGGGAATCACCAGCCCGGGACTCCAGGCCCGCACGGGCCCCATGCGGGTGGCCAGGGCGCGGGCCATGAGCAGGTTGCACAATTTGCTGTCCTTGTAGGCCTTTTCGGCGTTGAAGGGGCTGCGGCCATCCACCATTGCCGAGCCGGCGCCCTGGCGCAGCCCCTCCAACTGGCCCAGCCCCGCCGGTCGGCCCACCCGGCCGCCGGGCGTGGAGGGGTCGTGCACCTCAGAGGCGGTGACCACGACACGGTGCCGGGGGCTGCCCAGCACCAGGGGCAGCAGCCGTTGCAGCAGGGCTTGATGGGCCAGATGGTTCACCGCCACGGTGAGTTCGAAGCCCTGCGCCGACCAACGCGGTGCCCGGGCGCCGCTGTACTGCAGGCCGGCGTTCAGCACCAGCGTGTCGATCGGCGTTCCCTCCAGCAGCAGCGCTTCCGCCAGGCGCTCCACGCTGTTCAGATCGGCCAGATCGCAGATCGGGAGGGCGACCGCTTCCGGCAACGCCGCTGCTAGGGCCTCTGCCCGGCTCTGGTTGCGGCAGGGCAGGGTGAGGCGGTGGCCAGCCTCGGCCAGCCGCTGGGCGGCCGCCAAGCCGATGCCTGAACTGGCGCCGGTGATCAGGATGTGCCGCGCCCGCATCAGCTGGTTGGGAGGTCCTGGATCGCCAGGTCACCGGCCGACGGGATCCAGCCCCGCTCCCTGGCCAGGCTGCTGGCCACCCGCACCGCCTCGATGGCCCGCTGGGCGCGGCGCTTGGTGTCGTCCTGGCTCGCGGCCCGCAGCAGATAGGTTTCCAGTGCCTGGGCAGTGGCGATCACGGCCAGCAGATCCCGCTGGCGCGCACCCACGGCGCCGTCGCCCAAAAGTCTGTCCACCAGCCCCTGTTGCCAGAGCTGCTCCCCCGGGCAGCCGCCGCCGAACAGCTGGGCTTTGAGGAGCGCCAGCACCGACTGCTGGAAAGCGTCCAACTGCCCGGGGCGCAGGCGGCGGCTGTTGGGCAATCCCTCGGCGGGCCCGGCGGGCTGGCGCCGCGGCGCCCCCTGTTCCCAGCTCCAACTCAGGCCAGTGCCAGGCAGGCCCACGGTGGTGCGGGTGCCGCCCTGGCGGTTCACCGGGATGTTCAGGGAGGCCCCGCGGCCGCCCAGGGAGATGGAGCTGAGCCCGTTCTTGCTGAAGTTGAGCCTCACAGGGCCCACACGACTGGAGCGGCGGAAGCGAAAGCCCATGCGGGCCATGCTATGGGCAAGCACTTGCACGGAATTGGTCGATGGCGGCTCCTGCCTATTTCGAACTTCAGGATGTGGATCTCTGGCTGGGGCCGCGGCTGGTGTTCGAAGGGCTCAGCCTCAGCCTGCGTTGCGGCGAGGCCACCGTGATCCTCGGCCCCAATGGGGCGGGCAAGAGCGCCCTGATCAAGCTGCTCAGCCGCGAGCTCTACCCGGTGGTGAAGCCCGGCTCCTGGCTGAAGATCTTCGGCAGCAGCACGGTGAATCTCTGGGAGTTGCGGCGGCGGGTGGGGCTGGTGTCCAGCGATCTGCAGCGGCTGCATCCGCCCCAGGTGCCGGCTGCGGAGGTGGTGCTCTCCGGTTTGTTCGGCTCGATCGGCATCGGGCGCAGCCAGCCGGCCACGGCCGCCCAGCGCCAGCGAGTGGGGGCCCTGTTGGAGCAGCTGCAACTGGCCGGGTTGGCCGATCGGCCCTTTGGTGAGCTGTCGGAAGGCCAGCAGCGGCGCCTGCTGCTCGCCCGGGCCGTGGTGCACAACCCCGAAGTGCTCGTGCTGGATGAACCCACCAACGGGTTGGACCTGCGGGCCCGCCACCAGTTGTTGGCCAACCTGCGCAGCCTGGTGGCCACCGGCACCACCCTGCTGCTGGTCACCCACCAGATCGAGGCGATCCTCCCCGAGGTGAACAGGGTGTTGCTGCTCAAGCAGGGGCGGCTGGTGGGCGATGGCCCGCCCGCCGAGCTGTTGGCGTCCACCCCGCTCAGCGCGCTGTACGACACGCCCTTGCGCCTGGTGGAGGAGGCGGGCTGGCGCCAGGTGCTGCCGGCCTAGGGATAGCCCGAGGGCCGCGTGGGATCGATCACCTTCGCCCCGTGGGCGCTGGGTGGCAGGGCACTGAGCAGCGGCCTGGGGATCAGGGTGAGGAGTGCGAGCACGAACAGCTGATCCCGCCAGCGCGGTTTGCACGGCTGCCACACCCAGCCAGTGCAGTGCAGGTGATGGTGGGCGCGCAGGAGAAGGCTGGTGGAGAGCCCGGGGAAGCCGAACCAATCGGCAGCGTGGATGACCTGATCCAGCGTTGGGGCCGCCCTGATCTGGTCCCTGGCCGAGCTGCACTGGTCAACAAAGCGCGCGAATTCAGCCAAGGCCTCCAGTTCGGTGGTGCTCAGCGGCATCTGCGGGGAGGCATCCCCGGCATGGCTTTGGCTCCACTGGCCCCTTCGACCTGATGGTTATACCGCAGTACTGCTGAGCTCAGCGAGCAAGGCCGCGGCATTATGCGTTTTTTGCATCGTTAAACCCGTGATATTACGGTAGCTGCACGATTTGGTGGGGCTGGCCTTTCGGGCTGGTCGCGGCATCCGCTGCTTCTGCCCTTGCAGCTGATCCCATCCCCATGCACCCTGCCTCCCAGTGGAACAGCCATGCGCTTGGACCTCCCAGCTCCCGCTGCCGACGCTCCGCTCCGGCACCAGCTGCTGTGGGTTCGCCAGCAGGCCCTTGCTTTTGCCAATGAGCACAGCGCTGTTCGCTTCGAGCCCAGCGAGCTTGCCGATGAGATCGCTCTGGCGGTGAATCTCACCCGCTTCGAACCTCGTCACAGCGGGCAGCCCTTTGTTCACCGGTCCGCCTACCTGCTGGCCGGAGACACGTTCATCAGCACGGCGGCCTATCCACCCCTGCTGGCCAGCACTTGCGATGACAGCGAGAGCACCCTGGAGATTCCCTTCTTAGGCTGGACGCGCTATCGCATCGAAGGCAAGGACTGGTTCAACTGTGCCGGCATGCAGGCGCTCTATCTGCCTGGTCAGGCTTTCGATGTGGAAACCAGCCACTTCAATGGTCTGTTGCTCAATCTCAAGCCTGGCCGTCTGGCTGCAACGATCGGCCTGGTGAGTCGCGGCACGGTGCCAGTGGAGCTGGCGGAACGCTGGGTCCAGCAGCCGTTGGCCATTGATCTGCGGGACCCGCGGATCAATGGCCTGCAGCACGGGCTGGAAGCGGCCTGTGCCCAGCTGGCCCAGGTGAACGGCCCAACGCTCGGCGCTCCCTTCGGTGCTGCTGCCTTGGCTGTAGAGCAGCTCGCCTACACCAGCAGCGCGTGCATGGTCCTGGTTGCCATGGAGTCTGAACGTCGGGGCGCCTGCTGAGCGGTTTGGCGCCGTCAGAGCCCCTGCTCGCCAGGATGGCCGCCAAATCAGGTCAGGCCAAGCGCCTTGGGTTCCCGCCTTCCCAACCATGCCGGGCTTACAACTTGTCTGGTTCAAGCGTGACCTGCGCGTCAGCGACCATCGGCCGCTGCTGTTGGCCAGTGAGCGGGGGCCGGTGCTGCCGCTGCTGGTGGTGGAGCCGGAGCTCTGGCGCCAGCCGGACGCCTCGGCACGCCAGTGGGCCTTTGCGGCCGAGTGTGTCGAGGAGTTACGCGCGGCCCTGGCCGCGGTGGGCCAGCCCCTGGTGGTGCGTTGCGGGGATGCGGTGGAGGTGCTGGAGCGGGCCCGCCGCCATTTCGGGGTGGCTGGGCTGTGGAGCCATGAGGAAACAGGCAACGGCTGGACCTATGGCCGCGACCGGCGGGTGGCGGCCTGGGCCCGCAGCCACGGCATCCCCTGGCATGAGCTGCCCCAGTTCGGTGTGGTGCGCCGGCTGGCCAGCCGCGACGGCTGGGCCCGCCGCTGGGAGGAGCAGATGGCCGAGCCCATCAGTCCGCCCCCGGCCGCCCTCCAGCCCCTGGACAGCCTGGATCCGGGGCGTCTGCCCAGCGCGGCGGAGCTGGGCCTGGCCGCCGACCCCTGCCCCCAGCGCCAGCGGGGCGGGCGCCCTGCGGGTCTGCAGCTGCTGGAGAGCTTCCTGGCGGAGCGGGGTCAGGCCTACCAGCGCGAGCTCTCCAGCCCCAACACCGCCTTCCGCAGCTGCTCGCGCCTCTCGCCCCACCTGGCCTGGGGCAGTCTGTCGCTGCGGGAGGTGCTGCAGGCCTGCCGCGCGGCCCAGCTGATGCCGCCCCGCAGCCGCCGGGCCTTCGATGAGCGCCTGCACTGGCACTGCCACTTCATCCAGAAGCTGGAGAGCCAGCCCGACCTGGAGTTCCGCGAGCTCCATCCCCTCACCGCCGGCCTGCGCGATGGTGAAGCCGACTGGCTGGCCGTGCCCCAGGCCGAGCGGTTGGCCGCCTGGAGCGAGGGGCGCACGGGGTTGCCCTTCGTGGACGCCTGCATGCGCGCCCTGGCTGCCACGGGCTGGCTCAACTTCCGCATGCGGGCGATGGTGATGTCGGTGGCCAGCTACCACCTCTGGCTGCCCTGGCGGGCCAGCGGCCTGGTGCTGGCGCGCCTGTTCGTGGATTATGAGCCCGGCATCCATTGGAGCCAGTGCCAGATGCAGTCCGGCACCACCGGCATCAACACCGTGGGGATCTACAACCCGATCAAGCAGGGTCTCGACCACGATCCCGAGGGGCTGTTCATCCGCCGCTGGCTGCCGGAACTGGCGCCCGTGCCGGCGGTGTTCCTGCACCAGCCCTGGCGGCTCGATCCCCTGCAGCAGCGCCAGCTGGGCTGGCGGCTGGGCCGCGATTACCCGGCGCCGATCGTGGATCCCGACGACGCGGCACGCCAGGCGCGGGAGCGCATCCATGCCCGTCGCCAGGAGCTGGGCTTCGCTGCCCTGGCCGACGTCATTCAGCAGCGCCACGGCTCCCGTCGCGCCGGGCTGCCGGCCACCAGCACCCGGCGCAGGCGTCGCCGGGCCATGGCCGATCCCGCCCAGCTGCAGCTGAATCTGGAGTGTTGAACGCCGCTGGCGTTCAACCGGGCAGGCGGCAGCGCTCCTGACACACCTGCTCCAGGCTGCCCCGGCCGGTGAACGGCAGGCGCCAGCGGGCCCACAGCACGTAGGCGGCATCGGCCAGCCAGCTCAGCCCGGGCCAGCCGCTGGGGGCCAGCAGCCAGCCCAGGCCCACCAGGGCATAGGCCTGACGGAACACCGCCAGGTCGCTCACCACGGAGCCATCGGCGCGGATGGCGTGGATGCGGCCCATGGCCTGGCGGTAGTCGATACCGGCGTAGTCGCCCGGCGCATAGTCGGCTGCGTCGATGTCCACGAAGGCCAGGCGAGGCTGGGCGCCGTTGTGTTGCCGGTCGCGCTGGCGCAGCAGGCGCACCTCCCGGCAGCAGAGCGGACAGGCGCCGTCGTAGAGCACGGTGAGCTCGGCGCGGGCTGGTTGGGGGCGGGCTGCCATCACTTCCTGCGGCAGTAGCCGCCGCCCACGTTCATCCAGCCCTCCAGACAGGCCTCACCGTCGGTGGGCATCAGGGTGTAGCTCATCAGCCCGAGGGTGCTGCAGTTGCCGTTGAACAGGTCCACGTAGCCCAGGGGGCAGATGCTGCCGATCTTGGGCACCACCCGCTGGGCCAGGGCCGGCTGGGCGGAGCCCAGCACCAGGGCAGCCATGGCACTGGCGCCAAGCCAGACCCGGGCAGCCAGGGATGCTTTGCGGGCCTGGATCAACGGCTGCAGGCAGTGCGCGACGGACATGGCCCAGCGGATTTTTAACGATGCTAAGCAGGGTCTGGCCGCTCTTCTGGCGAGAGCTTGAGTTCAGCGAGCAGCTGGCGTTGCTGGCGGGCTGGCACGAAGCGGTGGGCTGCCATGACCCCGCTCACTGCCACCGGCGGCACGCCGATGCCGGGAAAGCTGCCGGCGCCACAGATCACCAGGTTGGCGATCGGTGTCTGGCCCCCGGGAAATGGACCCCGATCAGCTGGCCAGGCCGGTCCATAGCTGCCCTGGTGCATCCGCAGGTATTGGCGGTGGCTGAGCGGCGTGCCCTGCAGCTCGATCACCACGCGCTCGCGCCAGTCCGGGATCAGCGGATCGAGCACCCGGTGGAAGAGGCTGCAGCGCTCGGCCTTCAGGGCGGCGTAGGCGGGGCTGCCCTGCTCCAGATCCCGCCACAGGTCCCAGGGCTCATTGGCCGGGGTATAGCCATGCAGCACCTGGTGACCCGCCGGTGCCATCTCCGGGTCGAGCAGGGATGGCATCGACAGCACGGCCACATTGCGCTCGGCAGTGATGCCCCGCTGCCAGTCCCCCACCCACACGTGGTGAATCGGCAGATCCGCCAGCTCGCGGCCACCGCGCAGGCCCAGGTGCCAGTGCAGGAAACTGGCGCAGGCTGGGGTGGCGGCCTGCTGGCGCCGCCAGCGCTCGGGCACCGCCGCGGGCGGCAGCAGGTTGGGCAGGTCCCAGGGGCTCGTGTTGGCGATCACGCCGCGGCGCGCTTGCAGCACGTCCCCGCCGGCCAGGCGCACACCGCTGGCCCGCCCCCCTTCCACCAGCACCTGCTCCACGGGTGCGCCGGTGCGCAGCTGGCCTCCGTGGCGCTCCAGGCCCCGCACCAGGGCGGCGGCCACCGCCGCGCTGCCGCCGATCGGGTAGTCGAGGCAGGCGCCGGGTTCAAACCATTCGCCAAACAAGGTGGCCATGGCCGCGGCGCTGGTCTGATCCATCGGCAGGCCGGAGATCAGAAAGCAGAGCAGCTCCACCCAGTGCAGCAGGAAGGGATCGCGCAGATGGCGCCGGGCCATCGGCCCGAAGCTGCCGCCCAGGGCGGCCAGCCGCGGAGCCTGGCTGAGCAGCCCCAGGGCCTGCCCGCCCAGCGTGCTGGCCAGCCCCAGCCCGGGCCGCAGGGCCAGCAGGGGCAGGGCGCGGGCCGCCTTGCAGCTCGGCTCCAGCCAGGCCATGAAGGCGGCCCATTCGTCGGCCACCGCGGCGCCCCGCAGCTCGCGCAGCATGGCCAGGAAGGGATCGAGGCCCACCCCCACCCGTAGCTGGCCCTCCGGCAGCAGCAGGCCCCAGTCGTGATAGGTGGCCACCGGCAGGGTCTCGCCCACCGCCCGCAGCACCTGGGTCAGGGGGTTGGGGCTGGGCCAGCGGCCCAGGCCGGACCACAGCGAGGGCCCTGATTCGAAGTGAAAGCCGCGCCGCACAAACCCGTGGGCGGCGCCGCCAGGCTGGCTGTGGGCCTCCAGCACCAGCACCTCCAGGCCGTGGCGGGCGGCAATCGCCCCGGCGCACAGACCCCCCAGACCGCTGCCCACCACGATCAGATCCGGCGCGCTGCCGCCCTTGCCCATCTGGCGTTGCATCGCACTGGCGGGATGCTAGGCAGAGGATCCATGGCAGGCCGCCCGTGTTGCGCCAACACCTCCAGGTGCTCCGTGTTCAAACCAGCGGCGCTGGCTTCACCAACATCACCGCCCCGTTGAACGCGGAGATCGCCGCCAGCGGTCTAAGCCAGGGTCTGGCCACCCTGGTGTGTCTGCACACCAGCTGCAGCTTCACGGTGAATGAGAATGCCGATCCCCGGGTGTTGGACGATCTGGCTACCTTCCTGGCCGACCTGGTGCCCAGCGGTGACCAGCGCACCTACCGCCACGACGACGAAGGCCCCGACGACATGCCGGCCCACATCCGCACGGCGCTCACCACCACCAGCCTGTCGCTCAGCTTCAACCAGGGCCGTCTGCTGCTGGGAACCTGGCAGGCCGTGTACCTCTGGGAGCACCGCCGACTTGGCAGCAGCCGGCGCGTCAGCCTGCACTTGATCGGCGCTGGGGCCTGACCATGGCAGCTTCCGCCTGTGACATCTGTCGGATTCATGGCGACGGGGAGCTCGAGGCAGCCCTGGGCCTCGGTGGCAGCGATCTCTGGTTGTTGCGGCACCATCCCCTGCCGGCACCCCTGGTTGGCTGGCTGCTCCTCGATGCCCGCCGGCATCTGGCGGGGCCGTTGGCGTTTCGCGACCAGGAGGCGGCCAGCTGGGGGCTGGCGGTGCGCGCCGCCAGCCAGCTGGTGCAGCGCCTCACCGGCTGCGACCGGGTGTATGCGATCGCCTTTGGCGAAGGGGCGCCCCACCTGCACCTGCATCTGATACCCCGCTTCACTGATGAGCCGGCCAGCAAGGCCTGGTCTGTCGCCAACCTCTACCGGGCTGTGGAACGGGGCGAGCGGGCTCCGGCCGATCCGCTGGCGGTGGCGGCCCTGGTGGCCGAGGGCCGGAGGCTGCTCGCCTCCAACCCCCTGCCGGGCAGCTCCGTGCGACACCATGAAGGGATCGGTTGACCCGTCGCTGATCCGCCATGGCTGCCACTCCGCTCACCCCTGAGCAGATCAATGCCCTGCCTGCCGAGCTGCCCGGCTGGCGCCTGGAGAACGGCAAGCTGCAGCGCGACCTGCGCTTCACCGATTTCTCCGAGGCGTTCGGCTTCATGGCCCGGGTGGCCCTGGCGGCCGAGGCCCTCGGCCATCACCCCGAGTGGAGCAACGTGTGGAACCGGGTGAGCATCGCCCTCACCACCCATGACACCGGCGGCCTCTCCAACCTCGACCTTGAGCTGGCGCGCCGCATCAACCAACTGCTCTGAGGCAGGGTGCAAGGGCCCCGGCTGGCAGCTGGGGCTGGAGTCCCTAGCCGGGGCTGGCCCGTAGGGGCTTTGCAATGGGTTGTGGCCTGGGCGTGCCTTCCTCCCTAGGTTCAAGGGGAGCTCCCCAGCGGCCATGGGTTTTCGCTATCTCGACAAGATCGCCACCCCGGAGCACGTGCATCAGTTCCTCGAACTGGCCGATCTGGCGATGGGGGCTGGCGACTCGGCGGAGAACGTGTTTCTGCTCTCCCACCGGTTGCGGGATTCCCGGCCGATGCAGCACTGTTGCAAGCGGCTGGCGCGGGATCCGGCCTGCCAGGCCCTGATTGAGCAGCGCCGGCTCAGCGGCCCATACAACAGCGAGCAGCTGCTGGCGATGCCGAAGGGCAGCCTCGGGCACACCTATGCCACAGCCCTCAAGGCGATGGGCTACGACATCAACTTCTTCCCCGAGCCTTCCTTCTACAACAACCTTGAGGACGATGCTGATTACATCAACTACCGGGTCTACGCCACCCACGACATTCACCACATTGTGAGTAGCTTCAGTCTCGACAACTTTGGCGAGCTGGGGGTGATCAGAATCAGTGTGGCCCAGTTCAGCCATCCTGGGCTGGCCTTCACCGATCTGATCGCCATGCTGCTGGGTTGGCTGCACACCGACCGGCCGATCGATGAGCTGGAGACACCGGCGGAGCAGGCCCGAACGGCGGTCTATGCCTTCCGGATGATCATCCAGGGCCTGGAGATGGGTGCTGAGGCCCAGCCCCTCTTCCCGGTGGTCTGGGAAGAGCGCTTTGAGCAGAATCTCGACGAGCTGCGCGCCGAGCTTGGCATCACGCCGGTGCGCGAGGGCCCCTGGAGCTGGTATGAAACCGAAGCGATTCGTGAGGCCCTGGCGCTCTGAGTGGGGGTTGTTTTCTGGTCCCTAAAGCGCGAACTGGACGTCGGTGAGGGCCAGGGCTGGCGTTGCCCTCAGATCGGCGAGCAGGGTGAGCTCTGAGGCCGCCACAAGCGGGTTGGCATCGGCGGCCCTGAATCGGTACAGATGGCAGCGCACGCCATTGTCCACAGCGAAGAGGCGGGTGGATCCCATCGCGTAGGTGCCACTGGCCTGGCCGATGGCGGCGGCAGCATGGGCGGTGGTGATAGTGGAGCTGGTGATGTTTCTGGAGAAGATCACCAGCTCAGCTGCCGTTGAGAATCCACCAGGGGCAGAGCGCACCAGGGCTCCCTCAACGGTGGTGTTGCCGTTGCCGATCGGAATGCCACTCTGCTGGATCACCAGCTTGTCGGTGCCTGAGGTGAAATCGGTGATCACATCCGCTGACGCCGCATCACCCAGCACGAAGCGGTCGATGCCACCCCTGCCGCTCAGGGTGTCTGCACTGGCCCCGCCTGCCAGGGTGTCGTTGAATAGCGTGCCGATCAGATCATCGGCATGGGTGGTTCCAGTGAGATTCACCCCTCTGGTGCGGGGATCGAAGATCCGGGTTCGCACCGAGCGGTTGTTGGGATCGAGACCCGTCACGTTGCCGTCGGTCCAGCCGACGGCGTAGCGACCGTCGGCCAGCGTCTTGATCGTTGGCTGGTATTGGGATCCGGCGGTGGAGGAGTTGACGAGGAACTCGGCGCCGGCCCTGGTGCCATTGGCATTGAAGAGCTGGGCGCGGATGGCCGAGCCGCTGCGATCGGTGGTGGAGCGGCTGTCGTCGGTCCAGGCGATGAGAAAGCGTCCGTCGGGGAGGGCGGTGGCGCAGGGGTTGGCCTGGTTGTTGGCGGTGGAGGAGT
>JBILNZ010000035.1:0-32398 GCA_044374745.1 Prochlorococcaceae cyanobacterium | reverse complement strand
ACAAGACCATCGAGGTTCCTGACGACCAGTACATCCTCGACGCCGCTGAAGAGCAGGGCATCGACCTCCCCTACTCCTGCCGTGCTGGTGCCTGCAGCACCTGCGCCGGCAAGATCACCGCTGGCACGGTGGACCAGAGCGACCAGAGCTTCCTCGACGATGACCAGATCGAGGCAGGCTTCGTTCTCACCTGCGTGGCCTATCCCACCAGCGACTGCACCATCAAGACCCACGCCGAGGAAGAGCTCTACTGAGCCCCTTCCCAGTGCCTGGAACAGCTGCATCGGCTTGCTTCCCCGTCCGCTCTCAGCCACCCTTCGGGGTGGCTTTTTTATGGCCAGTCCGCTGAACGTGACGCCCGCCGTTCCTCCCCCCGCCCCCAGCCCTGGAGCCAATCTCCCCACGCCCCAGCCTGGCGCGGCCCTGCTCCTGCCTGGCAGCGTGCATGCCAGTCCCGGGGGACAGTACAGCTTTCGCGTGCTGGGGCCCTGTTGCCGGCTGTTCGACAGGGAGGAGCTGCCCTGGCCCTGCTGCCGGCTCTCTTGGCGCAGCAAGGAGCCCAGTTGGCGGCGCATTGGTCGACGCTTCGTTGCAGACCTGGCGGCACGGCGCTGCCCCTCCTATGCGGTGGAGCTGCTCCAGCCCGGAGCTCGCTCCCCTGCTGCCACGGTGATCACCCTCTTCCCGGTGAGGCTCACGCCGCCCATGCAGGAGTGGTGGTACAGCCGCAACCAGGCCTCTTGCCACCCGGCCAACCAGCAACCACCGCAGGGAGCATGAAAAAAGCCGGTGCCCTTGGGCACCGGCAGGAGGCCTTGGATTGGCGTTCGGGGGAGATCAGAAGTAGATCTTGCCGCCACCCCACTGCATGCCCTGCACCTTGGGGGCGGTGAGGATGTAGCCGGCCATCAGGCGCAGGTCGTCGTCGTCGAGATCGCGCATCTTCACGAAGATGTCGCTGCTGCGGATGCTGGGGTGCACGTCGGCGATCGAATATTCGCCGTCGTAGCTGGTGGGATCCTTCATGTAATCCACCAGGGCCTCCACGTTGTCCCGCGGTGGGGTGGCCAGGGCCAGGGTCTCGGGGTCAAGACCCACATTGTGGTTCGTCTTGGTGATGCCGCCGGCGTGGCACTCACCGCAGCTGTTGTTGAACAGCTTGCGGCCGGCCTTGATTTCCTGGTCGGTGAAGGTCACGCTGGCGCCGGCAGGGTTGGCGGGCACGGTGAGCTGTTCACTGGTCCACAGGGCGGCCATGGCCTCACCACCGAAGCCGAAACAGAGCAACAGAGCCAGGGGGAGGGCCAGCAGGCTGCGGGCGGCGGCCCGGAGCCCTCTGCGCAGGGAGAGGGTGGCGGAGGCCAGTGGGGTTGAGGCCATGGAGAGAAGCCGGAGGTGTGGCGGGTCTAACCGCATCGGAGACCTTGTATCACGGGGGAAGGGGGCTGTGGGCCGGTTTCGGGGGAACTGTTGCAGCTCAACGCGCCGGCGGCGGCCCGTCCGCGCAGTCCTCCGGCAGCACGTCGATGCTCAGGAAGTCCCTGGCCATCACCGTGTTGGCGAAGATGGCCTGGGCTTCGGCCAGCAGGTGGTCGGGGCTCACCGGGTTGCCCGCCACGTAGCGAGGGCTGAGGTGGGTGAGGGCGAGTTGCTTCACCCCGGCGGCCAGGGCGGTCTGGGCAGCCATGGTGCTGGTGGAGTGCTGGCGGGCGAAGGCCAGCTCGGCCTCGGCGTGGGCGAAGGTGCTTTCGTGGATCAGCAGGTCAGCGCCCCGGGCCAGCTCCACAGCGGCCTCACAGAACACCGTGTCCGTGCAGTACACCACGCTGGCGCCGGGACGCTGCGGGCCGCAGAGGCTGGCGCCGTTGATGATCCGACCGTCCTCCAGGGTCACGCTCTGTCCCTGTTTCAGCTGGGCGTAAATCGGCCCTGGCGGGATGCCCAGGGCTCGGGCCCGATCCACGTCGAAGCGCCCCGGGCGAGGTTTTTGATCCACTCGGTAGGCATAGGCCGGCACCCGGTGGGTGAGTGGGGCGCAGCGCACGGTGATGTCGCCGTCCTCCAACAGGGTGGCTCCGCTGCTGGCGGCCCGGCTGCTGCGGTGATACCGCAGCGGATAGCCGATCCGGGTGGAGCTGGTGTGCAGCACTCCCTCAAGAAAATCGCGTAGCCGGTCCGGGCCGTATAGATCGATGCCGCTGCAGCTACCGGCGAGGCCGAGGCTGGCGAGCAGCCCTGGCAGGCCGAACACGTGATCGCCGTGCATATGGGTCACAAACGCCCGTCGCAGCTGGCTCACCCGTAGGTCGCTGCGCAGGAATTGCTGCTGGGTCCCCTCGCCACAGTCGAACAGCCAGAGCTCCGCCCGCTGCGGAAGCCGCAGGGCTACCGCAGAGACGTTGCGGCCGCGAGTGGGCACCCCAGAACTGGTGCCGAGAAACGTGACCTGCAAGCGTTCAAGGCCTCTGGCGCATGTTGCCACGGCGGTCACAATGGAGCGCTTTTCAGCCGGTTGCGACCGTGACCCTTCGCCTGCGTACCTGGGCCCCCCTGCTGCCCCTCACCGGTATGGCGGTGGCCATGCCGGTGCTGGTGATGGGTGCCGACCGGGGGGGCGCTCTTCCGACTCGCAACGGTGAGCCGGAGTTGCGGGTCTTGCTGGCGGAGGCGGGCAGCCTGCGGATCCAGGCCCTGAACCAGCCCCTGGTGATTCAGCCGGGGGCCATGGAACTCCCCCCATCCCGGGCGGCCACCCTGGAGGTGGAGAACGGTCGTCTGCAGCTGCGGCTCGACACCCAGAGTGCGGCAGCCTCGGCGCCGGCCCCGCTGCCGCTGGCCAGCAGCTTCTGGCTGGCTCCCCGTGCCGGGGCCGCCCCCGATGGGGGTGGGGTGTTTCAGCTGGGGCAGCGGCGCTACCGCGGCCGGCTGCAGGTGCTGGTGAGTGGCGGCCGCCTGCAGGCGATCAACCACGTGCCCCTGGAGAGCTATCTGCCCAGCGTGGTGGGCAGTGAGATGCCTGCCAGCTGGCCCCAGGAGGCCCTGCGGGCCCAGGCGGTGGCAGCCCGTACCTACGCCCTGCGCCAACGCAAGCCCAGTGCCGCCTTCGATGTGAGCGCCACGGTGACGAGCCAGGTGTACAAGGGCCTGGAGGCCGAAACGGCCTCCACCCGCGCCGCCGTGGCCAGCACCCGCGGCCAGGTGTTGATGTATGGATCGAACCTGGCCAATACGGTGTTCCACAGCAGCAGCGGCGGCCGCACGGAGAACAGCGGTGATCTCTGGACCCAGCAGCTCCCCTATCTGGTCAGCGTGCCGGACTTCGACCAGGGCAGCCCTGTGCACAGCTGGCAGCAGCGCCTTGATCCACCGGTGTTGCGGGAGGCCTTTGCCGACATCGGCGGGGTGACCCGCATCGATGTGCTCAGCACCACTGCCTCGGGGAGGGTGCGCCAGGCTCGGGTGCTGGGTCCCTCCGGCACGCGGGTGGTGACCGGTCCCGAGCTGCGCTCCCGCCTGCGCCTGCGGAGTACCCAGGTGCGCTTTGAAGTGATCGCCCCCGAAGTGGCCATGGTCCCGCCGCCGGTGCCCCCCCTGCCGGAGGGGGGCCAGGCACCTGGTGAAGCCAGCGGAGGTGCTGCTCCTGCTCCTTCCCCCGTGCCCCTGCCCCAGCCCGCCCTGCTCGCCATCGGCCGCGGCTTCGGCCATGGTGTGGGAATGAGCCAGTGGGGCGCCCTGGCGATGGCCCAGCAGGGCGATAGTTATGAGCGAATCCTTCAGCATTACTACAGGGGGACAAGCCTGCGTCCCTATTCGAGTCAACCCTGAGGCCCCGTCGCCCGCTTCGCCTCTCAGGCTGTGGGCCCTTCCCAGTGCGCGGGCCGTGGCCGACCACGTGGCTGCGGAGTTGCTGGGGGCGATGGGCGATGGTTCGGGCTGGCCCCTGGGGCTGGCCACTGGGCGCACGATGGAGTCGGTGTATGCCGCCCTGGCGGGTGGAGTGGCGGCCCTCAACCCGCAGCTCCAACAGCGTGTTCGGCACCAGTGGCTCAGTTTCAACCTCGATGAGTACATCGGCATCTCACCAGGGGATGCCCGTTCCTTTGCGGGCTTCATGGGCAGCCACCTGGTGCGGCCCCTGGGCCTGGATCCAGCCCGGGTGCGATTGCCCGACGGACTGGCGCCCGACCCGGCCGCCGAGGCCCGTTGCTACGGCCAGGAACTGGCGGCGGCGGGCGGAATCGGGCTGCAGCTCCTGGGCCTTGGGCTCAATGGCCACGTGGGCTTCAATGAACCTACGTGTGTTGCCGAGGCAGCGACCCGAGTGGTGGAGCTCTCCCCCACCACGCGCAGGCAGAACGCCGCCGCCTTCGGGGATGATCCGGCCGCTGTGCCGGCCCGCGCGATCACCGTGGGCCTGAAGGAGATCCTCGCGGCCAAGCGGATCCTGCTGGTGGTGACAGGAGCTGCCAAGGCCCCGATCTTGCGGGCCCTGCTCCATGGACCTGTCCATGAGCAACTGCCGGCCAGCTGGCTGAAGCATCACGCCAGGGTGGAGGTGATCGCCGACCGAGCCGCCCTTGGGCAGGTCGTGGCGCAGGGTTAGGTCCCCAGCCGTTCCAGAAGGGATTGCTCCGCTTCGAGATTTGCCGTCACGGAGCGCACGTCATCGAGATCGTCCAGGGCATCAAGCAGCTTCAGGCAGCGGCCCAGCTGCTCGCTGTCATCAAGCCGGCAGCTGGTCTCGGCGATCCAGCGGTGCTCCCACTCGAGCACCGTGAAGCCGCCCCGACGCAGGCCGTCCTGCAGGGCCTCGAGCTGGGCGAAAGGCGCAAAGACCTCGGCGCTGTCTTCGCCCAGCTCATAGCGGTGCACCGTTACACCGGCTGAGCCATCGGCGGGAGCCTCCAGCTCGAGAAGAGCCTCCAGCAATGTGTCTTCCTCCTGGCCCTGCAGATTCCGGCAGGGCCAAGCCACCCGGGCCACGCTGCTCTGCTCGAACAGATAACCCACGCAGCCCGTTTCCCCCAGATTGCCGCCGTGCTTGCTGAAGGCCAGCCGCACATCGGCGGCGGTGCGGTTGCGGTTGTCGGTGAGCGCTTCGATCAGCACTGCGACCCCACCGGGGCCATAGCCCTCGTAGCGCACGGCTTCGAAGCTGTCCCCCTGGCCGCCCAGCTGGCCGGACCCTTTGGCGATCGCTCGCTCGATGTTGGCATTGGGTACCCCCGCCGCCTTGGCCTTTTCGATGGCCGTGCGCAGCTGGAAATTGCCGGCGGGGTCGCTGCCGCCCCTGGCCGCCACGGTGATTTCCCGGCCCAGGCGGGTGAACACGGCTCCGCGTTTGGCGTCGACCACCGCCTTCGTGCGTTTGATCTGGGCCCACTTGCTGTGGCCGGCCATCGGGGACTGCGGGAAAAACGGCGGGGAAGGGAAGGGCGCGCGGCCGTTGGGGCGCTTCAGCCGGCAGCGTCGAGCACCAGCTTCGGCTGCAGCACACCCCCTGCGGTGCGCGCCATGCCAGCCAGGTTGCCATCCGGCTCAAGCACCACCACGGGGCTGTCAGGTGCCAGCTCGGCCAGGGTGTCTGGGAGCAGGGGCGCACGGCCACAGCGCCAGCCGGCCTGATCCTCGGTGCTCAGCTGATGCCGGGGTAGGTGGGCCAGGGGCACCAGGGAATCCAGCAGCTGGGGCGGAGGGGCTCCGCTCTCCCGCCCGGCGTCGAGGGCCTCCAGGGGCACCGCCTGCTCCAGGCTGAATCCCAGGGCTTCGGTGCGCCGGAGCCTGGCCAGGCTGCCCCCGCAGCCCAGGGCGGTGCCCAGATCGCGGGCCAAGGAGCGGATGTAGGTGCCCGCTGAGCAGCGCACCGTCAGCTCTAGTTGGCCTGTGGCCGGGTCCCAGGCCCGCAGCGCCAGGCGGTGGATCGTCACCGGCCGGGCTGCCAGTTCCAGGCTTTCGCCGCGGCGCACCCGGGCGTAGGCCCGCACCCCATCCACATGCACCGCGGACACCTGCGGCGGCACCTGCTCGATCGCGCCGCGGAAGGGGGCCAAGGCCCTGTCGAGCTCGGCGGCACTGAGGGCCGGGACGGGACGACGCTCCAGCACCTCCCCCTCCAGGTCGTCGCTGATGGTGGTCACGCCCAGCTGCAGCACCCCCTGGTAGGTCTTGTCGCCGCTCAGATAGGGCAGCAGCCTGGTGGCCGCCCCCAGGGCGATCGGCAGCACGCCGGTCACGGCCGGATCCAGGGTGCCGCCGTGGCCCACACGCTTGAGTCCGTAGGCGCGGCGCACCCGGGCCACGCAGGCGTGGGAGCTCAGCCCTGCCGGTTTATCCAGCACCAGAAATCCACAGGGCTGGTCAGCCATCCCGCATCGCCATAGCTGCCATCGTGCGGCATCGTTGCCAGGCTGACAGGGTCCCATCCCGGTAGGCGATGACCCTCAAGCAGCGCCGCGACCTGGCCTTTCTCGTGCTGTCGGGCCTGTTTCTGGGCACGATGAGCATGCTCAACATCCTGGGGCTGACCCGCTTTCTGCAGTTGGGCAGCATCGGCTCCTGGCCGATCGTGGTGGCGGTGGGTGCCCTGCCCTATCCCGTCACCTTCCTGTGCACCGACCTGATCAGTGAACTGTGGGGCGAGCAGAAAGCCTCCCAGCTGGTGTGGGTGGGGCTGCTGCTCAATGGCTGGATCGTGCTGATCCTCTGGCTCGGTGGTGTGCTGCCCGGCCTGGCCGGCGCCCCTGAATCCACGTTCTTTGCTGTGCGCCGCCTGGCTTTCGGGGCCGTGGGGGCCTCGATGGTGGCCTATCTGGCAGCCCAGTTCACCGATGTTCGCCTGTTCCATTTCTGGAAACGCTTCAGCGGCGGCAAGGCCCTGTGGCTGCGCAACAACGGCTCCACCCTCGTGAGCCAGCTGGTGGACACCACAGCCGTGGTGCTGATCAGCCATTACGCCAACCACGTGCTGCCGGTGCGCAGCGGTGAGCCGGTGCTGCCCCAGCTGGCCGGTTTCATCGCCAGTGGTTACCTGTTCAAGGCCGTGGCTGCCCTGGCGGACACCCTGCCCTTCTACCTGCTGGTGGGCTGGCTGCGGCGATGGCTGGCGGTGCCCGGCATGGGGGCGGAGTTGATCGACTGAGACCTCAGCGGCCTCCCCCTAGGTTGGCGCAAAACAGCAGCAGGGTGCAGCAGGCCATGGTCACGGTCTTTGATTCAGGGTTGGGCGTTGAGCGGTTCCTCACCGATGGATTCGACCTGCGCGCGCAGCTGGCCCGTTATCTCGTTCTGGAACCCGCCGAGCTGGAGCGACGCCTGCCCGCCAGTACCGCTGCGCTGGCGGCCCTGCACCCTGGCAGCTTCGACCCTGCGGCCACCACCAGTTTCTATGAGGAGACGGTGGGGACCGGCCACCTGCTGGAACTGGCCGCCTGGCACCTGGGCAGCGCTGACTACATCGCCGACACTCTGCGGCTTCAGCAGCGCTTTGCCCGCGGCCATCTGCTCGACTTCGGTGGTGGCATCGGCAGCCATGCCCTGGCGGCGGCTGCCCTGCCCGAGGTGGAGCACGTGTGGTTTGTGGACCTCAATCCCCACAACCGTGCGTTTGTGCATGCCCGGGCGGCGGCGCTGGGTCTCAGCGCCAAGCTGAGCTGCTTCCGCGACTTGGACGATCCAGCCCTCCCGAAGCACTTCGACACGGTGGTCTGCCTCGACGTTCTGGAGCACCTACCCGATCCTTCAAGCCAGCTGGAGATCTTTGCGGCTCGGATGGGGGCTGAGTCGATCGCCCTGCTGAACTGGTACTTCTTCCGTGGATTTCAAGGGGAATATCCGTTCCACCTCGACGACCCTGTGCTGGTGGAGGCGTTTTTCCGAACGCTTCAGTCTCGCTTCCTGGAGGTGTTTCATCCCTACCTGATCACCACCCGGGCCTATCGCCTGGCCGATCCCGCGCCAACCACCACCTGAGGTCCCGCTCACCAAAAAAGCCGGCGAACGGGTCGCCGGCTCCCTGGTGATCGTGCTGTCAGGATCCCCGAGAGAGATGTCGGGATCGATCAGCCAACTGCCACGTTGATGCGCTTACGGCTGCGCAGACCACGCTTGATGCTGTCAAAGTTAACCACCCCATCCACCAGCGCGAACAGGGTGTCGTCGGAGCCGCGGCCCACGTTGGTGCCGGGCAGAACGGACGTGCCCCGCTGGCGGATCAGGATCGAACCGGCCGAAACGGATTCACCGCCATAGGCTTTGACACCCAGTCGCTTGGCGTTGGAGTCGCGGCCATTGCGGGTGGAACCCGTACCTTTCTTATGAGCCATGGAGAGAATCGTAAAGGACGAAGAAGGGAGATGGAAGGAAGGGGAAAAGCAGCAGGGCTCAGCCCACTGGCTTGCCAGACACCTTGATGGACTGCACCATCACCCTGGTGAGTTCCTGACGGTGACCGTTCTTGCGGCGGGTTTTTTTCTTGGGCCTCATCTTGTAAACAATGAGCTTGGGTCCGCGGCGATGGGCCATCACCTTGAGCTCCACACTGGCCCCGACCACGTAGGGCTGACCGAGGGTGGCGGCCTTGCCGTCATTCACAAGCAGCACGTCCTCCAGGGACACGGTGCTGTCAACATCGGCTGCCAGACGGTCGATGTCGTAGTAGCGATTCGGCTGCAGCCAGAACTGCTGGCCTGAGGTCTCCACGATGGCGTAGGGGCCCGGTTGATCGGCGCTGGCAGATTGCTTGGATCCTGCCTCGGCCGAGCTGGATGAGGTGGTTGGGGTCTGGGTCATGGTGGCGGGGCGTGGCCAGGCTGGTCCGGGATCGACACACGGGAGGGGGGCTGAGAGGCGGAATCCTCAAGGATTGGCTCCGGTACCCAATTGGGGGGAGCAGGCCCAACTCAGTGCGTGGAATCCCAGACCCATTAGGGCCTGGCTCACGTTTCGGAAGACAAACATAAATTCTCCCCGCTCGCTCCTCCTTTCGTCAACATTGGCTCAAGCCGCGACGGATTTCCCGTCGCCCACGGCCCTCCATGTCTGAACCGGAACCGGCACTCACCATCGTTTCCCTGATCCGCGAACCCAGCCTTGAGGCTTCTGTTTCCCGCTGGCTGGACGGGCAACAGCGCTATCGCCTGCTGCGCTGTGAGGCGGATGCCGATCCTCTGCCGGAGCTGGAGCGGCTTGGGGACAGTTGTGACGCCCTGCTGATCCAGCAAGGCCAGCTGGACCCCCAGGCAGCCCAGACCCTGCAGGAGCGGGGTTTGGTGTTGCCTGCCGTGGTGATCGGTGCCGTCAGGGGCCAGATCGAGTACCACCCCGATGAAATTCACCTCCCTCCCGACCAGCTTGAACAGCTCAGTTACAGCCTGGATGCGGCCATCTCCCGGTCCCTGAGCCGTGAGCTCGCCGGAATGCGGAGCGATGGCGCGGAGGCCACGGCTGAGCCGATGCCGGAGCGCTGGCGTCTGGCGAACCGTCTCCAGGCACGGCTTGGTTTGCTGGGTGTGTTCTACAAGCGCGATCCCTCGCGCTTTCTGCGCAACCTGGATCAGCAGGACGCCGAAGTGCTGCTGGCCTCTCTGAAGCGCACCTATCGCGATCTGTTGCTCAGGTACTTCAAAGATCCCGCAGCTGCGAACCAGGCTCTGGAGAGCTTTGTGAATACGGCCTTCTTCAGTGACCTGCCAATCACCAAAGTTGTTGAGATTCACATGGATTTGATTGATTCATTTTCTACCCAGCTTAAGCTTGAGGGCCATAAGAGTGACTTTCTTCAAGACTACCGCCTTGCCCTTCTTGATGTGATGGCCCATCTCTGCGAAATGTATCGCCGTTCAATCCCTGCGGATCTGCCGTTGGGATTGCCTAGGCAGGGTGAGTGATCATGTCGCTTGCATTACAAGTTTGGTGATTTAAGGAGCCCCCTTTCATGTCTCCTCGCAAGACCTACATTCTCAAGCTCTACGTCGCTGGCAACACGCCCAACTCGATGCGAGCGCTCAAAACATTACGCAATATTCTGGAAACCGAATTCCAGGGTGTCTATGCTCTCAAAGTGATTGACGTTCTCAAAAATCCCCAATTGGCAGAAGAGGACAAAATCCTTGCCACGCCTACGCTTGCCAAGATTTTGCCGCCGCCGGTTCGCCGTATCATCGGTGATCTCAGTGATCGGGAGAGGGTGCTGATCGGCCTAGACCTGCTCTATGACGAGTTGACAGAGGACTCGCTTTTGGCAGACGACGTTCTGGATTCGATGGAGTCGCCAACGGGGCAGCAGGAGTCGTGATGTCTCAGGTGTCTTGCTTGCTTCAGGGGCTTGGCTTCCTTCGTTGCGACGCCACGCTGTTGATCTTTAGCATGGGCCCCATATCATGCCTCTTTGACTCCCTCTCTCTCTGCCGCCATCCGTTCCCCCGCCAGCAATGACCGATTTCAGTTCGCAGCCCGTTGCCATGCTGCAGGTGCAGAAGCTGCCTACTGGCATCGAGGGATTCGATGACGTCTGCCATGGCGGCTTGCCCATCGGCCGATCCACGCTGGTGTCCGGCACGTCAGGAACGGGTAAAACCGTGTTCTCGCTCAATTTTCTATACAATGGAATTCGCCAATATAATGAGCCAGGTATTTTTGTAACCTTTGAAGAGTCGCCGCTGGATATTCTTCGGAATGCCGCCAGTTTTGGCTGGAATCTTCAGGAGATGGTTGAGCAGGATAAGTTGTTCATTCTTGACGCTTCTCCCGATCCTGAAGGTCAAGACGTGGCTGGAAGCTTTGACCTTTCAGGTCTGATTGAGCGCATCAATTATGCGATCAGGAAGTATAAAGCCCGGCGCGTTGCCATCGACTCAATTACCGCCGTTTTCCAGCAATATGATGCTGTTTCTGTTGTGCGCCGTGAAATCTTCCGCTTGATTGCCAGGCTCAAGGAGATTGGCGTTACCACAGTCATGACCACTGAGCGCATCGATGAGTACGGCCCGATTGCGCGTTATGGAGTTGAGGAATTTGTTTCAGATAACGTTGTGATACTGCGCAACGTCCTTGAGGGCGAGCGCCGCCGCCGCACTGTTGAGATCCTCAAGTTGCGCGGCACCACCCACATGAAGGGTGAATTCCCCTTCACGCTCGGCAGTCACGGGATGAGTGTGTTCCCTCTGGGGGCCATGCGTCTTACCCAGCGGAGTTCCAATGTCCGGCTGAGTTCCGGTGTGCCCAAGTTGGACGAAATGTGTGGTGGTGGCTTCTTCAAGGATTCGATCATTCTGGCTACTGGGGCAACGGGTACCGGTAAGACTCTTTTGGTGTCCAAGTTCATTGAAGACGCCTGCCGTAGTAAGGAGCGCGCCATCCTTTTTGCCTATGAGGAATCGCGGGCTCAGTTGCTGCGCAATGCCACCAGCTGGGGGATCGATTTTGAGCAGATGGAACAGGATGGCTTGCTCAAGATCATCTGCGCCTATCCCGAGTCCACGGGCCTGGAAGATCACCTCCAGATCATTAAGACTGAGATCAGCCAGTTCAAGCCATCACGCATGGCGATTGATTCCCTCTCGGCCCTCGCCAGGGGAGTGAGCCATAACGCCTTCCGCCAATTCGTGATTGGTGTGACTGGTTACGCCAAGCAAGAGGAGATTGCTGGATTTTTCACAAATACCTCTGAAGAATTCATGGGTAGCCATTCGATTACCGATTCCCATATCTCCACCATTACTGACACGATACTTCTGCTGCAATATGTAGAGATTCGGGGCGAGATGGCCCGGGCTCTCAACGTGTTCAAGATGCGCGGTTCCTGGCATGACAAAGGCATCAGAGAATTTGTGATTACTGGCAACGGCCCTGAAATCAAGGATTCCTTTTCCAACTTTGAGCGCATTATCTCCGGTGTTCCTCACCGGGTCACCACAGATGAGCGCAGTGAGCTGGCCCGCATTGTTCGCGGTGTGGCTGACGACACCTAACGCGTTTTTTAAGCTGCAACCTGGCTGTTCTCGTGGCGTCGACGATCAGCAAGCAGTTCAAGCTCGTCGGTGTCGGAATGCTCCAGCGGCAGCTCGAACCAGAAGGTGGTGCCCACTCCTGCCTCGCTGACCATCTGGATGCGGCTGCCGTGCTTGTCGAGGATGCCGCGAACGATCGAGAGCCCCAGGCCTGTCCCTGCTTCGGTGTGCACAGCGTTCTCCACCCGGTAGAAGCGCTCGAAGATCCTCTCTTGGTCGGCATCTGAGATGCCGCATCCGGTATCGGCCACCTCAACCCGTAAGCGTGGAAGTGGGGAGGTGATGGCGCAGCTGGGGCTGCTGTTGAAGCCAGTTGGCTCGGGCGTGAGCTCACAGAGGTCGGGCCAGGGATAGGCGCGCAGGATCAGCCGGCCCCCGGCGTGTGTGAACTTGAGCCCGTTCCCCACCAGGTTGTCGAACACCTGCAACAGCAGGTCCCAGTTGCCAAGCACCCGTGGCAGCTGGGGATCAGCGGCAAACCCCAACTCCACCCCCTTCTCCTCGGCGTTGAGCCGGTAGGTGCGCAGAGTCTGTTCGATGGCCGGGGCTATCTCGAGGGGCTCGAACTGCCACTGGCGTTCCGATTCCAGCCGAGAAAGATCTAGAACATCGTTCACCAGCCGCGTGAGGCGATCGGTTTCGGCATTGGCGATGCCAAGAAACTCCTTTTTTTCCTCCTCGCTGAGCTGATCGCCAAGGTCGTGCAGGGTTTCGACGTAGCTCTTGATGTTGAACAGGGGCGTGCGCAGCTCATGGGACACATTGCTGATGAAGCGACTCTGGGCTGCATTGAGCTCCACCTCACGGGTCAGGTCCTGTACGGTCATGGCAATGCCTTTGAGTGTTTCGCCGCTGGCATCGCGCACCGCTTGGAGCACGATCCTTAGGGTGCGGGCTGGTTCGCCCACGCTGCAGCGCACATCGGCGTCGTCACGCTCGCCACTGGTCACATTGTCGAGGGCCGATTGCAGCTCCATAGCCAGGCGCTCTGGCAGTTCATCAATGAGAGCGTTGCCCTCCAGATTGCGGCCCTCCCATCGGAAGAGCCTGCGCGCGGTGGGGTTGGCCAGCACGATGGCTCCGCCGGCATCCAGGAGCACGGCGCCATCCGCCATGGTGGCGATCAGCGACTCCTGCTTGACCTGGGCCGCGGTGAGCTCTTCGATGTTGGCGGCTTTGTAGTCCTCCAACTGGGCAGCCATGGTGTTGAAGCCTTGCAGCAATTCACCCAGTTCGCCGCCCACTGGCAGCGCGATCCGAGCTTCAAAATTGCCGCCGGCAATCTGGCGAACCCCCCGCAGCAGTTCCTTCACGGGCTGGGTGATCGTGAGGGCGTTGAACACCGAACCAAGGATCACCAGCACCCAGATGGAGATGAACACCGCCACGGTTACCTCCCGGGTGAGGGCGGCGCTGGCCAGCAGGGTTTCGTTGGGGTTGATGCCCAGGGCGAGAACTCCCAAGTAACGGCCTTCGCTCACCATTGGCACAAACACATCGGTCACCTGGCCGTCCGGCGTGAGGTGCTGGCGCACGAGCGGGTTGTCCGGACGGTTTTGGATATCTCTGGGCAGCTCCAGCCTGCGACTGAGCAGCAACTCGCTGCTGCCGTTGTTCGAGCCGATGGGAATCCCGAGGTAGATCACCCCATCTGGATCGGCGAAGAAGATGTAGCGCAGGCTGCGGCTGGAACGCCAAAAGCGGTCGGCCACCGAGGCCAGCTCACGGTCATTGCCTTCGGCCACGAGCGGCGCCACATTGGCGGAGAGCAGCAGCCCCAGGTCGCGGGCGTAGCGGGTGTCGCTCATCCGGGCATCGCGCTGGATGCCATTGAGTGCCACGAAGGTGATGCCGGTCATCAACAGGCTCACCACCAGGGTGGCCACCGCCAGCAGTTTGGTCTGGAGGCTGAACTCAGCCCACCACTGGGCCAGGGCCTGACGCCAGCGAGGCAGCTGGCCCCTGCGGTCTGACGGGCCGGGCCGGGCCTCCTTGCCGCTGATCGCTTCGCTGCTGCTGGTCATCGGCTGCGCACCTGGTGGCCGATATCGCGCCGGAAGGTCATGCCCTCGAACTGCACCTGGGCCAGGCCGGCATAGGCCCGCTCGAAGGCGCTGTCAAAGTCGGCGGCCTGGGCCACCACCGCCAGCACCCGGCCGCCGCTGCTCAGGCAGCGGCCATCGGCTTCGCGGCGGCTGCCGGCGTGGAACAGCTGCAGGCTGTCGCTGGGTTGGAGTTGGCTGTCGATCGGGTCACCCCTTCGGATCTCACCCGGGTAGCCCTGGGCTGCGGCGATCACGCAAGCGCTGCAGCCCGGCGAGATGCTGAGCGGCGGCGCCAGATCCAGACGCCCTTGGGCACAGGCCAGCAACACGGTCGCCAACTCAGGTCCCAGCAGGGGCATCAACGTCTCGCATTCCGGATCGCCGAAGCGGCAGTTGAATTCGATCACGCTGGGGCCGGCATCGGTGAGCATCAGGCCGGCGTAGATCACGCCTCGGTAGTCGATGCCGCGGCTGCGCAGAGCCGCCAATGTGGGCTCCAACACCGTGCGCCGCACGGCCTCCAGGCCCTCCGCATCCAGCAGAGGGGCAGGGGCGTAGGCGCCCATACCGCCGGTGTTCGGTCCGGTGTCGCCCTCGCCGATGCGCTTGTGGTCCTGGGCGGGGGGCAGCAGCACCAGCCGCTCGCCATCACACAGGGCGAACACGGACACCTCGGGACCGTATGTGCGCTCCTCCAGCACCAGGCAGGCTTGGCCATCGCCGCTGAAGCGTCCCGCGAAAATCGCGCCGATGGCGCTGCGGGCCTCGTCGAAGCTCTCCGCCACGGTCACCCCCTTGCCAGCCGCCAGACCGTCGGCTTTCACCACCGGCGGCTGTTCCAGGGTCTCCAGCAAGGTCAGCGCCTCGCCCTCGCTGCTGGCCGCCCAGTAGCCGGAGGTGGGCACGCCCGCTGCCCGCATCAGCGCCTTGGCCCACTGTTTGCTGGCCTCCAGCTGGGCGCCATCGGCCCCTGGGCCGAACACTGCAAGGCCGGCAGCGCGCAGCCCGTCCGCCAGACCGGCGGCCAAGGGGGCCTCAGGGCCCACTACCACCAAGTCGATGGCCCGTTCGTGACAGGCGGCTTTCAGGCCGTCGTGATCGTGCTCGGCGATGGCCAGCTGTAGGCAGCCGCTCAGCTCCGAAGTGCCGCCGTTTCCCGGCGCCACCCACACCTGTTGCACCCCCGGACAGCGGGCCAGGGCCCAGGCGAGCGCGTTCTCCCGTCCACCGCCACCCACCACCAGGATGCGGGCCGGGGCGGCAAGTTCCTCTGGGGCCATCGGGGTGGATGCGGACATGGGCAAGGGGGTGAGGACCGGGGCGGGACAGGGCAGGGAACGGGCCCCAGGGGGCCCGGTGGGCTCTCCCTTCCAGGTTGCGGGCTCGATCTAGGTTGCTGACCAGACCCCTAGCCCCAGGAGTGCGCACCGTGCTCCATCTTCCCCCCTCACTGCGGCAACCGTTCTCAGTGCGGCAATCGTCCAAAGTGCGGCAACCGTTGAGCTGGCTTGCGGCTCTGCTCCTGGCCCCCTTGGTGGCGCAGCCTTCCCTGGCCGAGGGCGTTGTTGACCAGTGTGGGGCCCTGCGTCAGCGCGGCGCCCTGCCTGCCCTGCGGGAGCAGCAGCGAGTGCTGGCCGCCGCTGGGGCTGACGAGCCCACCCCGGCAGAGGCGATGGCCACGGCGCAGGCCCTGCTGGCCTGTGGCGCTGCCCAGGCGGCCCTGGAGATCCTGGGGCGGAGCAGTCCTGCCCAGGCGGACCGGCAGGACTGGCTCTTGCTGCGTTGGCAGGCGGCCCATGCGGGCCTGCACCATGCCCAGGCCGTGGAGGCACTCTCCCTGCTTGCCGATGGCGATCTCGGCCGCCTGGAGCGCCTGCAGCTGCCGGTGGCGGAGGCGGGGCGATCCGCTGGGCAGCCCCGCCAGCGGGTGGCTCTCGATTTGCTCGCCGATCACCTGGTGAGTCTGGAGGCCCATCGCCAGGCGGCCGAGGTGCTGCTCGCCAGCCGTGAGCCTGGGGCCGCCACAGCGGCTCGTTGGGGGCGGGCTGCCCTCCTGGCCAGCCACTTGCCGGTGCAGGAGCGCGACGCCATCACCGAGCGGGCGTTGGAGCAGGCAGCGGCTGCCGAGGCCTGGGGGCTGGTGGCCGCTCTCCTGGATCAGCAGTTGGCGGAAGGGGTGACCGATGAGGCATCCCGCCGGGCGCTGGAGCGTCGCCTGCGGCTGAGTGAGCGGATCGACGATGCCTACGGAGAATGGCTGCAGCGTCGCCGAATGGTGCACGCCGCCCAGGAGCGCCGTGTGTTGCTCTTGGAAGGGCAGTTGCGTTCGCCCCGTCAGGACGGCGGCCATGCCGCCCCCCAGCCGCTTTCTCCACTCCCTTCGCCATGACCGCCTACCAGCTCGGACCGCTTCTCTACGAAGGCAAGGCCAAACGGGTGTATGCCACCGATCAACCGGAGGTGGTGGCCGTGGAGTACAAGGACGACGCCACGGCCTTCAACGCCTTGAAAAAGGCCAGCTTGGCCGGCAAAGGGGCACACAACTGCCGCATCTCCGCACTGCTGTTCGAAGCTCTCCAGCAGGCGGGGGTGCCGACCCATTACCTGGGATTGGCCGATGGGGACGACAGCGGAACCTGGATGTTGGCCCGGGCGGTGCGGGTGATTCCGGTGGAGGTCGTGGTCCGCAACGTGGCGGCCGGCAGCCTCTGCAAGCAGTTGCCTGTGGAGCCGGGCACACCCCTGACCCCGCCATTGCTGGACCTCTACTACAAGGACGACGCCTTTGGTGACCCCCTGCTCACTGATGCCCGGCTGGAGCGGCTGGGCCTGCTCAGTGCCGGCCAGCGGCAGCATCTGGAGCAGCTGGCGCTGAAGGTGAACAGCGTGTTGAGTGCCCTCTTTCACGGCGTGGGGCTGTGCCTGGTTGATTTCAAGATTGAGCTGGGGCTGACAGCCGACGGCCAGATGCTTGTGGCCGATGAGATCAGTCCGGATACCTGCCGTCTCTGGGATGAGGCCGTGCCTGACAGCCAGGAGCGGATCCTGGACAAGGACCGTTTCCGCCAGGACCTCGGCGGCGTTGTGGAGGCCTATGGGGAGGTTCTCAAACGGCTCCAGGGGGTCTGTCCCCAACCCAGGGTCTACCGGTAAGGTTTGGCCAATTTGCGGCCCAGCCGCGCTGAACTGGACGTTATGGCCGGCTTGCTGGGTTCCAAAGCTGTGCTGCCTCTGGGGGTGGTGCTGCCCCTGTTGGGAACCGCGATGCTGGCGGCCCCTTCCCTGAGGGCTCAGGAACAACCCGCAGGCCAGGAGCAGCCGGCAGGCCAGGAACGACCGGCCGCTCAGCAGCAGCCGCCTGGGGAAGAGCCCTCCCCCTCCCCGCCTGCATTTCAGCTGCCCGCTTCCCAGCAGGTCGATGGTCCAGGGGGCTTCCCCACCTCCGCTCCTGCCCCTACCGAGCCCCGGGTGCAGATTGCTGAGGTGGTCATCGAGGGATTGGACGGCCATCCTGATCGGGAGCGCATCGAGCTGGCTGCCTACGGCGCCATGACCGTGACCCCGGGCACCCGGGTGACCCGCAGTGAGCTGGAGACCAATCTGGCCGCCATCTATGCCACGGGTTGGTTCTCCGATGTGCGCATCCAGCCGGTGGATGGTCCCTTGGGGGTGCGCCTGATCGTGACCGTGGCCCCGAACCCGGTGCTCCAAAGCGTGCGGTTGCAGCCCGAGGGCGAGCTGAAACTCCCCCAGCAAGTTGTGAGCGACACGTTTGCCACCGACTTTGGCAAAACCCTCAACCTGAACACCCTGCAGACCCGCATGCAGGAGCTGCAGAAGTGGTACGCCGATGAGGGGTATTCGCTGGCCAGGGTGAGTGGACCCAGCCGCGTCAGTCCGGAAGGGGTGGTCGATTTGCTCGTTCGGGAGGGCACCGTCAATGACGTGGAAGTGCAGTTCATTAATCGGGATGGGGAAACCACCAACGACAAAGGTGAGACCATTCGCGGTAAAACCAAGCCCTGGGTGATCACCCGGGAGGTTTCGCTGAAATCGGGAGATGTCTTCAACCGTCGCCAGCTGGAGGAGGACATCAAGCGCATCTATGGCACCGGTCTGTTCAGCGATGTCAAGGTCACCCTCAGGCCCGTGCCCGGCCAGCCTGGTGATGTCGTGGTGGTGTTGGGGATTGTCGAGCAGTCGAGTGGCTCGATCTCTGGAGGTGTTGGCTATAGCCAGGCCCAGGGGGTGTTCGGCCAGGTCCAGCTTCAAGACAGCAATCTTCTAGGGCGGGCCTGGGACCTGGGTACCAACTTCTCCTACGGCCAATACGGTGGGCTGGGTGACATCACCTTCACCGATCCATGGATCAAGGGCGACCGTTTTCGCACATCATTCCGCGCTCGCATGTTCTTCAGCCGGGAGGTCCCCCAGATCTTCCAGAGCGAGAACACCACGTTTGAGACCGATCTGCAGAGCTTTAATGGGGCCGATTTTGATGTTGTAACCAATACCCCTCGGAAGATTGGTGGTGATGATTTGCTCGTTCGTACCAATTTCGACACGGTCGCCATCCAGCGAGTTGGCGCCAATGTGCAGTTCGTGCGGCCATTGAATGGTGGCGATCCTTTCCGCAAGGCCCCTTGGCGCCTGATCCTGGCCTTCGGCGGCCAGGAAGTTACCCCGATGAATTTTTCGGGCTCGAAGTATTCCAAGGCTGTGGTCGGTGTCAACAAATCTCCGGACGTGGTTCCCAGCCGTCAGGTGATCTGTCTTGCCTACAACTGCGCTTCGGAAAACCAGTTGGTGAGTTTTCGTCTGGGTGCTACCTACAGCACCCTTGATGATCCCCGCAATCCCACAAAGGGTAACTTCTTCAGCATCGGCAGCGAGCAGTTCCTTTCGGTGGGCAATGACTCGCCAACCTTCAATCGCGTGAGGGCCAGTTTCACCCACTTCATTCCCGTGAACTGGCTGAAGCTCTACAAGGGTTGCCGCCCCCAGCCCGGCGAAGCCGCCGATTGCAAGCAGGCATTGGCCTTCCAGGTGTCGGCTGGCACCATGGTCGGAGACGAGATTCCCCCCTATGAGGCCTTCTGCCTGGGTGGCGGTAACTCGGTGCGTGGTTACGCCAACTGCGACCTGGGTGTGGGCAAGAGCTTTGGTGAGTTCACGCTCGAATACCGATTCCCGATTTTCAGCATCATCAGTGGCGAGATCTTCTTTGACGCCGGTACCGCCTTCGGCACCCAATCCGATATCCCTGGCAATCCGGGGGGACTGCTGGGCAAGAAGGGCGATGGCTTCTCTCCCGGTGTCGGTCTGATCGTCACCACCCCGGTGGGACCCCTGCGCCTGGAGGTGGCCACAGAAGATTTCACGTCCGATTGGCGCTTCAACCTCGGCGTTGGCTGGAAGTTCTAGTGACGAGCTGGCCGGACGACTACAGCGGCGCCTGGACCCTGGGCGGCCGTGCAGAGATCGAGGGGATTGGCCTGCACAGCGGGGCACCCGCCCGGGTTCGGCTGGCGCCGACCTCCCGTGCGGGCTTCTGGCTGGGATGGCTGGACGCACCCGATTTGCCCCCGCAGCGGCTGGAGCCACGCCTGGTGTGTGAGACCACCCTCTGCACCACCCTGGATCTGGCCGGCCGCCGTCTGGCAACAGTGGAGCATCTGTTGGCTGCCCTGGCGGGCACGGGCCTTACCCATGTGGAGATCTGGGTGGAGGGGGCTGAAGTGCCCCTGTTGGACGGCTCAGCCTTGCCTTGGGTGGATCTGATCGCCGAGGCGGGGATGAGGTCTCTGGGCAGCCTGCCCGAGCGTCCACGCTTGGGGCGTCCCCTTACCCTGCAAACAGGCTCCAGTTTCGTCACGGCCATGCCGGCAGAGGAGCTCCATCTCGGAGCCGCCATTGACTTTGACCAGCCGGCGATCGGTCGTCAGGTGTTGGCCCTCGCCCTCACTCCCCGGACCTTTGTGGCTGAGATTGCCCCCGCGCGCACCTTTGGCCTGCTCTCCCAGGTGGAGCAGTTGCGGGCCGCTGGCCTGATTCAGGGCGGTGCTCTGGACAATGCCCTGGTGTGTGACGGCGAGCGCTGGCTCAATCCACCGCTGCGATTTGCCGATGAGCCGGTGCGCCATAAGATTCTCGACCTGCTCGGCGATCTGGCCCTGGTGGGCCTGCCCCGGGCCCAGGTGTTTGCCTACCGGGGCTCCCACCGTCTCCACACCGACCTTGCGTCGGCTCTGGACGTGGAGCTGTCCCTTCTCCCCGCTTGATTTCCCTTGCCTGACCCCTCAACCCCTTCGGCGCTGCTGAACGCGGAACAGATTCAAGGACTGTTGCCCCATCGCTATCCGTTCGCGCTGGTGGATCGCGTCTTGGAGCATGAGCCAGGGAAGCGGGCTGTGGCGATCAAGAATGTCACCTTCAATGAGCCCCATTTTCAGGGACATTTCCCTGGGCGGCCGCTGATGCCAGGGGTGTTGATCGTGGAGGCGATGGCCCAGGTGGGAGGCCTGATCGTGGCCCAGATGCCTGATCTGCCAAAGGGATTGTTTGTGTTTGCCGGGATTGATGGGGTGCGTTTTCGTCGGCCAGTGGTGCCCGGTGATCAATTGTTGATCACCTGTGAGCTGATCAGCCTCAAGCGCAAGCGCTTCGGCAAGGTGCAGTCTGAAGCAACTGTGGAGGGACAACTGGTGTGTTCCGGTGAGCTGTTGTTCTCCTTGGTGGATTGAGGATGGTGCCCCTGATCCACCCCACAGCGGTGATTGATCCCCGCGCTGAGTTGGCAGAGGGAGTGCAGGTGGGGCCCTATGCCGTGATCGGTCCAGACGTGCAGATCGGTCCTGACTGCTCGATCGGGCCCCATGTGGTTCTTGAGGGCAGGGTGCGTATGGGTCGCGGCAATCGGCTGTTCCCTGGCGCGTGCATTGGTCTGGAGCCCCAGGACCTCAAGTACGCCGGTGATCCCACGGGAGTGGAGATGGGTGATGACAACACGATCCGGGAATATGTCACAGTGAACCGGGCCACCCATGGTGAGGCGCAAACCAGAATCGGCAGTGGCAATCTGCTGATGGCCTATTCCCATCTGGGCCATAACTGCGATCTGGGTGACCGTATCGTCATCGCCAATGGTGTGGCAGTGGCTGGCCATGTTGTGATCGCCGATCGGGCCGTGATAGGGGGTGTATTGGGCATCCATCAATTCGTGCATGTCGGCACCATGGCGATGGTGGGTGGTATGAGCCGCATTGAGCGGGATGTGCCCCCCTTCTGCGTGGTGGAGGGCCACCCTTCGAGGGTTCGCGCCCTCAATCGCATCGGTCTGCAGCGCAGTGGCCTCACTGAATTGGATGGCGGTCGTCAGATGGCCGATCTCAAGCAAGCCTGGAACCTGATTTACCGCCAGCACCTGCCCCTAGCCCACGCCCTGGCCCAACTGAGGACAGCATCCCTCAGCCCCGCCGCCAAGACCCTGGTGACCTTTCTGGAGGAATCATCCGCGCCATCCCGCCGAGGTCCCATTCCCGGTTCGCGTTGATGCTGCGTCTGCTGGTGAGCACAGGGGAGGTATCGGGCGACCTGCAGGGATCTCTGCTGGTGGCTGCCCTCCAGCGGGAGGCCCAGCGGCGGGGCCTGGCTCTGGAGATCGTGGCCCTGGGGGGGGAACGGATGCAGCGGGCTGGGGCCCGGTTGCTCGCCAACACGATGCGCATGGGGGCGATCGGCCTGTGGGAAGCCATTCCCTTTCTGTTGCCAACCCTGCGCCTGCAACGGCGGCTGAGGCGCTGGTTCGCCCAGCAGGTGCCTGATGGTGTGGTGTTGATTGATTACATGGGGCCCAATGTGAGCCTGGGGCTGAGCATCAAGCGCCGCTACCCCGAGGTGCCAATTACTTATTACATCGCCCCCCAGGAATGGGCCTTTAAATTTGGCACAGAGGGGCGTACTAATCTTATACGCTTCACCAATCAGATTCTTGCCATCTTCCAGGAAGAGGCTCGCTACTACCGCTGTCGTGGTGCGGACGTGACCTATGTGGGCCATCCCCTGCTGGATACGGTGGGGGTGGTCCCCGAGCGTCTGGCGGCCAGGCGTCAGTTGGGGCTGCACGAACAGGGGCCAGTGCTGTTGCTGATGCCGGCTTCCCGCCGCCAAGAGCTTCGCTACATGCTCCCCCACATCGTGGCCGCCGCCGCCGCTTTGCAGCGGCACGACCCCAGTCTTCAGGTGGTGCTCCCGGCCGGCCAGCCGGGGTTTGAGGCCCAGCTGTCCCAGCAGTTGCGAGAGGCCGGGGTCCAAGCCCGAGTGATTCCGGCCGCGGATGCCGATCGGCTCAAACCAGCGCTGTGTGCCGCCGCCGACCTGGCCCTGGCGAAGTCCGGCACGGTGAATCTGGAGTTGGCCCTGCGGGGGGTGCCCCAAGTGGTGGTGTATCGGGTGAGCTGGCTCACGGCCTTCGTGGCCCGGCATCTGTTGCGCTTCAGCGTGCCCCACATCTCACCTGTGAACCTGGTGCTTGGGGAGCGCTTACTGCCGGAGTTGTTGCAGGAGGACCTCCAGGCTGAGGCGATTGTGCGCTACGCGATGCCTCTTCTTGATCCCGCCAGCCCGGAACGGGCAGCCATGCTGGCTGGCTATGGTCGTCTCAGCCATGAACTGGGTGAACCCGGGGTCACGGATCGGGCGGCTATCGCGATCCTCGACCAGTTGCAGGCCAGTTCCGTTCCCGCTGTCCCATCCGCGTTGTGAGTGTCACCGTCTTGTCGGCCGCCAGAAGGATCGGCAGAGCCCTTGGGCCTCATGGCAGCCGAATGGTGGGCTGCATCTCACGGGCCGGAGTGTTGGTGGCCGTGCTTCTGCTGCTGGCTCTACCCGCTGTTGCTGCGGCGGCCAACGACCAGGCGGTGCTGGCAGGTGGCTGTTTCTGGTGCCTGGAACACGACCTCGAGAAGCTGCCTGGGGTGATCGCTGTGGAGAGCGGCTACAGCGGTGGCCGCCTGGCCAAGCCCACGTACCGCCAGGTTTCCGCTGGTGGCACCGGCCATCAGGAGAGTGTGCGGGTGCGGTTCGATCCGCAGCGGTTGAGCTACCCGGTCCTGCTGCGCTCGTATTGGCGCAACATCGATCCTCTTGATGGACGCGGCCAGTTCTGCGATCGGGGCGATTCCTACCGGCCCGTGATCTTCGTGGCCGATGCCACCCAGCGCCAGCAGGCCATGGCCAGCCTGGCCTCGGCAGCCCGGGAGCTGGGGCGGCCGGCGAGCGATCTGCGGGTTGGAATCCAGCCCCTCGACACCTTCTGGATCGCTGAGGACTATCACCAGAACTATGCCCGCCGGGAGCCGATCAAATATGGCTATTACCGTTGGGCTTGTGGCCGCGACCGCCGCCTGGACGCGCTCTGGGGTGCTCAGGCACGCACAGGCAAGCCCTGGCAATCGGGCCCAAATCCGAAGAAATCATAAAATGTCCATTGTGAACTTTCCCGCCCATCCCCTGCGGTGGTTGCTATCTGGGCCGTTCACCACCGCTTTTGCTCCCTAACCTGCTGAGTGCTCAGTGTTGATTCGGATATGTATCTGCTCATCATCCGTGATGGACTCCACACCCGCCACATCGGTCCCTATGCCACCCCCAAACAGGCGGCTGATGATCTGGAGAGCCTGCTGAGCACCTGTGGTGAGCGTGCCCGTTGGCAAATCCATGAGCTGGAGGCAGCGCCGTCCTCTTTGACGACGTCGCTGGAAGCGGCCTGAACCTGGTGCCGTGTGGCCGTCAGCTTTGCCGGGGATAGCCGCGCAGCAGGCCGCTCTCCACCATCAGACCCACGCCGGCGTTGATCAGGATCAGCCCGAAGGTGCCGTACCAGAACCATGGTCCAGGTGCCTGCAGCAACTTCATCGGCAGGGTGTCGCCGGCGCTGGTCGCCAGCTCCACTCGCTTCGCCAGCTCCTCGAGTCCCTTGCGAATCACCGCTTCACCGAACAGGCACAGCCCTGCCGGCAGCAACAGCACGCCCAGCTGGGCCTTCACGTACCAGCGAATCTTCTTCACGGCCATGGCGAACGTGACGTCAGCGGATGGGGCTCAACCTACGAGCCGGCCAGAGTGGCGCTCCTTGCGGATGCATCCAGAGGTGCACCGGCCATGACCCAGTTGACCAGGGTGCGCACGCCGTAACCCGTGGCTCCGGAGGGATTCTCAGCGCGGCCCTTGTCGCTCCACACGGTGCCGGCGATGTCCAGGTGGGCCCAGGCCACCCCGTTGCTCACGAAGTCCTGTAAAAACAGCGCTGCTGTAATCGAACCACCGGGCCGGGGCCCGGTGTTCTTCATGTCTGCCACAGGACTTTTCAGCCCGGCCCTGTAGGAGGGGCGCAGGGGCATGCGCCACAGGGCTTCACCCGCGCCCAGGCAGGCCTGGTCGAGTGCTGCCGCCAGGCCATCGCTGGGGGACCACAGCCCCGCTATCTCCTCGCCCAGGGCGATCACGCACGCGCCGGTGAGCGTCGCCAGATCCACGACCGCATCCGGCTCCAGGCGGCAGGCATACACCAGGGCATCGGCCAGGGTGAGGCGCCCCTCGGCATCGGTGTTGTTGATCTCGATCGTCTTGCCGTTGGAGGCGGTGAGAATGTCGCCGGGGTGCACGGCGCTGCCGTTGATCATGTTTTCGCAGGCGGCCACGATCACGTGCACCTCCACCCCGGCAGGCCTGAGCTCGGCGATCGCCCGGGCCGCCCCCAGCACCGCCGCGCTACCGCCCATGTCGTATTTCATCATCTCGATCTGGGAGCCGGCGGTCTTGAGGTTGTAACCGCCGGAATCAAAGGTGAGTCCCTTGCCCACCAGGGCCACCCGCCGCTGCACGGCGCCGTCCGGCCGATAGGTGAGGTGGATGAACTTCGGTGGCAAGTCGGATCCCTGGGCCACGCCCAGGTAGGCGCCCATGCCCAGGGCCTCGCAGTCGCTGCGCTCGAGCACCTTCAGCTCGATGTTGAAATCGCGGGCGATCGCCGCAGCCGTGTCGGCCAGGTGGGCGGGGGTGGCCACGTTGGGCGGCGCAGCTACCAGCTGCCGGGCCAGTTCCACGCCGGCGCAGCGGGCCGACACCCCGGCCAGGCCCGCCTCGGCCCCCGCCGCCAGGCCGAGCAGGCTCAGACATTCGGGAGACGGCTGGTCGTCGGGTTCGCTGCGGAAGCGCTGATCCCGATAGAGACTCAGCCGCACCGCTTCCGCCATGGCAGCCGCCGCCTCCGCCCCATCGAGGCCCTCGCAGGGCAGGGCCAGCCCGAGGTGGCGGCAGCGCACCTTGGCGGCGGCAGCGGCGGCAGCGGCGGCAGCGCTGCGCAGGGCAGGGAGATCGAAGCCGGCGGGCTCCCCCAGCCCCACCACGATCAGGTTGGTCGGGCGGCCCTCCAGCCGGGCAAAACTCAGGCATTCGCCGGGCTTGCCTTTGAAGCCCCGTTGCTCCAGTTGCTGGGCCAGGGCGGGGCCGAAGCGGCTGCCGAGCTCCTGGCGCAGGGGATGGACCGCGGCTTCAGGGTCGGTGGCGAACAGGCCCACCGCCAGGGTGTCGCCGTCCCAGGTGTCGAGGGCTTCGCCCAGCCCTTGCAGCATGCAGCGGTAATCCATCAGCCAGCCAGCCCCAGTGGCCCGCGATCGTAGCCAGCTCTGCTGAGCTGGCCACTCAGCCCGCGTCGGCCGTGAAAGGGGTGGCCCAGCGCTGGCGGGTTTCCTTGTTGAACGGGGGCTGCCAGTGGCGGATCAGGGCCTGCTCCAGCTGGCGGCGGTCGCGCACGGCCTGCGGTACATCCAGCCAGAACCGGATGCTGAGCTGGCAGGAGAGCTCCGCCCGAGCCACCGCCTCGCTGTAGGCCGCCAGGTACTGCTTGCAGTCGTGCTCTCCTTTCCAGCGCTGGTCGGCCCGGCCGGTCTCGCCCACATAGAGCAGCAGGGGCTCCCGCTCCCCCGCTGGAGCGTCGAGCACGAAATAGAGGGCGGCCCCTTGCTGGGGCGCTTCTGGCCAGCGCCAGAAGTGCAGGGTTTGGGCCCGCAGCTCCAGGGGATTGATCGAGGCGGCGGGATCGCTGGCTCCGCCGAACAGCTCGCCCTGTTGCGCCGACTCCTGGCTGCCCGCGAACAGGGGGGCCTGAAACCGGGCCAGGGCCTGCTGCCAATCACGCAGTTGCGCCCTGGCCAGCCGCAACTCGGGAGTGGGGGGGATCCCTGACGCCGCGGCTGGATTGGGGAAGGGGGCAAAGAGGTTGCCCTGACGGGGGCCGGAGGGCGTGCTCATCGCCGTTTCGGCCCAGGGGGCAGCTCCGGGCCCTGGGGCGCGCTGCCGAAGCACACCTTGCCGATCCAGCCCTCCACCAGGCTGGCGGGCAGGGCGAGGCGCTGCTGCAGGTCGGCCAGATCCCGAAACGGTTGGCGGCTCCGCTCGCGCAGCAGCCGCTGTTGGCGCTCGGCACTGAGCCCGAGCTCCTGCAGCTGCTGGGAGGCTGCACGGTTGAGGTCGAGCCTCGCCGGTGCCTCCACCGGCGAGGCGGGTTCGCCATACCAGCGGAAGGCGAGCACCGGCAGCCATCGCCCCAGCTGGGCGTCGCTGAGCTCAAGCAGCCGTTGCAAATCCTCCGCTCCGCTGAGCTGCACCCCTCCGGCCTGCAGCCTCAACAGCAGGTCCACCTGCTGGGGCTCGATGCCGGGTAGTCGCTGCCAATCGCTGGCGCTGGCCCGGTTGACATCCAACCGCCAGCCCAGGGCCGCGGCCTCTGCCACCTCCTCGCCTGTCCGCAGGGCACAGCCGGGATCGTGGCGCAGCCTGAGCAGGAGCAGCTCACGCTCCACGCTGCTGTCGCGGTCGTCGTCCGGCGGCGGCGCGGCTTGGGTTGGGGCCCCAGGCGCGCTGGTTGTGGTCGGTTGCGGCAACTGGCCGGTGGCCCGCAGCAGCTGGCGGGCCAGGGGATCCAGCCAGTGGCGCCGGGCCATCGGGAGCGCGAGCGAGCCTGCGTGCGACTGAAGTTAGCCGCCCTCCAGCCCGTCGGGCCAGTCGATCAGCCCCCAGCGCACTCCGCGCAGGGCGGCGTGGGTGCGGTCGCGGGCCGGTAGCTTGCGCAGGATCCGGGCGATGTGGGTCTTCACCGTGTCGGCGGAGAGGAACAGGCTGCGGCCGATCTCCTGGTTGCTGTCTCCCATGGCCGCCCGCTGCAGCACCTGGCATTCCCGCTCCGTGAGCGGCTCCAGGGGCCCGCTGCCATCCGGGCAGCTATGGAAGATGTCCCGCAGGCTGCGGTCCACGTAGGCGCCCCCCCCGCTCACCGCCCGCAGGGCGGCCGCCATCACCCCGCTGCCCAGGCGGGACTCCAGCATCACGCCATCGCAGTGGGCCTTGATAGCTCGCTCAATCGCGTGCCGGCGCGCCGTCTGGCTCACCATCAGGAACACGTGGATCCCGGGCTGCTGGCTCTTGATCTCCTCCACCAGGCTGATGGCGCAGCCCCGCTCCAGCTGATCGGAGAGCAGCAACAGGGTTGGGCGATGCCGTTGTAGCGCCAGCCGGCATTCTTCCGCCGTGGTCACCGCTGCCAGCACGGTGGTGCTCTCCATCGCCCGGGAGGCCAGCATGCAGAGCAGGGCCCGATCTCCCATGCAAAGCACCACCCGGCTCTGGCGCAGCAGATTCTGGCTCTCGTTGCGGTAGTGCTTCAGCTGGGGCAGCAGAGGCGTGAAGTTCACCTGGATGGCTGCGTCGTTCCTTGTTCTGATGCTGTGCAGTGCCTTAGTGGCTGTCAGCATGGCGGCCCGGCGCTGTGGGCAGATCCCCACAGAGCGTTACGTCTTTCCGCACTCGTCACCCCTGCCGCCCGAAGCCAGAATCTCAGCACTGCGTATCCGGCCGTTCGCCGATGGCCTTCTTTGATTCCGAGATCGTTCAGGACGAAGCCAAGCGCCTGTTCGGCGACTACCAGCAACTGATGCAGCTGGGCAGTGAATACGGCAAGTTCGACCGCGAGGGCAAAAAGCTCTACATCGAGCGCATGGAGGATGTGATGGAGCGCTATCGGGTGTTCATGAAGCGTTTTGAACTCTCCGAAGACTTCCAAGCCAAGCTCACAGTAGAGCAGCTGCGCACCCAGCTGGGGCAGTTTGGCCTCACCCCCGACACGATGTTTTCCCAGATGCACCAAACGCTGGAGCGCATGAAGTCCCAGCTCGACCTGGCCAGCTGAGCGGTAACGGCTCCGCCGCTGTCTACGATCCGCCCGTTCCGCCTGCGCTTGTCTGCCGCCGATGCCCGCGCCATTGCCGCCCTGGTTGCAGCGGGGTGTGGCCGACCTCTTCCCCACCGCTGACGCCGACCCGGATCAGGCCCTGGCCGCCCGCCTGGCCGAGGCTGAGGCCGCCGGCCGGCCCCTGCGCATCAAGTTGGGTATCGACCCCACCGGCTCTGACATCCATCTGGGCCACTCGATCCTGTTCCGCAAGCTGCGGGCCTTCCAGGACGCGGGCCACACTGCCGTGCTGATCATCGGCGACTTCACCGCCCGCATCGGCGATCCCACCGGCAAGAGCGCCACCCGGGTGCAGCTCAGTGCCGCCGAGGTGGAGGCCAATGCCGACACCTATCTGGTGCAGCTGGGCCTGGGGCAGGACCCGCAGCGCGCCCTGCTCGATTTCACAACCCCCGGCCGCCTGGAGGTGCGCCGCAACAGCGAGTGGCTGGCCGCCTTGGATCTGCCCCAGGTGATCGACCTGCTCGGCACCAGCACCGTGGGCCAGATGCTGGCCAAGGAGGATTTCGCCAACCGTTACGGCTCCGGCACGCCGATCTCCCTGCACGAATTTCTCTATCCATTACTGCAGGGTTACGACTCCGTGCAGGTGCAGGCCGATGTGGAGCTGGGGGGCACCGACCAGAAGTTCAACGTGGCCATGGGCCGCGACCTGCAGCGCCATTTCGGCCAGCGGCCCCAGTTCGGCCTGCTGCTGCCGATCCTGCCGGGCCTCGATGGCGTGCAGAAGATGAGCAAGAGCCTGGGCAACACCGTGGGCCTCTCGGAAGACCCGCTCACGATGTATTCCAAGCTCGAGAAGGTGCCCGACACAGTGGTGGACGACTACCTCACCCTGCTCACTGACCTCGATCTGGCGGCCCTGCCTGAGAATCTCCGCGAGCGCCAGAAGGCGATGGCCCTGGAGGTGACACGGCAGCGCCATGGCGACGCGGCAGCCCGCCAGGCCCAGGTCGACGCTGCCACCCTGGTGGGGGGCGCGGCAGGCGCCGGTGCGGCGGAGGCCGAAGTGCCCGAGGCTTCCCTGGCAGCTGTGAACTTCCCGGCCAAGGCCTTTTATCTGCTCAGTGCTGTGGGGATATGCGCCAGCAGCAGCGAGGCCCGGCGCCAGATCCAGGGGGGCGGTGTGAAGCTCGACGGCGAGAAGCTCAGCGATCCCAACCAGGAGTTCACGGCAGCTGCCGAGCTGGACGGCAAGGTGCTGCAGCTGGGCAGGAAGACTTTCCGGCGCTTGGTGCGCGGCGGCTGATTCAGGGAGAGGCAGCGAGCAGCCACTCGGCTCGCAGCTCGCGCACGCCCAGAAGGTTGATCTGCCAATCGCTCGCCCGATCGCCATCCAGGTCGGCCTGCAGCAGACCCGGGCTGAAACGCACTTCGCCTGCGGCACCGCTGAAGGGTTGCAGGCCGCGGAAGCTTCCCATTCCTCTGATCAAGAGTCGGTCGCCGCGGTCGCCTCGGAAATCGGTGATGGTGTCTGCACTTGTCTCCCCTGCTTCGCCGGAGGCGACCAGGCTGAAATCAAATCGATCGGCGCCTCCACCCCCGCAGAGCAGGTCACCGCCGCCGCGACCGGCGATCCGGTCGCTGCCCCCCCAGCCGAGGAGCACATCCGCCGCCGTGCTGCCGATCAGCCGGTTGGCGCGCCCGTCCCCCGAGAGAATGCCGCTGGTGGGCAGCTGAGAGCCCGATCCCACGATTGCGTCGACCCGCAGCCTGAGGCTGGGCAGGGGGCCGAGTGGTGTGCCAGGCCTGGGCACCAGCTGGCGCAGTAGCGGCAGGGCGGGGCGGTCGGCCAGTTCGTTGACCAGCCCGGCGTTGGCAGAGGTGAAGACGTTCCAGGCGCTCCAGCGGGTGCTGCTGATCCCACCGAGAACGGGATGGAGCCGCCGGTCCTTGGTTTCAAAACGGATCGCTCTGAATGGGGGACTGACGTGGAACACCTGGGCCAGCGCCGTGGGGGCGGGCACCACCGGGCCGCTGCCGCTCTCCTCACCAATGGCCAGGGTCGTGACGACCGCATCATCCCGTCCATCGCAGCCGTCGCTACCACGAATGGGTGGAAGGGCGTAATCGGTGAAGGGATTGGCGGCTGATTGCATCGGCTGCGGCCGGCAGGGTCCTTCATCAACTATATGGTTGTTGATGAGGCAGTCGGAGAAGGCATGGGGCAGATGCGCATCGCCCTGCTTGGCCCTGCCAATGATGGGCAGATTCTGGCCGTGGCACGGGCGCTGGAGCGGCGCGGTGTGGAGGTGCCGGTGGTGCCCAGCGATGCCCTGGAGATGCACCGGCCGGTGGAGCTGGGTGAGGAGGGCCATTTGGTGATTGATGGTCAGCGGCTCGACGCACTGCGGGCTGTATATGTACGCAGCCTGCCCTCACCCCATCCGCCCCTGGTGGAGGCTGGCGGCGAATGGGTGCTGCGGCGCGATTGGTTCGCGGGTTACATGCAGGCGCGCGAGCGCACCGGTTTTCTCATGGCGGCTCTGCTCTGTCTGGAGGTGGCCGGCGTGAGGCTGGTGAATCCACCGCAGGCCGGCGCGGCCCTGCAGTCCAAGCCATTGCAGCTGGAGCGGCTGCGACGGATCGGCGCCCCCCTCCCCCGCACCCTGATCAGCAACGATCCCGAGCGCATCCGCGCCTTCCATGCCGCCGAGGTCGGCGCTGGCGGGGAGGTGATCTTCAAGCCCCTGCTCGGAGGAGCAACCACCCGCCTGCTGGATGGGGCGGTGCTGGAGCAGTTGGAAGCCGTGCGGGCGGCCCCGGTGATCTTCCAGCAGCGGATCCGCGGCGATGACATTCGCGTGGTGCTGGTGGGTGACACGCTGGTTTCGGCGGTGGCGATCCGCACCCCCGAGCCCCATCTCGATTTCCGCGAAGACCCCGTGTATCGCTCCGGTGAGGCCAGTTATGAGCCGGTGGG
Source organism: Prochlorococcaceae cyanobacterium (assembly GCA_044374745.1). Taxonomy (GTDB): domain Bacteria; phylum Cyanobacteriota; class Cyanobacteriia; order PCC-6307; family Cyanobiaceae; genus NIES-981. Next base: position 1,117 of record JBILNZ010000035.1, on the reverse strand, counting down.
TCTGCCCGTGCCCGTGGAGCAGTGGTGCCGGCAGGCGGCTGCGGCCTGTGGCCTGGTGTTCGCCGGAATCGATCTCAAGCGCACCGCCAGTGGCGAGTGGCTGTTTCTCGAGCTGAACAGCAGCCCGGTGTATCTCGATGTGGAGTGCAAGCTGGGCCATCCGATCAGCGAGTCGCTCGCTGCTCTGCTGATCGGCTCCTGAACCGGGGGCTCGCCCCCGACACCGGATGGTCACCACGCGCTGCACCTGCCGCCGCTTCCTGCCGCCAATGTCCAGGCGCGTCAAGCTTGAGCACGACTGGGTGTCGTTCTGAGTCGCAGGCCCCCAGGCGCTGAGTCCTGTTCAAGTCGATCTCCTTTCTCAGTCATGGCTTTCCTGCAGCTGCAACCCACCGATGTCGTGCTGGTGCGGCACGGCGAAACCGCCTGGAGTCGCTCCGGCCAACACACCGGCAGCACCGACATCCCCCTCACGCCCGAGGGCGAGCAGTCGGCCCGTCGCCTGGCTCCGTTGCTGGCAGCGTTGCGGTTTTCCCAGGTGCTCACCAGCCCGCTGCAACGGGCCCGGCGCACCTGTGAACTGGCCGGTTTCGCCGCTCAGGCCCGGACCGAGGCCGATCTGGTGGAGTGGAACTACGGGGCCTACGAGGGGCTCACCAGTGCTGAGATCCAGACCCAGGCCCCCAGTTGGCTGGTGTTCACCGATGGTTGTCCCGATGGGGAGAGTCCGGGCCAGGTGGCTGAACGGGTGGATCGCTTGCTGGCCAAGGTGCGCGCTGATCAGGGACCGGCCCTGTTGTTTGCCCACGGCCACCTGCTGCGGGTGTTGGTGGCCCGCTGGCTGGGGCTCCCCCCCAGTGAGGGCCGGCGCTTCCTGCTCGACACCACCACTTTGAACGTGCTCAGCCACTACAGGGGCGTCCCTGCGCTCGGCTGCTGGAACGCGCCCACCGGCGTGTGATTGGCGTTCGTGCTCTTGACGTGTTATGGTTTTGGACTGCGCGGGCCGAGAGGCGAGCGCGGCTTACGGAACTGAGAGGCGAGAGCCGGCGGTGATGTAAGTTTTCTGAGTCGCTGAGAGGCGACGAGCTGGTGAGAGCCCTGAGCCGAGAGGTGA
>JBILNZ010000074.1:0-3130 GCA_044374745.1 Prochlorococcaceae cyanobacterium | reverse complement strand
ATGAGCAGCAAGAGGCACCACCGAAACCAAGACGGAAACACTCCGACTACAGAGCCCCAGAGCAACCCAGGGGTGGTTCAGTTTTCAGTGTCGGAAGTGGCTCAGTTTTCGATGTCGCTTGACAGGGCGGGAGCATCTCGGCAAACGCGGCCTGCTGTCCGCTGCTCTCACCCTGGCCGGTGCAGTGGTGCTCTCCGGAGGCACCCTCAGCGTTGCCTCCTGGCCTGGAGCCAGCCTGATTGCCCTGGCGACCCTGGCCTGGGCCATCGACAACAACCTCAGCCAGCGGCTGAGCCTGCGCAATCCGATCCAGATCGCCAGCCTCAAAGCGGTGGGAGCTTCCCTGCCCACGCTCGGCTTAGCTCTCCTGCTGGGTGAAGCGTTCCCATCACTGCCGGTGATCAGCGGGCTGCTGGGGATCGGCGCCCTCGGCTATGGCATCTCCATCTGGCTCGACCTGCTCGCTCTGCGTGATCTGGGGGCTGCGCGCGAGGCCGTGATCTTTGCCACGGCTCCGTTTGTCGGCGCCCTGTTTTCCCTGCTGGTGCTCCGAGAGCAGCTGACACCATCACTCAGCGTGGCAGCGTTCTTGATGGCCGCTGGGGTGGCGCTCCTACTGCGTGAGCAGCACAGCCATTGGCATCACCACCCACCGCTACGCCACAACCACCGGCATTACCACGACCCAGCCCATCCCGATCTTCATCACGACCATGCGCACAGCGGGGCAGAACTGGATGGCGTGCCGGCGGATCGGGCCTACTGGCATGCCCATCAGCATCACCATGAGGAACAGGAGCATGTCCATCCCCATGTGAGTGATGCTCACCACCGCCATCGCCACTGACCTGGAGAAGACAGAACCGTTGCCTGTGTACCGGAAGGACTGCCACATCAACTCCGCAGGACTCGCAGCGGAGTGGGTGGTGTCCACTGAGGAGGGCACATCTGCCAACCAGCCTTCCGCTTCTCGGCCCAGAGCCTGATCGCCTCGGCGCGGGTGATCTCCTTGCGGCTCTTCAGCAGCGGCGGCTCCCCGGCAGGCATCACCTCCCCAAGGGTCAGCTCCAGCGACTGGCTCCAGCGGTCGTAGCGGAGCGGCTTGAAGTGGAGCACCTGCCGTCCATCACTGATCCAGCCCTCCTGAGGCGAGAGCGGCGGACGACCGGGCCGGTCGACCACGTTCATGGGGCGCTGCTCAGGCCACCTCCGGCGCCCAGCCGTTCTGGCGGACCATGTCGTCGGTCCAGCCCTGGCAGCGGGACACCAGATGCTCGCCATGGGCGATCAGGCCCTGGTGCAGCTGGCAGGTGAGCACCGGGATGCAGTTCACTCCCGCGTGGTGCCTGAACCAATGGCAGGTCATGCAGACCTTGCGGCTGCGGGCCTTGAGCAGGGTGCCCTCATCGAGGTACGGCCACTCCTCCACGGGGACATCGACCCGGGCGTTCAGTGCTGCGGGACGGGGAAGCGGGATGCCCACGGGCCTTGCTGCTGCGTACATCTGTACTAGCACGCTATCCCCCCCCCCGCGGGGGCGCAGTTCTCCAGCGCGCGGCGCTCGGGGTGAGGCCGTAGCGCTTTTTGAAGTCGCTGCTGAACAGTCCCATGTGCCGGTAGCCACAGCCCAGGGCGATCGACCGGATCGAGCAGCCCCGGCCGCCCTGCTCCAGCTGGGCCATCGCCCGCTCCAGCCGCTGCTCACGGATCCACTGGCGCGGTGTGCAGCCCAGCCGCTGGCGGAAGGCGTACTGAAGGGCGCGGCTGGAGTAGTGGCTTCTGGCTTCCAGCTCACTGAGGCGCAGGGGCTGATCGAGGTTGGCGCGGATGTAATCGATCAACTCGTCAAAGGCCTGGCGCCCATCCCGCTCACGCCAGCGCTGCAGGTCCCGGGCCGGTTCCTCCACCAGCAGGGCCGGTTGCAGCATGGTGGCCACCAGGCGGTGCAGGCTGTCGTCACAGCCGAGCCGTGCAGGAAGCCTGGGGTCGAGGGCAGCCGCGGCGTTCACTGTGCGCAACAGCCCATGCACCAGCTGGGCCTCAGGTCCGTCCGGGCGACTGAGCGGTGCGAACTGACCAAAGCCTCTCTCGCCTGCCAGTGCGGCTGGATTCCTGCCAGCCATGGCTGCGGCAGTCTGGATGATGTGATCCAGCCGCAAGGGGAGCACGGCTCCACTGAACTGGCCGGAAATGCATCGATCCCCCAGGGGCATCAGAGCGATTCCGCGATTGAGGCAATGGCCTGTGCCCAGGGGCGTTTTGATCTGGCGATGACCAGCAAAACTCACGGAAAGCAAGACGTTGGGAGCATCCGCAATGGCAAAGCTCACCGCTGAGCTGCCAATGGAGAGCAGTGTTGTGCTGCCGATATCCAGCTCTCCAGCCCACTGGTAAACCTGATGGCCCGGAGTGTGGATGCGCAACTCACGGGCGGCTCCCACCTCAGAGAGGGCTGCATACAAACTCTGCGGGTCCCGAAGCAGGCGGTGCTGAATGCTGGTAAGCCCGGGGAGCATGCAGGCCGGCGGCAGAGCGCCCCAGTGCTGCGCGTTGCGCAGGCCAACGCCTGCCGGCCCCTGACACCGATCAGCCATGGACTTCGTCCTGCGAGTGAGACAACAACCGGCTCGGCGTCCAGTCCAGCGCAGGCTGATTGGCCTGCTCTGCCTTGATCGCTCGCTCCAGCAGCACCGCTGCAAGGTTGGAGAGCGAACGGCCTTCCCTGAGGCTGCGTTGCACCAAGAGTTCAGCAGTGAGCTGCGAAACAGTGATCGTGATGCGCCGCGGCTTTCGGAATAAGCCAAGCCGCTGTGTCTGCTCACCACCGGAGCTAGCCGAGATCACCGAACCCATCCAAGGGGCCTGCAAGGAACAGCGACCGATCATCAGGGCATAGGTAGACACAACCCGTGGCGCGCCCAGCCTTCTTGCTCCAGCCTTGCGCGTTTCTATGCCTTTGCGCTTTAGTGCGTTGCTGGTGATTGCAAAGCTTGAAGCCAGGTAAAGGAAACTCTGGACAAACGGGGTTTGAGCGGAGGCAGCAAGCAGCAAAGAGTGCCTTTGACCGTAAATTGCTTCTGAGACCGTTTTCTGAGGACTTTTTCTCTCTTGGTCAGCCACTCAGGGCTGG
>JBILNZ010000073.1:0-3204 GCA_044374745.1 Prochlorococcaceae cyanobacterium | reverse complement strand
GTGCAGGGCGAGCCGGACGGCTCCTCCTTCCCCAATGGCGGCATCCGCTCCACCTTCGAGGCCCGCGGCTACACCGCCTGGGATATCACCAGCCCGGCCTACCTGATGGAGACGCCGAACGGCGTCACCCTCTGCATCCCCACGGTGTTCGTGAGCTGGACCGGCGAGGCCCTCGACAAGAAAACCCCCCTGCTGCGCTCGATTGGGGCGATGAACCGCCAGGCCCAGCGGCTGCTGCGCCTGCTGGGGGAAACCGAGATCGCACCGGTGAACTCCAGCTGCGGAGCCGAACAGGAATACTTCCTGGTGGATGCGGCCTTCACGGCCCTGCGCCCCGACCTGCAGCTGGCTGGCCGCACCCTGTTCGGCGCACCGCCGGCCAAGGGCCAGCAGTTCGACGACCACTATTTCGGCGCCATCCCCGAGCGGGTGCAGGTGTTCATGCAGGACGTGGAGCAGCAGCTCTACAAGCTCGGCATCCCCGCCAAGACCCGCCACAACGAGGTGGCGCCGGGGCAGTTCGAGATCGCCCCGTACTTCGAGGCGGCCAACGTGGCCACCGACCACCAGCAGCTGATCATGACCGTGCTCAAGGCTACGGCCAAGAAGCACGGCTTCACCTGCCTGCTGCACGAGAAACCGTTCGCCGGCGTGAACGGCAGCGGCAAACACGTGAATTGGTCGATCGGCAATCCCACCCAGGGCAACCTGCTCGACCCCGGCTCCACGCCCCACGAAAACCTGCAGTTCCTGCTGTTCTGCTCGGCCGTGATCCGAGGCGTGCACAAGTTCGGTCCGCTGATGCGGGCGGCGATCGCCACCGCTAGCAACGACCACCGGCTGGGCGCCAACGAGGCGCCGCCGGCGATCATCTCGGTGTATCTGGGCAGCCAGCTGGAGGATGTGTTCGGGCAAATCCAGAGCGGCAAGCTGGAGGGCTCGGCCGAGGCGGCGCTGATGTCCCTGGGGGTCGACACCCTGCCCGATCTGAACAAGGACCCCGGCGACCGCAACCGCACCTCCCCGTTCGCCTTCACCGGCAACCGCTTCGAGTTCCGGGCCGTGGGCTCAGGCCAGTCGGTGGCAGGACCGCTGGTGGTGCTGAACACGATCCTGGCCGATTCCCTCGGCTGGGTGAGCGACCAGTTGGAGGAGCAGCTGGGCAGGGGGCTGCCCCTGGAGGAAGCCGCCTTCGCCGTGATCAAGGCCACGATGGACCAGCACGGCGCGGTGGTGTTCGGCGGCGATGGCTACTCGCAGGAGTGGCACCGGATCGCCGTGGAGGAGCGGGGGCTGGAGAATCTCCGCACCAGTGCCGACGCCCTGCCTGTGTTGCAGCGTGCTGAGGTGCGCGAGCTGTTCGAGCTACAGGGCGTGCTCAGCCCAGTGGAACTGGAAAGCCGCTTCGAGGTGTATGCCGAGCAATACGTGCTGGCGATCGAAGTGGAAGCCAAGCTGGTGCTGCGCATGGCGCGCAGCCAGGTGTACCCAGTGGCCATGGCCTACCTGGATCAGCTCAGTCAGTCGCTGCGCAACCAGGAGGCCATTGGCCTCAACCCGGATCGCAGCCTGGTGAACCAGCTCGCCGAGCTCAGCCAGAGCCTGCTGTCGAGCTGCACCAAGCTTGAGGAGGTGATGGCCCACAGCGACGGCGGCGTGGGCGAGCACCTCAAGCACTGCGCCACCAGCCTGCTGCCCTGCATGGGGGCAGTGCGCGAAGCCGTGGATGGGCTGGAGCAGCTGATCGACGACGGCACCTGGCCCCTGCCCACCTATCAGGAGATGCTGTTCATGCGCTGAAAGCAAGGGTCGGTGGAATCCGGCAGGGCTGCAGGGGGCCCCCGGATTCCGCTGATCACCGCCCAGGAGCCTGAGGGCGGGCCCCACAACGAGCCGCGCACAGCGCAAGTGCTGCATCTAGGGTGGCCCATTCACGGCAGACTTCTGAGCTCCACGGTTTCCCCCGACGCCGGTCCGCGTCCCCTACAGCGGCCGCAGCCCCAGCTGAGCCCCACCGCCACCGAACCAGGTGGTCCGGCCAGGCCTCGAGCCGACTCGAGCGCCACGGTGCCAGTGCTCAGACGGATACTGCATGGCCTGGGCCCGCCGTTCATTGTGCTGATGCACCTGGGTTGCGGCCTGCTGGTGCTGGTGGATCTGGATTGGCGGGCTGCCCTCTGGGCCCTGGCCCTCTATCTGGTGCGCATGCTGGGCACCACGGCCATCTACCACCGGCTGGTCACCCATCGAAGCTACGAGGCTCCCCGACTGGTTTGGTGGCTGGGTTGCCTGATCACTGCCTCAGCAGGGCAGATGGGCCCGAGCTGGTGGAAGGCCCATCACCAGGCCCACCATCGCCATGTGGACCGCCCCCTCGATCCCCACACACCCCTGCTCAGCGGAAGCCGCTGGCGTGGTTTCTGGCACGCCCAGGTGGGCTGGTTGCTCGGCCCTGGCTTCCACCCCAGCAGCCTGCCGCCCGATGTGGAGGCCGATCCCGTGCTGCGCCTGATCGACCGACTCCACATCCTGCCTGCCCTGGGCTTGGCGTGGTTGTCCTGGCAGCTGGGGGGCCTGCCCTGGCTTGCCGCATACTGCCTGAGCACCACCCTGCTCTTCCACGGCGTGGCCAGCGTGAATTCACTGGCCCATCTGGCCGGTGAGCAACCCTTCGCCACGGCCGATGGCAGCCGCAATAACCCCTGGGTGGCACTGATCACTCTGGGCGAAGGCTGGCACAACCTGCACCATGCATTCGAGAGTTCGGTGCGCCAGGGATTCAGCCTGCGCAAGGGCCAGGTGGTGACGTTGCCAGACCCCACCTACCGCTTCATCCGTCTGTTGGAGCGCCTGGGCTGGGCGCGGCGTTTGCGCATCCCCAGGGATGCGGCCTTACGAGCCCGTGCCCGCGAAGCACGATCCCTCTGAAAGAGAACAGCAAAAAGCGCCGCCGCAGCGACGCCTGCTCCTCCCTGGATCGCCCGACAGGAGCATCGTGCGATCCAACCAACCCTAGGGCGCCAGCAGTTCAGCCTGATCCAGCAACTAGATCACCACAGCTTTATGAAGCTTGTAAGGAATTAAGGGCGCCTCGAAAATTCGGCGTTTGCGATGGGAAAGTCTAAACACAAAAAGCCGCACAGAGGCGGCTTTGCACGAGTTTTCGAGAGAGTCTTTTGATCAGATCGTCAAGATAATCATGGA
>JBILNZ010000034.1:0-33557 GCA_044374745.1 Prochlorococcaceae cyanobacterium | reverse complement strand
ACCAGCTCGTCGCCTCTCAGCGACTCAGAAAACTTACATCACCGCCGGCTCTCGCCTCTCAGTTCCGTAAGCCGCGCTCGCCTCTCGGCCCGCGCAGTCCAAAATCATAACACGCCCCTACCCCCCCTTCGCCACTCATCCCTCTCTCCCTTCTGCCGTTCCTCGGCTGGGGAATCAGGCCAACAACGCCTCACCCCAGGGGAGAAAACGGGCGAGGGTCTCCGGTTGATCGGCGGCCAGCACGGGGAAGTCGGCTTCGCTGAGGTCCGATCCAGGAATCAGGTGCTCCGGAGAGCGGGCCAGCCAACGGACCGAGCAGTCCAGCTCCATCAGCACCAGCCAGGCTGCTGCCAGATCCCAGATCTTGGGTGTGGCCTCAAGAGCGGCAACGGTCTGGCCCATGGCCACGCTCACCAGGTTGAGGCTGGCCACCCCCAGCAGCCGGATCTTGCCGGGGAAGCGCTGATGGGGAAGCTTCTGCAACACACCGATCGATCGGCTGCACAGGGAGGCACAGCCGGCAGGGTGGCTTTGCAGTGAGGGCGGCGTGAGGGGTTTGCCATTGCGCCAGGCCCCCTGGCCGCGCACCGCCACAATGCGTTGGCGCAGGGGAGGCACGTCGAGAACCGCCAGCTGGGGCCGCCCAGCCTGAAAGCGCGCCAGGGAGATGGCCCAGTAGGGAATTCCCGCAGCAAAATTGGTGGTGCCGTCGAGGGGGTCGACAACCCAGTAGCTGGATGATCCGGGCACACGCCGATCGCCCTCTTCGCTGAGAACGCCCTCTCCGGGGAACAGCTCTGCCAGCCCTGCCACTAACGAGGCATCGCTCCAACGGTCGCAGGCCGTGATCAGGCTGCCATCAGCCTTCACATCAGACACCATGTGGCCAAAATCCTGACGTTGGCGCTCACCGACCTGGTCGAGGAGAGCCATCAACCCCGGGTCCAATTCAGCAGGGGAGTGGGCCACAGTCATCCGAGCTCGAGGGACAGCACCCTGGTGAGGCTTCGTCCCGTATCTTCCCTGAACTGGCGCAAGTTGACCTTGCTCAGGGCCAGGAGTGCGCCGAGAGTAACCATCAGCTCCACACCCAGCACAAGGGCATAGGCCGGCAAGGGCGACGCGTCGAAACCCAATGGCTGAGCCAGCCAACGTCCCAAATCGAGCAGGCCACCGCCAAACACTTTGCCGAGCGCCCGGGACATGGCCTGGGCCAGACCCCAGACGCCAACGAAGGTGCCCGCCGCCTCCGGCAGGGTGAGATCCAGCATCAACACCAGGGCACTGTTGGTGCCGATGCCGGCAGAAATCCCGAACAACACCATCACCACCTTCAGAAAGGTGATCTGAGCTGTGAAGCCCGCCAGCAACAACAGGAGCAGGCTGGCAGCGATCAGCTGGCAACCCAGTCGGGCCGTTGCCAACTTGCCGAAGCTGGGCACAATCCAAACTCCGGCCAGCAGGAGTCCGAGCAACGTGCCGATTCCCCAGAGGGCATTCAGCGAGGCTGTTGCGGCGATCGGCATGCCGAACACGTCAGCGCCATAGCTCTCCAGGATCGGATCCTGAAGGAACAGGCCCAGCGTGAACAGCACAAGAAAGAGAAAAAACACCAGCACCTGCCGGCTGGAGGTGACCAGGGCCCAGGCTTGCCTGAGGGTGATGGCATCGTCCCGACGAGGTGCCTGGCCAGAGGTCGCTGCAGGCCGACAGTGCCGGGAGCGCTCCATGCCGAGGGTGGCGATCAAGGTGAGAACCAGAACCGAGGTGACAATCCCAACCATGAACCGCAGCAGGGCGGGCTCCAGGACCGCCGGATCGGTCACCCCATCCAGGCCTCGCAGGGCAATCGATGTGGCAATCGCACCCACCACAATGCCGACCGTGAGCAGACACCAGATGATGCCCACGGCTTTAGAGCGTTCCTGCTCGTTGGTGCGGTCGATGACGAGGGCCAGATAGGGGGTGCTGGCCATCGAAACCGCCAGGCCGTAGAGGGCAAAAAGGCCACAGAGAGCAGCGATGCCCGCCCAAAGCAAGCCGGGCCGATCCCCGTCCAGCAGACGGCCCACCTGAAAGATGAGCGGCACCGAGAGAAGGGCCAGGCCGCAGAACAGGCTCGCCCCAAGCCAGATGTAGGGGAGGCGGTGGCGGCCGGCAATGGGAACGGCATCCGACAACTGACCGAAGAGCACCCGACTGGGCGAGACAAACTGCTCAAAGGCCAGGGCCACGCCCACCAGCAATGCCGGGAAGCCCAGTTCGCTGATCATCACCCGATTCATCAGGCCGGCGAACACAACAGCCAGGCAACCCAGACATCCCTGAAACAGGCCGAGCCGCAAGGTGGCAACAAGCCCTAGGCCTGATGCTGAACCAGCGGTTGGCAGGGGACTGGGCAAAGGAGTTCCGTGCAGGGGGACAGGGGCGAAGCAGACCTGGATTGGATCCTGGGGTCAGAATCAGAGGGCCCCTGGGTTGGCGGCTTCGCAAGCCTGGAGCAGGCGTGCTGGTTCCACTGGGATGTCGGACGCACCAACGGGCTTCACAGCCGGCAGTGTCCGCGGCGGACAGGACACGATCTGATCCAGGCCGGTGCGGCGCCGCAGTTCCGCGAGGCGTCTGTTGTAGTCGGTGATGGCGTTGGAAAAGCGCACTTCGGCCTGGGTGAGATCGCGCTGGTTGTCGACCACCTCGCGCTGGGTGGTGACGCCAGCCTGGAAGCGCAGCCGGGCCAGCCTCAGGGCTTCCCGTTGAGAAATCACCTCACGGGCAGTGGTGGTGATGTTGCGGTTGTTCTTCTCAAGTTCATAGAAGCTTTCTTCCACATCCAAGCGGATGGCATCCCGGCGGCGCGCAAACTCAAAAGTATTTTGCTCGGCGACCTGGCGGTTCCTGCGAGACTCAGCCGCCGCAGCGCCACCGTCAAAAAGGCGCCAATTCAGACCCATACCCACGCTGAAATCGAGATTTCCACGGGAGATGATCTGGTCACTAAAGGTATCGCCATCAGCCCAGTTCGCCCCAAAAGCCGTAAACACATTCAGGAATGGCTGGACATCAGCCAAGGCAGCATTGGCTTCACTGTTGGCGATGGAAATATTCAGCAGCACCTGATCGAGCTCTTCACGGAAGGCATAGGCGGCAACAATGCTTTCCTGCAAACTTGGCTGCCAGATGCCGAGAACCCGGGAAGGGTCCTGGGCCGTAGGGGTAACGGTCTGGGGCAGATCGAGCAGGGAGGCGAGCTGGCGTCTCTTCACCGACTGGGTTGCCAGGGCACTAGTGAGCAGTTGCTGGTCTCGCGCGAGCTGGGTTTCGGCCTCCAACACCTCGAGCTTGGTGGCAACCCCGGCCTGGAAGCGGGCCCGGGAATCACGCAGGCTCACCAGCGAGGCCCGGACGGATTCCTGACCGATCCTTACCTGATCATCAGACAGCTGGAGATCGAAATAGGCCTGGGCCGCCTGCAGCCTGAGATCCCGCAGTGCAATCACATACTGGTACTTGGCAACCTCAAAGCGATCCCGGGCTGCCGCGATCCTGGGGTTGCGCCGGGGATCGATCAGTCCCCAGCGTGCTGAGAGCACAGCCCCTGCATCCCAGCGATCTCCATTGACCGTATTGGTTTCTCTGCCCGTGGAGATGGTGCCATCGGGGTTGGTCGTCCTGGTGCGAATTGTCTGCCTTGAGGATCCATAGCTGTAGCGGGGTAACGCTGAACCGGCCTCCAGGTCGATGTTCGGGTACCACTGGGCAATCGCAGCCCTCAATTGGCTTTGAGCCTGATCAACCTGGCTGGCAATCGCCTTGAGATCGGGGTTGTTGACCTCAGCCAGTGTTTCCACCTGGGCCAGGGTGAGCGGCCTGAGCTCCTGAATCATGACCTGCTCGGGACGGACCGGCAGCGCCAGGGGGGCGGGGGCCGCGAGGGGGTTCAACGGTTGGGGCAACTCGGTTGCCGCTGGAGGAACGATCTTGGGGTTAACGCGCGGCCTCTCACCCTTGACGTCGGGGGCCAGGGGCAGGGCCTGGGATGGCTGGCTGGGCTGGGCTGGGCTGCCATCTGGAGACGCGACCACGGTCTCTGCCGCCGGCTGGGCCAAACCAGGAGTGGGGAGCAGGGGCAGACCCAGCAGGCTGACCAGGGCCAGTCGGGTAGCGGAAATGGGCACGCCTTGCTCGAGCTTTTGCGGCGAGTTTAAAGATCTTCCGCCGATTTGAAGGATCCCGAACAAACAGCCACCAGGTCGGCCGCACCACGCACGAGCTGGATGGGGAGCCCCAGGGCATGCTCCAGCTCGGCCAGGGGCATGTCATCCAGGAAGACAGGCTCCCCCTGGCGCAGGGTCACCGCTGGCAAGAGCAGTCCCTGGCCGAGATCCCGACCACGGAGCCCCTCCAGGAGATCTGAGCCGGTCAGCAACCCGGTCACCACCTGCTCCTGCCCCCAGTAGGGACTGGGCAGCCCATGCAGGATCAGCTCGAGCCCTTCGATGGCATTGAGGCGGCGCACCACCGGTTGCAGAGCGTCAGCCACGAGCTGTCCCACCACCCAGCTGAGGCGTCTGGGCTGCTCAAGGCACGCCGGCAATGCAGCCGTGGCCCGATCCAGGTCCTCAAGGAAGGCGCGGATGGAGCCCACGCCGTTTTCCTGCTGGGGCAGATCTTCATAACTGGCCCGAGGCGGCAGGGGCAGGCCCGCGATCAGATACCACTCATCCGAGAGCCAGGCAAAACGGCTGCCCAGGCGCTGTTGAAACTCCGCCTGAAGGGGTTCCACCAGGGCAATCACCGCCCGCGCCGCCGCCCGATCCACCGGCACCAGGCCATCCCCCGGGGGCCGGAAGCGGGTGAGGCCCACCGGCACCACCGCCGCCGAGAGCACCGCCGGCCAGTCGCCGCTGCCAAACCCCGCCAGATCGCGCAGGGTGCGCTCCAGGGCCGGGCCGTCGTTGAGCCCGGGACACACCACCACCTGGGCGTGGATCTGCAGATCCCGCTGCTGGAACCAGCGCAGCTGCTCCAGCAACTGGCCCGCCCGCGGATTCACCAGCAGGCGGCTGCGGAGCTCCGGCTCGGTAGCGTGCACCGACACATAGAGCGGTGAGAGCCGCTGGCTCTCGATGCGCCGCCAGTCGGCCTCACTGAGGTTGGTGAGGGTGAGGTAGGAGCCGTAGAGGAAGCTCAGGCGATAGTCGTCGTCCTTGAGGTAAAGGCTGCGGCGCTTGCCAGGGGGTTGCTGGTCGATGAAGCAGAACGGGCAGGCGTTGTTGCACTGCTTGAGGCCATCAAACAGGGCCTCGGTGAAGCCGAGGCCCAGGCCCTCGTCGAGATCCTTCTCCAGCTCGACGGTGTGGCGGGTGCCATCGGGATCTTCCACCTCCAAGACCAGCTCCTCCTCACCCACCAGAAACTGCAGGTCGATCAGGTCGCGGGGGCGCTGACCGTTGATGCTCAGCAGCTTGTCGCCGGGCTGGAAGCCCAGCTCCTCGCCGATCGAGCCGGGCTCCACGGTGGCCACCACCGCCGGCTGGGGAAGACTGGGCGTGCGACCGGCGGCGCTGCTGGCCTGATCAGCGGCAACAGCGATGCCGGCGGAGGGTTCGTTCCACATCGGCGGCGCGGCTGTCCTGGAGCTCTACCTCCCCACTGTGGCGCCCAGCCAGAGCAGGATGGCCACACCGAAGGCCAGGCGGTAGGCCACGAAGATCCAGGTGCTGTGGCGCTGCAGGAAGCGCAGCAGCCAGGCGATCGCCAGCCAGGACACCACCGCCGCCGAAAGGATGCCCACCAGCAGAGGGATCGGCCCGCCGTTGGCCGGCGCCTCCAGGGCCCCCTTGAGCTCCACCAGGCCGGCCAGGGTGATCGCCGGCAGGCCCAACAGGAACGAGAATCGCGCTGCGGCAGCCCGCTCCCAGCCATCGAAGAGTGAGGCGGTGAGGGTGCTGCCGGAGCGGGACACCCCTGGCACCAGGGCCAGGGCCTGGGCCAGACCCACCAACACCCCGTCCAGCGGGCGCACCTGCTCCAGGGTGCGGCGACGCTTACCGACCACCTCAGCCAGGGCCAACAGCAGGGCCATCACGATCGAGACGATCGCAATCGAGCCCATGCTGCGCACCGGGGCGTTGTCGTAGTCGGGGACCGTGAGCTTGAGGGCCAGGCCCGCCAGCACGATCGGCACGGTGCCCAGGGCCATGGCCAGGCCAAGGCGGGCAGAGGGATCGGCCCACTGGCCATGGCGAAACGCCCGGGCGATGCCCCGCCCCACCTCCAGCAGGTCATGGCGGAAGAAGGCCAGCACTGCGACGATGCTGCCCAGTTGGATCACGGCCGTCACCGACACGCCGGGATCGCCCCAGCCCAGCAGCACCGGCACCACCTTGAGGTGGGCGGTGCTGCTGATGGGCAGGAATTCCGTGAGGCCCTGCACCACGCCCAGCACCAGGGCGCGCCAGCAGGCTTCCAGCAGCCCGAGGGCACCATGTGCGGTCATCGGTGCAGCCGTTCCCGTAGCAAAAGGGAGCAAAAGGGTGACCAGCGGGCTTGGCACAACGGCAGCGGGGCTCAAAGCCCACCGAAGCTATGGCGGCAACGCCGCCTGAAGCCTTTAAGGTTGCACAACTTTCTTCACAAGCCGGGTGGTCGGGGTTTCGCCGAGCGCATTGCCAGCCAGCGCAGCACCAGCAATCTCGGGGGCAGCCACCGGGGGCATGGCTCCATCCTGGCTGCCCAGTCCGGCCTGGCGTCCAGCCCCTGGGGGCTGGACGCCTCAGCTCTCGCGCATGCCGGTTTCGAAGGTATGGCCAGCGGTCCTGCTCAGCAGCCTGCTGGTTGCCCTGCCCGTTTTTGTGGAAGCGCCCTGGGTGCGCCATGCCCCGTTCAGCGCCGTGCTGTTCACAGCGGTGTTCGTGGCCCTGGGCCTGGGGATGGCCCACAGCCAGCATCCCCACCTGCGTCGCAGCGGTGAGGTGCTGGTGGGCTTCAGCGGCAGCTGGCTGGCCGGAGCGCTGTTCTGGGGATGGGCCCGCCCATTTCCGATCTGCCATCTGCCCCTGGAAGCCCTCGCCCTCCCCCTCGCACTTGCCGGGCTCGGCACTCGCTGGCGACTGGCCTGTGGCTTCTATCTGGGTTCGCTGCTCGGCACTGCAGCCACCGACGCCGCCATCGCTGCCACCGGCCTCATGCCCCTCTGGCCGCTGGCCGTGGGTGCGGAGCCAGCCGCAGCCCCAGAACTCTTGAGCCAGGCGGCCCGCACCCTGCTCCATCCGGCTCCCATGCTGCTGGTGGGCGTTTTTGGCCTTGCCCTGGTCCAGTTCAGTCGCTGGCTCTGGAACCGCGGCCCCGTCGCCCGGGTTGCTGCCACAGCCCTGGCCACAACCCTGCTGGTGGATGCCCTCTTCCTTGGCCTGGCCTTGCTCGCCCCCCAACTGAGCGGGCTGATCTGAAGATCTGCTACCGCCAGCCCCAGGCCAGGCGATTGCCACCGGGGCGTTCTGTAGCGTTGGCGCTCGGTGGTGTGTCCACCTGATCTCCCATCCTTCCTAGAGGTGTTGCGATGAAACGGCTGGTTGCCTGGCTGATGAGCGGGGTTCTGCTGGCTGGCCTGCTGATGGGCTTGGTCCTGCCGCCTGTGGTGCATGCCGCTGAACTCCGCAACCTCGCCGACGACAAGATCGCCGAGCGAGGCGACAAGGTAGACCTCAACAACTGTTCCGTGCGTCGCTTCCAGAGCTTCCCGGGGGTGTACCCCACCCTGGCCGGCAAGATCGTGCTGGGTGGGCCCTACAGCTCGGTCGATGACGTTCTCGCTTTGGATCTCACCGATCGCCAGCGCGAGCTGTTCAATAAGTACAAAGACAACTTCACCGTGACCCCGCCGGCCATTGCCCTCAATGAGGGTTTCGACCGCATCAACGACGGCCAATACCGCTGAACGCAGGTCCCTAAGCTCTCCGAGCCGTTGAAAGCCGTCGGGCCTCCGGCGGCTTTTTTGATGCCGGCACGGCCGGAAGGAACCGGCAGCCATGGAAGCTGACATCGAGCACGGGGCGCAGGGCTGGGATCCGTTGTTCAACCAGACCTGGGACGTGGTGGTGGTGGGCGGCGGTGCCGCCGGCCTGATGGCCTGCCTGGAGTTGCCAGCCCACCTGAGCGTGCTGCTGCTCAGCAAGGAGCGCAAGCCCCGCTCGGCCAGCCGCTGGGCCCAGGGAGGGATTGCGGCGGTGACCGCGCTGGACGACAGCTTCTCCAGCCACATTGATGACACCCTCAAAGCTGGCGCAGGGCTCTGCAATCGGGATGCCGTGGAGCTGCTGGTGCACCAGGCCCCGGCCTGCGTGCAGAGGCTGCTCGAACTCGGCATGGCCTTTGATCGTGATGGAGCCGGCCTCAGCACCACGTTGGAGGCTGCCCATAGCCACCGGCGCGTTCTCCATGCCCAGGACCGCACGGGCGGTGCCCTGGTGGATGCCCTGGAGCGGGAGGTGCGTCGCCGCCCTGGACTGGTGCAGCGCCAGAGCGTGGTGGTGCTGCGCCTCTGGATGGAGGCAGGACGTTGCCGCGGCTTGCAACTGCTGGCCGACGGCGTGGTCGGCTGGCTGAGTGCCCGCGCAGTGGTACTGGCAACCGGCGGAGGCGGGCACCTCTTCTCCCACACCACCAACCCTGCCCAGGCGAGCGGCGATGGCCTGGCCATGGCCTGGCAAGCGGGAGCCGAACTTCAGGATCTGGAGTTTGTGCAGTTTCACCCCACCGCGCTGATGCTGCCCGATGCTCCCCACTTCCTGATCTCGGAGGCAGTCCGCGGGGAGGGCGCTCGGCTGCTGGACCAGGGTGGCCACAGCCCCGTGGCGCACCTGGCTGGCGCGGACCTGGCGCCGCGGGATCAGGTGAGCCGTGCCCTGGCCCGCCACATGCAGGAACGGCACGTGAATCACGTGTGGCTGGACCTGCGCCCAGTGGGGGAGGAGCGCCTGCTGCGCCAGTTCCCGACAATCGTGGGGCGTTGCCGCCAGCTGGGGCTTGAACCCACCCAGGAACCGCTTCCCGTCGCCCCTGCGGCCCATTACTGGATGGGTGGCGTGGCTACGGATCTCAAAGCAGCCACCACGATTCCAGGGCTCTACGCCGTGGGCGAAGTGGCCTGCACCGGCGTGCATGGAGCCAACCGCCTGGCGAGCAACTCGCTGATGGAGTGCCTGGTGTTTGCCCGTCAGTTGGGCGAGATCCGGCTCCCCCCCCCACCTGCCCCCCCTCCCTGCCCAGGAGAGCAACGTCGGCAGCGGCTGATCGCACGCCTGCCAGAGCGCCAGAAGCTCCTCGACGAAATTCACGGCCTACGCGAACGCTGCTGGCAAGTGGCCGGGGTGGAGCGCCAGGGCCATGGCCTTGGTTTAGCTCTTGGCGAGTTGCGTCGGGATCGCCAGCTGCTGGAAGCCCAGCCAGCCTGGTTGCAGACCAGCACCCTGCCCGTGACCGAGCAGCTGCTCCTGAGCCGACAGGAAGGGGAGGCGTTTGCGGCCCTGCAGGAATGGCATCAGCGGTTGACGCTCACGGAACTCCTGGTGGAGGCCGCCCTGTTCAGGCGGGAAAGTCGCGGTGGCCACTTCCGCAGTGATGCACCAGCGGCCCAGCCCCAGTGGCGGCGGCATAGCAGCCAAGGGAAAGACAGAGCCATCCGCACCCGAACGGTGCGGGGCTAACGACCTCCGCTCCATGGGGCTGCGGCATTCAGCGGCGGAAGGCACTCAGTTCGCCAAGCTGCTGGAGGGATTTCACCCCGGAATCGAGCTTGCCGCCAATCTCCCAGCTGGGGAAACCCTGGATGCCCTTGGCGGAGCAGCGCTCGGTCTGGCTGTTGCGCCCATCGGCGGCACATTCAACGATGGTGAGCCGACCAACCGCCTCCTTGCCGAAGAGTTGCTTCTGTTCGTTGCAGTGGGGGCACCACCAGGCCGAGTACATCACAGCTCCAGTGCTGGTGAGATGGTCAGCCAGGGCAATGGCCTCAGGGGTGCTGGTGGTGGTCACAGCCGGTGGCACCCCGCGGCCACCGGGCTCTCCGGCAGGTCGGTCAACCGCTGCAGCCCAGCCAAGCCCGGCCAGCCCCACCACCAGGGCCACCAGCACCAGGCGAAACAGCAGCTGCCCCCGATCGGGCCACTCGCCGCTGATCAGGCTCAGCACGAACAGGGCCAGGCTGAGCCCAGCCGAGAGCACGCAGAAGAAGCAAAACGCCTGGATCTTCAGCACCATCACGCCGATCAGCACAAGGCTGAACACAGCCATGCCCGTGCTGATCAGCAACAAACCCCAACCACTCAACGAGGCCAGTCGCGAACGGGACTCTCCGCGAAGCACCAGGGGCAATAGGGCCAGAACCAGCACCGCGAGGTAAGCCAGGCAGCCGAACAGCGAGAGGGGCTGGCCCAGAACCGTGCCCCAGGCACTGCCCAGCACCTGATCGCAGCCATCCCCACCCCCGGGGCAGCTGAGGGAGCCCAACACCCCCCAGCGCTTGAGGGTGATCGAGCCGGTGTCGATCGCCCCGATCGTGGCGAGCACGGCCATCAGCACGCGCAACCAGCGG
Organism: Prochlorococcaceae cyanobacterium; assembly: GCA_044374745.1. Lineage (GTDB taxonomy): Bacteria > Cyanobacteriota > Cyanobacteriia > PCC-6307 > Cyanobiaceae > NIES-981. The sequence continues at coordinate 22,963 of JBILNZ010000034.1, read as the reverse complement.
TTGCCGCTGTCGTTGCGGCGGCGGCTGGCGGTGAGACGATCGCTGAGGCGGCTGGACGTCACGGCAAACAGGCGACCGGCCCATTCTCGCAGCCGCACCGCCTGGGCTCCTGACCCATAGGGTGGAGAGTCGGGCCGGCCGGGCCCCTCTGCCTGCTGACTGCGCCTGCTGACGATGACAAAACCAACCGTGGCCTTCGCCCACCTGGGCTGCGAGAAGAACCGGGTGGACACCGAGCACATGCTCGGCCTGCTGGCCGAGGCCGGCTACGGGGTGAGCGCCGATGAGGCCGACGCCAACGTGGTGGTGGTGAACACCTGCAGCTTCATCCAGGACGCCCGCGAGGAATCGGTGCGCACGTTGGTGGAGCTGGCGGAGCAGGGCAAGGAGCTGATCATCGCCGGCTGCCTGGCCCAGCACTTCCAGGAGGAGCTGCTCGAGAGCCTGCCGGAAGCCAGGGCGATCGTGGGCACCGGCGACTACCAGCACATCGTGAGCGTGCTGGAGCGGGTGGAGGCCGGTGAGCGGGTGAACCAGGTGAGCGCCACCCCCACCTTCGTGGGCGATGAGCACCTGCCCCGCTACCGAACCACCAGCGAGGCGATCGCCTACCTGAAGGTGGCCGAGGGCTGCGACTACCGCTGCGCCTTCTGCATCATTCCCCACCTGCGGGGCGACCAGCGCTCGCGCCCGATCGAAAGCATCGTGGCCGAGGCGCAACAGCTGGCGGGCCAGGGGGTGCAGGAGCTGGTGCTGATCAGCCAGATCACCACCAACTACGGCCTGGATCTCTACGGCAAACCACAGCTGGCCCAGCTGCTGCGCGCCCTGGGCGACGTGGAGATTCCCTGGATCCGCGTGCATTACGCCTACCCCACCGGGCTGACGCCCGAGGTGCTGGCGGCCTATCGCGAGGTGCCCAACGTGCTGCCCTACCTGGATCTGCCGCTGCAGCACAGCCACCCCGAGGTGCTGCGGGCCATGAACCGCCCCTGGCAGGCCGACGTGACTGGCGGCCTGCTGCGGCGCATTCGCGAGCAGCTGCCCGAGGCGGTGCTGCGCACCACCTTCATCGTGGGCTTCCCCGGTGAAACCGAAGAGCACTTCCAGCATCTGCTCGACTTCGTGGCCGAGCAGCAGTTCGACCACGTGGGTGTGTTCACCTTCTCGCTGGAAGAGGGAACTCCCGCAGCAGACCTACCGGACCAGGTGCCCGCCGAAGTGGCCCGGGAGCGCAAAGACCGGCTGATGGCCCTGCAACAACCGATCGCGGCTGCCCGCAATGCCGCCTGGGTGGGCCGGATCGTGGATGTGCTGATCGAGCAGGAGAACCCGAGCACCGGCGAAATGCTGGGGCGCTGCGCCCGCTTTGCCCCCGAGGTGGATGGCGAAGTGCGGGTGCTGCCGGGGGAGGGAGGTCTGTGCGCCGCCCCGGGCACCATGGTGACTGTGCGCATCACCGGCGCTGACACCTACGACCTGATCGGCGAAGTGGTGGGCGCGCAGGCGATGGTGAGCGATGCGCTCAACGCCATCAGATCAACTTGATGCCGCGCAGCACGAGGGATGCGGCGAGGGCAGCCACCAGGCCGCCACCCACCAGACCGAGATAGATCGCTGCGCCCATGGCTGCCGCTGCTTGAAGGTGAGGCCATTACAGCAGAAACAGGGCCCCCAGACCCAGCCACCGAAAACCGGACCTAGGTTGGTGCCTATCAGGTCATTCCAGAGGCCGCGCGAGCGTTCTGGTCGCCTTCCCGCCGAGGCAGCACGTGCGCACCCTGTTTATCTATCCCGAATTCCCGAAGACCTTCTGGAGTTACGAGAAGATCCTGGAGTTGATCGATCGCAAGGTGCTGCTCCCCCCCCTGGGGCTGGTGACCGTGGCGGCCCTGCTGCCCCAGAGCTGGGAGATGAAGCTGGTCGACCGCAACGTGCGCGAGGTGCGCGAGGAGGAGTGGGCCTGGGCTGAGCTGGTGGTGATCTCCGGGATGATCGTGCAGAAGGCCGACATGGCCGAGCAGATCGCGCGGGCTAAGGCGCGTGGGCTACCGGTGGCGGTGGGTGGCCCCTTCGCCAGCTCCACCCCCGATGCCCCAGAGCTCGATGGGGCCGACTTCAAGGTGCTCGACGAGGGGGAGATCACCCTGCCGCTGTTTGTGGAAGCCCTGGAACGGGGCGAAACCAGTGGCCGCTTCACCGCCGGCGGCGAGAAGCCCGATGTGACCTCCACGCCGGTGCCGCGCTACGACCTGCTGGAGCTCGACGCCTACTCGGAGATGTCGGTGCAGTTCTCCCGGGGCTGCCCCTTCAACTGCGAGTTCTGCGACATCATCGTGCTCTACGGGCGAAAACCCCGCACCAAGACCCCCGAGCAACTGATCGCCGAACTGCAGCGCCTCTACGACCTGGGCTGGCGGCGCTCGGTGTTTCTGGTGGACGACAACTTCATCGGCAACAAACGCAACGTGAAGCTGCTGCTACCGGCCCTGCGCCAGTGGCAGATCGAGCGGGGCTATCCCTTCAGCTTCGCCACCGAAGCCTCCGTGGATCTCGCCGCCGATCAGGAGCTGATGGACCTGATGGCCGAGTGCCGATTTGAGAGCGTGTTCCTGGGCATTGAGACCCCCGATGCCGCCAGCCTGGAAACGGCCCGCAAGCTGCAGAACACCCGCACCTCCCTGGAGGAGTCGGTGGAGAAGATCACCGCCAGCGGCCTGCGGGTGATGGCCGGCTTCATCATCGGCTTCGACGGCGAGCAGCGCGGTGCCGGCAACCGGATCGTGGAGTTCGTGACCCGCACCGGCATCCCCCACGCCATGATGGGCATGCTGCAGGCCCTGCCCAACACCGCGATGTGGACGCGGCTGGAGCAGGAAGGTCGCCTGATTCAGGACAGTGCCGCCGCCAAGGGGGTGAACCAGACCAACCTGCTCAACTTCGTGCCCACCCGGCCGATCCAGGACATCGCCACCGAATACATGGAGGCGTTCTCCACCCTGTACGAGCCCAACGCTTACATCGACCGGGTGTACAGCTACTTCCTCAAGCTGCCGCCCCAGCGCTACAAGCAGATCCTCCAAGAACAAGCGGCGCAACCGGCTGGAGGCACAACCCCGGGCAAGGCAGCGGACACTCCCCCCGCTGGCAAAAAGGGCATGTCCTGGGTGGATCTGCGCGCCCTGGCGATCGTGGTGTGGCGTCAGGGCATCAAGCGCGACACGCGCCTGCGCTTCTGGCGGGCCTTGCTGGGCATGGCGCGCCACAACCCTGCCCGTTTCAAGGGCTTCATCTCAATCCTGGCCCACAGCGAGCACTTCCTTGAGTATCGCCAGATTGTGCGTCGGGAAATCCAGGAGCAGATCGCTGGCCTGCCGGCGGATCCCTCCCATTCGCTGATGGTGGCCCCACCCCAGATGGTGGCCGGCTAGTCCTGCACGTAATCGGCGCCTGATTCGAGGGCAGCTTCCGCCTTCTGCAGCTCCCGCCCCAGGTAGAGGGCGTGGTCGAGACGGCTCAGCGGATGCGGGCCCGGGCCCTCCGTGAGAGCCACGCCCAGCTCCTTGGCGCTGCGCCCCCGGTAAACCGCCTGGGGGGAGCGTGGACCGGCCCCGCGACAGCTGATCACCTCGCCACTGTCGGGATCGGTGGCCAGCCCACGCTCATCAATGCTGTTGGCGTAGTGCTCGACCACCAGCTCGCCGGCCTCGCGGTCGAGCTTGATCAGGAAATAGCCAGCCGGATCGAGGGCGATGAAGCGCTGCGAGAGCCGGTCGTCGAGCTCACGCCTCTGGGTGGGATCGAGAGGTTGGGGCATGGGGTGGATCGTAGGCAGCGGTGAAGGGCAGCTCGGCGTTGATCGCCTCGATCTCGCGCTCCATCTCGGCGTTGGCACCCGGCAGCCAGTCGCGCAGGATCGCGGCGAAGCGGGGGTCGCTCCAGCGGTGCAGGCTCACCCGCGGTTGGGCCATAAAGCCCCGGCGGCGCTTGTGGCTGCCTCCGGCACCGGGATCAAAGTGGCGGATGCCGTTGGCAATCGCCCAGTCGATCGGCGCGTAGTAACACACCTCGAAATGCAGGCAGTCGATCTCCACGTCGCTGCCCCAGTAGCGCCCCCAGAGATGGTCGCCGCCGCGCACGCACAGCGACATCGCCACGGGCTCAGCCGGATCGCCGGGGTGGGCACTGAACAGCACCAGATGGCGCCGCAGCGCCGGATCGGCGGCCAGGGCTGCAAAGAACTCCTCACTGAGGTACTTGCTGCCCCAGGGTCCCCAGCGGGCGCAGTGCTGGGCATAAAAATCATGCATGCGCCCCACCAGCTCCGGAGCGATCGCCTCACCCACCAGCGGCGTGACCGCCAGGCCGGCGGCGGCCACGGCCTTGCGCTCCCGCTTGATGTTGCGGCGCTGGTTGGCATTGAAGCTGGCCAGATAGTCCGCGAAATCGCTGTGGCCGGGGTTGGTCCACTGGCTCTGCTGGTTTACCCAGGCGGCGCAGCCGGCGGCCTCGGCCAGGGGCCGCCAAGCCGGGTCCACGTAGAGAAAATTGCAGCTGAGGATGCGATGTTCCAGGCAGAACTGGTCGATCAGCTCCAGGAGCAGGGCGGTGAGGGCGGCGGCGTCCTCGTCGGGGGCCGTGAGGAAGCGATAGCCCTGCACCGGGCTCACCGGGCTCATGCCCACCAGCTTGGGGTAGTAGCGCAGGCCCAGCTGGGCGGCGAGCTGGGCAAAGCTCTGGTCGAACACGAATTCGCCATAGCTGTGGCCCTTGAGGTAGAGCGGGGCCACCGCAAGCAGCTGATCGCCGCGCCACAGGGTGAGGTGGCAGTCCTGCCAGCCCTGCCGGGGCACAATGCTGCCGCTGGCCTCCAGCTGCTGCAGCCAGCGCCAGCGATAGAACGGGGATGCTCCTTCAGGAAGCAGCTGATCCCAGGCAGACTCCTGGATGTCAGCCAGCGACCGGTGCCAGCGGGCTTGCAGCTCAGCCATGGCTGCGGCAGCAGTAACGGCAAAACTAACGAGTGTTCCCCCAGGTCGTGACGTTCCCCCGACTCCATCGCGCCCCTGCTCTGCTGCTGGTGGCGAGCCTGTTCTGGCCCCAGACAGCCCACGCCGGCCTGTGGCGTCCCGTCCTGAACATGATGCGGCCGCAGCTGGAGGACCGTCTCACCCAGGTCTGCGTGGAGGGTCTTGCTGGCAAACAACCCCAGCTGGCCAGCCAGCTGGAGCGGCCCTGCCGTCAGCTGGCTAGCCCCGCCAGCCGCTGCCTGGTGCAGGAAACGGATGCCAGTGGCAAGGGGCTGGCCGTGCTGAGCGAGCTGCTGCAACGGCAGCTGGGCCCCGAGGGGGAGCGGATCGTGAAGCGCTGCGTGGCCCGCCAGCTGGGATTGCCAGCCAGCAGCCTGGACGGGGTGTCCCTGCGGGATCTCACTCAGCGGTCCGGCTCGTCCCGGCCGTAGCGCAGCACCAGCTCATCGCCCCCGAGAGGTCGCTGCTCGAGCAGGCGCCAGCGGCCCAGCTCAAGGAGAGAATCCGTCTGGCACCAGCTGTGGGCTCCGCCCAGCAGCAGCGGACAAAGGGTGAGCTGGAGCTCATCCACCAAGCCAGCGGCCAGCCACTGGCTGACCAGCTGGGCACCGCCCAGCAGCACCAGCCTGGACAAGCCCAATGCGGCCAACTGCTGGCGCAATCCCTGCCAGCTGTCGAAAGCAAGCTGCCGATCAAAACCGGCCCCGACCTGGCCTGGGGCCACAGCGCTGGGCCGCAGCCACCAGCGCTGCAGGGGCTGGCGCCAGAACGGCAACTGGGGCGGCAGACGGCCCGTGCGGCTGAGCACCAGGGCATGGGGTTGGTCGGGGCGGCCCTGGCGACGGCGCAGGGCCAGCAAATCAGGCTCGCGAATCAGGCAAGTGCTGCCGTGGCAGCGCACGGTCTCGGCCCCCACCAGGGCGCCATCGGCCCAGGCCAGGGCCTCCTCCAGCACCCGGCGATCACCCGCACCACCGAGCTGGGCGGCGCCCCCGCCCGGAGGGGCCAGCCGGCCGTCCAGGCTCACAGCCAGCACCAGCCGCAGCCTGCTGGGCTCAGCCAGCGACGAGGGCCTCAAGGGCGGCGGGAACCATCTCCAGCTGGGGAGTCTCGGCGAACACCTCGGCCGCGTTGTTGGGACTCTCCTGCAGGCGCACCTTGTGCAGGCGGGCGCCGGTCGCGGCGATCGGCCCGGTGAGCAGGTCGGCGATGTGCAGGGCGATGTTCTCGGCCGTGGGCACCGTGGTGGCGAAGTGCGCCACGTCCTTGTTCAGGAAGGTGTGGTCGAAGGGCTCCACCACCAGGTCGTCGACCAACCTCTGCAGGGCCGCCAGATCACACACCATGCCAGTACGGGGTTCGATGGGGCCGCGCACGGTGACATCGAGCAGATAGTTGTGGCCGTGGCCATGGGGACGGGCGCACTTGCCGTAGATGGCCTCGTTCTCCTCCTGGCTGAGCTCTGGCCTGGCCAGCCGGTGGGCGGCGGCGAAGTGGGTGCGGATCGAGAGAAAAGCTTCCATGGGGAGGGCGGCGGTGACAGGGAAATCGGTGCTGGAAGCCGGTGGGGGAAGCAGGTCCACCCAGAGGCTGTCCTGCTCGTAGAGGCGCAGGCCCACCAGCGGCAGGTGTCCGGCCAGCCGGGTCCAGATCGCCCGACAGAGCGCTTCGGTGCTGGGCAGGCAGGCCCCGGGCCGGGCCAGATCAAACTCCGGCCACACGTCGTTGAGGTGGCGGAAGTCGAGCTGCCCGGTCACCTCGGCCCGGATGGCGTGTTTCACCTCCGAGAGGTTGAGCACCATGCCATCGCCGTCGAGGGGACCGCCCATCGCCACGATCAGCTCGTAGTTGTGGCCATGGCCAGGGGCCAGGGTGCAGGGGCCGAAGCGGGCCTCGTTCTCAGCGGCGCTGAGTTCGGGCAGCCAGTAGCGGTGGCTGGCGCAGAAGCGGGCCCGGCGGGTGATCACGCAGGGGCGACCGGCGCCGTGGGCCGGGGCCGGCGGCTGGGGCACCGGGGCGGGAGGCGCGGCACAGGCCTGACCTGCCTGAACATGGGCTGGGCGGGAAGTGGCGCTGGCCGTCATCGCCCGGATCCACAGGGCCTCCATCCTAGAAACGGGACCTGTTCAGTCGCCGGCGCCACCATGGCTCCCCCCACCCACCAGGAACTGGCCCTGCGCCTGCAAGGCCTCAACCTCTATCTAGTGGGAATGATGGGTGCCGGCAAGAGTGCCGTGGGCCGCCCCCTGGCCGATGCCCTGGGCTACCGGTTCGTGGATGCCGACACGGTGCTGGAGGGCGCGGCGGGTCGCACGATCCCCGAGATCTTCGCCAACGACGGCGAGGCGGAGTTCCGCCAGCTGGAGACGGCCGTGCTGGGGCAGATCAGCGGCTGGCATTCGCTGGTGGTGGCCACCGGCGGCGGGGTGGTGACCCGGCCGGAGAACTGGGGCCACATGCGCCAGGGGGTGGTGGTTTGGCTGGACGCCCCCGCCGACCTGCTGCTGACGCGGCTGCGCAACGACCCCACCCCGCGGCCGTTGCTGCAGGCCGATGACCCCGCCAGCCGGCTGCAGCAGCTGCTGGCCGAGCGCCAACCGCTCTACGCCCAGGCCGATCTGCACGTCCCCCACGACAGCGAACAGCCATGCCAGGTGGCCCAGCTGGTGCTGGAGTCGCTGCCGGCAATCCTGCGCGAGCGCCCCGAGGCGCCGCAACAGCCCGTGCTGCTGCAGCACCAGGATGGCCGGATCTCCCCCAGCCTCAACTAGAGCCGGGGGGGTCCAGCCGAACGGCGAACCACTGCACGCTGCGGCCGGGTTCCAGTTCGAGCTGGCAGGCCGTATCCAGCAGGCGCTCGGCCTGACGTCGAGGCTCGGGCAGGTCGCCCAGATCCGCCGGCGGCGCTGCCATCTTGGCGAGTTGCTGCTCCAGCCACTGCAGGGTTTCGGCCGCACTGAGGATCCTCTCCTCGCGCGCGGGCTCCAGCACCACGTAATGATCGAGCTCCCGAATGAGGGGATCAGACATGGCCGGCAGGCAGCTGTGCACCATCCTGGCTGGAGTGGCCCTGGCGCTCGGCCTGCTGCTCGGGCCATCGCTCAACTGGCCTTCGCTGGCCGCGGAAGCTGGGGGGGCCGGCGGGCCGCTGGCCCAGCGGGCGAGCCAGTGGCCGCAGTGGCAGCTGCCGGCCCCCCTGGAGCGCCCTGGCCGCAGCGATCTGGTTTATCCGGACTGGTTTCTCGGCGACTGGCAGGTGAGCAGCAGCGACGGCATCAGCTACCGGGTGCGCTTCATCCCCTCCCCGGCGGGGGTGGTGGGCGACCGCAGCTTCAATGCCACGGCGGTGGGCAGGGCCCTCCTGGGGGACCACTTGGGCGAGGTGGCCAACGACCCCGCCAATCCCAACCGCCAGATCGCCCACCTGCGCCGGGCCGACGGCGGGCGAATGGAGCTGGAGTCCACCGTGGTGGGCCGCCGCCTGGAGCACCCCAGCAACGACGCGCTGTTGGTGGATGAGCTGGCCCTGCAGCTGCTCCACGGGGCCGGCGAGCCGGCGGTGAGCCGGGTGGAAACCCTGAGCCGGTTCCACCGCCAAGGGGATGGGTCAATCAGCGCTGAGCAGTGGCAGGCCAGCTATGGATCGCCGGCGGAGGGTCTGGGCGGGCCCGCCCTGCGCAGCGACCACCTCAGCCTCAGGCTGGAGCGCCTGGGGTCAGCAGCTGGTCCCGCCAGCGGAACAGGGGAGCCAGCAGGGGATTGTCAGCAATGCCCGTGACGCCGCGGCCAGCGAGGGGAGCGCCGCTGCTGTCCGGGAAGCAAAGCAGGGAGAGCTGGGCGGCGACCGCCAGGTCGGCCAGGGTGAGCTGATCGCCAACCAGATAGGGCTGGGCAGCGCAGAGCACGGCCAGCTGTTCGAGATTGCGTTGCAGCTGCAGGCAGGAATCACCAGCCACCATGCCGCTCAGGGCTTCTCCCACCCCGCCCAACAGACCTCCAGGCAGACCCCCCACCAGCTGGCGCAGGGGGGCCGGCGTGGCATCGGGCAACAGGGCTGCGCGCAAGACGGGATCGCCCACGGCGGCCTGGAGCAGAGCCATACGACAACCGGAGGCCAGGGCGGTGTCAGCCCAATCTTCGAGCAACAGCACCCGGGCCCTCAGCTGGGGATCCGCCGGCAGGAGGGCCGGAAGGGGGTGGCGGCGCTCAAGGTGCAGGGCAATCGCGGTGGAATCGGCGATCACATCGGAACCATCCACCAGCACGGGCACCTGGCGCTGGCCGGAGAGGCGGAACAGCTCCAGCTGGCCCACCCCCGGGGTGACCTCCACCACGCTGTAGTCGAGGCCCTTGGCGGCCAGCACCAGGCGCACCTTCTCGCAGAAGGCCGAGTGGCGGAACTGGTGGAGCTGCATGCGCCGAGTCTCGGGGCCAGGCGGCAGAGTAGCCAGCAGGACTGATGGCTTGCCCCCGGGGCGATGAAGGACTTTTTCCTCAATGTGACGCGCTACCCGCGCTACCTGATCGCCTTTGGCCTGGGGGTGGCCAATTCGGTGCTGGAGCCCCTGGCGGCCCGGGCCCGCAATCCCGTCACCGCCGTGGCCCTGATCGGCGCAGCGGTGAGCGGCCTGCTGAGCCTGGCGCTGATCCTGCGTGCGATGGTGAACGTCCAACCGGTCGCGTAGCGATGGCACAGGGCCGACGGGTGGAGCGGGTGGCCTCCCTGATCCGCCGAGAAGTGAGCGAGCTGCTGCAAGGTGGCATCAAGGACGAACGGGTGGGCCATGGGCTGGTGAGCGTGACCCACGTGGAGGTGGCTGGCGACCTCCAGCACTGCAAGATCTTCGTGAGTGTGTTCGGCTCCGACGACGACCGGGAGCAGGCGATGGCCGGCCTCAAATCGGCCACGGCCTACGTGAAAGGGGAGCTGGGCCGGCGGCTGAAGATGCGCCGCACACCGGAGGTGGTGTTCGTCCACGACCGGGGCATGGAGCGGGGCACCTCCGTGCTCAGCCTGCTCAACCAGCTGGAGCGGGAACGCAGCCAACGCGGGGAGGCGGATGGGGAACCGGCCGAAGAAGCAGACCCGGACCAGGACAGCGACGGGCTGCAGGCATGACCACACCGGCACCGGTGCAGGACCTGCAGCGGTTGATCGCCAGCCTGGTGGTGGTCCGCGCCAGCGGTCACCTGGCCGACCACCAGCGCCGCTATCCCCAGTGGGAGCTGGCCAATGCCGAACTCCAGGAGCTGCTGGAGCTGGGGGTGGGCGGCGTGATCCTGCTGGGGGGGAGCGCCGCCGAGCTGGCCCTGCGCACCCGCCAGCTGCAGACCTGGGCCGGCCAGCCCCTGCTGCTCTGCGCCGATGTGGAGGAGGGAGTAGGGCAACGTTTCGAAGGGGCCAGCTGGCTGGTGCCGCCCCTGGCCCTCGGCCGCCTGCATAGCCAGGATCCCGAACGGGCCCTGGCCCTGGCCGAGCGCTATGGCCGTTGCTGCGGCCTCGACTCCCGGGCGGTGGGGCTCAACTGGGTACTCGGGCCGGTGTGCGATGTGAACAACAACCCCGCCAATCCGGTGATCAACGTGCGCGCCTGGGGGGAGGATCCGGGCAGCGCCGGTGCCCTGGCTGCGGCCTTCCTGCGGGGCCTGCAGGCCACCGGCGTGCTGGGCTGCGCCAAGCACTTCCCGGGTCACGGCGACACCACGAGCGATTCCCACCTGGAACTGCCCCTGCTACCCCACAGCCGCCAGCGACTGGAGCAGGTGGAACTGCCTCCTTTCCGCCAGGCCATCGCCGCCGGCGTGGGGGCGGTGATGACCGGCCACCTCACCCTGCCGGCCCTGGATCCGGAGCGGCCGGCCACCCTCTCGCGGACTGTGCTGCACCAACTGCTGCGCGTGCAACTGGGCTTTGAAGGACTGGTGGTGACCGATGCCCTGGTGATGGAGGCCATTGCCGGCCAGTACGGGGCAGGGGAAGCGGCCGTGCTGGCGCTGGAGGCCGGTGCCGATCTGGTGCTGATGCCAGCGGATGCCCATCGGGCCATCGCGGCCATCCAGGCTGCGGTGGAATCGGGCCGCCTGCAGCGTGCCCAGCTGGAAGCCAGTGCCAGACGCCGCCAGTGGGCCCTCAGCCACTGCGGGGCTGGCCCGGCTGACCCCTACGCAGCCGCTTGTCCCGACCTGGACCTCAGCCGGGAACTGGTCGGTGCCACGTTGGAACACCACGGTGGCCAGCTGGCCGGGGGCGGCGGTGCCGCTGCTGGCCAGGGCGTGAATCTGCTGCGGCTCGATCAGGCCCTCCATGCTCCCTTCCTGCCACCACTGGCTCCAGCCCTGGGTCTGCCGACTGCGGCAGGCTTCCGGCCGCTGCTGATGGCCCCTGATGCCGTGGGCCTGTGGTCGAGCGATCCGGAAGCCCCCCTGCTGCTGGATCGGCTGGGGACAGGGCCGGTGCTGGTGCAGCTGTTCGTGCGGGGCAACCCCTTCCGCGGCAGCGCAGGCCAGGGCGAGCCGTGGGCGGCGGCCCTCAACCAACTGCAAAGGGCCGGTCGCCTGGCCGGTGTGGCGGTGTACGGCAGCCCGTATCTGTGGGACGCCCTGCGCCAGACCCTTCCCGCTGGCACCCCGGCGGCCTACAGCCCCGGCCAGATGCCCCTGGCCCAGCAGGCCGCGCTGGAGGCCTTGGGCCTGGGCCAGGGCGCCGGCCAGGGTGGGTTCACCGACTAGGGGACAGCCCGCGATGCAGCTCAGCCTTTCGATGATCGTGCGCAACGAGGCCGAGCGGCTGGAGCAGTGCCTGGCCTCAGTGGCCGACTTCGTGGACGAGATGGTGGTGCTGGACACGGGCTCCAGCGACGCCACCATGGCGATCGCCGAGCGCTGCGGGGCGGTGGTGCACCAGCTGAACTGGCCCGGGGACTTCGCGCCGGCCCGCAATGCCGCCCTGGAGCACGTGCGGGGCGAGTGGGTGCTGGTGCTCGATGCCGATGAACAGCTCCTGGCGGAGGCCCGCGAGCCCCTGCGCCAGCTGATGGCCCAACCGGATCTGCTGGTGGTGAACCTGCTGCGCCTGGAGCGGGGGGCGCGCCAGTCGCCCTATTCGCGGGTGAGCCGCCTGTTTCGTCGCCACCCAGAGATCCACTGGAGCCGGCCCTACCACTCGATGATCGACGACAGCGTGCTGGCCCTGCTGCAGCGGGAACCGCACTGGCGCGTCAGCGACTGCGAGGTCCCAGCCCTGAGCCACGACGGCTACCGGCCCGAGCTGCTGCGCAGCGGCAACAAGGCGGCCCGGCTGCGCCAGGCGATGGAAACCGAACTGGAGCGCCACCCCGGCGACCCCTACGCCTGCGCCAAGTTGGGCAGCCTGCTGGTGAGCGAGGGCGAGCTGGAACGGGGCCGAGCCCTGCTGCGACTTGGTCTGGAGACCTGCCCCGCCGATGCCCTGGCGGAGCGCTACGAGCTGCTGCTCCACCTGGCGATGGCCGAAGCCGACCGCAATCCAGCCCAGGCCGAGGACCTCTACCGCCAGGCCTTGGCCCTGCCCCTGCAGCCGCGGGTCACCCTGGCGGCAGCCCTCAACCTGGCGGGCCTGCTGCTTGAACGGGCGGATGGGAGGGCGGCAGCGGCAGAGCGAGAGATCACGCTGGCGGAGGCGGCCGAACTCAGCCGCGCGGCCAGTGCGGCCGCCCCGGAACTGGCCCATGGCTGGGCCAGCCTGGGGTTGGTGGAGCGGCGCCGGGGCCAGCTCGGGGCCGCCATCCGCGCCTACCAGCGGGCCCTCTGCCTCGACCCCGAGCAACCAGACCTACACCGCAACCTGGCCGCAGCCCAACTGCTGGCAGGCGACATTGGCGGCGCCCGCGCCGGCTTCCGCCAAGCGATCCTGCTGCTGCATCACCAGGGCCTGACCGCTGCGGCCCAGGCCCTTCGCCAACAGGTGGAGCCCCTGGTGAAGCTTGACGGCTGATCCTCCCAACAGACCACCTCCCATCCACCCCTGCCCAACCTCCGTTCCATGGCCACCCCCGACGTGCGAGCAGATGTACCCCTGCACGGCCGCCGGGTGGCGATCACCCGGGCTGAGCACCAGCTGGGGGCGGCCCGGGATCTGTTCAACGCGGCTGGAGCTGAGGTGCTGGATCTGCCGGCCCTGGTGGTGACTGCGCCGGACAGCTGGGGACCCCTGGACGATGCCCTCGAGGAACTGGAGGACTTCCACTGGCTGGTGTTCTCCAGCAGCAACGGCGTGGAGGCGGTGGAGCAACGGCTGCGCAGGCTCGGCAGCAGCCTGGCGCGCAGGCCTTCCGGGGTGCGTCTGGCCGCGGTGGGCCGCAAGACGGCCCAGCTGCTGGACGACCTCGGCGCGCCGGCGGACTTCGTGCCCCCTGCGTTCGTGGCCGACAGCCTGGTGGAGCACTTTCCTGTGTCCGGCTGGGGCTTGCGGTTGCTGTTGCCCCGGGTGCAGAGCGGCGGGCGCACCCTGCTGGCCGAGGCCTTCGCCGCCGCGGGCTCCAGGGTGGTGGAAGTGCCCGCCTACGAGACCCGCTGCCCCCGGGGCCTGCCCAGCGCCACCCTGGCCGCCCTGGAGCAGGGCCAGCTCGACGCCATCACCTTCAGCAGCGGTAAGACCGTGAGCCACACAGCCCACCTGCTCGAAGAAGCCTTTGGTGAGCACTGGCGCCAGCGGCTGGACAGGCTGGCCATTGTGTCGATCGGGCCCCAGACCAGCGAACGCTGCCGGCAGACCCTGGGGAGGGTGGACGCTGAAGCCACCCCCCACGACCTCGACGGACTGCTGGCAGCCTGCGCAGAAATCCTGCGGGACAGGCCGCTCAGAGCTGGGTTGTGACCGTGCGGCTGCCCTTGCGCAGGGTGAGCCGGCCCCGCTCCACATCGATGGCGGCCACCCCCCAGCCCTTGGGCAACACCGTGGACAGGCCCGACGCGGGGCAGGACCCATCGGCACCTGGGCAGACCGGCCCGCTCTGATCGCCCACCTGCACAAAGGCCTGGGGGGTGGAGCCGGCTCGCAGCACGCCGCTGAAGCGAAAGTCGTCGGGGAGCTCCAGCCGGGCGGGGACAGTCGGACGCCGGGCTGCGGGTTTGCCCTGGGCGGTGGCCGGGATGGCTGCCTGTTGACCGGCAGCACGCGTCGCTGGGGAGCCCGCCCCAGCAGAGCTCCTGGGTACAGGGGTCTGGGGCGCCAGCGGGTCCTCGCGGCCAATCGGCACGGAAGTCAGCAGCTCGCTGGCACTGGGCAACGGCGTGAGGCCGGCGAGGGGGGTTGGTGGCGCCTCCACCTCGGCGGGGTCAGCAGGGGGAGGCTGGGGCAGGTCTGCCTGGGGAGAACGGCCCAGCAGGCCACAACCACTGATCAACAGGGCGATCACGACCGGGCTAGGCACGAGCAAAACTGCTCTACCGCGCAATGTCTTCAACCAGGTCACGGAAGCGGTCAAGGTTGGCCTGGAGTTCCTTGGTGACAATGCCACCCAGAATGCTGGGTTCCATCAGTGGTGCCAAGACCCCCGGCAGTTCATAACTCACGCTCAGCTTCACGGCGGTGCGGCCATCCGCCTGGGGATAGAAGCGCACGGCACCCTTGGTGGGCAGGCCGCCCACCGATTCCCAGTGCAGTTGCTGGGCCTCCACCCGCTGGGTGATGCGGGCTTTCCAGTGGAAGCGAAAGCCCTGGGCGGCGAGGGTCCAGTCGGTGAGATCGGGGTTGCCGGGTTCGGTGACCACCGACTCAATCCAGCGCATCCAGCGGGGCATGGCCTCCAGGTCGCTCCACACCGCCCACACCTGCTCCACGCCGGCATTGATCTCAGTGGTGACGCTGTGCTCGAGCCAACGGCCCATGGTGTTCAGGTGGAGGAGAGTAGAACCGGATCGGCGACCGCGGCGTTGCTGGCGAGCTGGGCCTGCCTGCCCAGGATGGCAGCGGCCGCCAGCCGGCCGCTCATGGTGGCGCCCTCCATCGAATCGATGTAGTCCTGCCTGGTGTAGCTGCCGGCCAGAAAGAAGTTGCCCACCGGCGTGCGCTGATCGGGGCGGTAGGGCTCCATGCCGGGGGCCTCGCGATACAGCGACTGGGCCAGCTTCACCACGTTGCTCCACACCAGCTTGAGGCCCTTGGCCGAGGGGAAGAGGCGTCGCACCTGTTCGTCGGTGTGGGCCACGATCTCCTCGGTTTTCTTCGGAATCCAGGGATCGCCGGGGGTGAGCACGCACTGCAGCAGCGAGCCCAGTCCCTCCTTGCGGTAGTCCACAGGGCTGGCCAGGGCCAGGTCGGCGAAGCAGCTGAAGTCGGCATCCGCCGTGTAGAGCAGGTTGTCGAGGCCGGTGGGCTGGTGCACATCGGCGCGGGCGGCGGCCGCAGCGGGCGTGTCGCCCAGCTCGGTGACCCAGCCGTCGTAGCGCAGCTGCACGGTGGCCACCGGCACCGCCTCGAGCTTGTAGATGTGGTCGAACAGGGGCCAGCGCCGCCAGGCCGCCGGGAGCATGCGCTGGATGCCGGGCACATCGCAGGCGGCCAGGTAGGTGTCGGCCTCCACCGTGATCTCGCCCTCGGGGGTGCCGAGCTTCAGCCCGCTCACCCTGGTGGCGGGCTGGCCATCGGCAGTGGTCGCAGTACCGGGGCCACCCTCCTCGAACAGCACCTCGGTGACGCGGTGGCGCAGGTGCAGCTGGCCGCCGCGCTGGGTGATGTAGTCGAGGATCGGGCCGGTGAGCCAGCGATGCGGCGAGCCCTTGAGCAGGTTGAGCTTGGACGCCTCGGTTTTCGCAGCAAACATCATGAAGATGGTGAGCATGCAGCGGGCCGAGATCGCCTCGCAATCAATGAAGCCCAGGGCATAGGCGATCGGATTCCACATCCGCTTGATGCTCTGCTCGCTGCCGCCGTGGCCCACGAACCACTCCTGGAAGCTGATGCGATCCAGGGCCCGGATCGTCTTCATGGCGCCCTCGTAATCCACCAGGCCGCGCACGATCGGGCTGGTGCCCAGGGCCAGGGCGTTGCGCAGCTTGTCGAGCCAGTCAAGCTGGGGGGTGGTGAAGAAGGCCTTGAGCCCGTTGAAGGGAGCGCCGAGGGCAAAGCGGAAGTCGAGCTCGCGCAGATCCCCGCCCGTGTTCACGAACAGGTGGGTGTGGTCCTTGGGCAGCAGGTTCTCGAACGCCCCCACCTTGCGCAGCAGGGCGAACAGGTTGGCGTAGTTGAAGAAGAACACATGCAGCCCCATCTCGATGTGGTTGCCGCCCTCATCCACCCAGCTGCCCACCTTGCCGCCCATGAACGGCCGGGCCTCATAGAGGTCCACCTGGTGGCCGGCATCCACCAGATCCACCGCCGCCGCCAGTCCGGCCAGTCCTGCCCCCACGATGGCGACCTTCACCGCCCAATCCCCAAACGTGAGCCGACTCTATGGAGCCGGCCCTGCCGGCAGTGGTTCGCAGAGCAGGGGCGCCCACCAGGCAGCCCCGGGGCAGGCTCCATACAGTGGGGCCACGGGAAGCGATTTGCCATCAGCACACCCATGAGCAGCGAAACGATTTCTCCAGAGACGGCCTCCCCCCAGGTCAGCCAGGCCCCAGTGGCCACCCACACCGCCAAAGACGGCAAGGGCATTCAGATCACCGAGCCCGCCATGAAACAGCTGGCGGCTCTGATGCACCAACAGGGCGATGGAAAGGTGTTGCGGGTGGGCGTCCGCTCTGGCGGTTGCAGCGGGATGAGCTACACGATGGACTTCATCGAAACCGATGGGATTCAGCCCGACGACGAGCGTTACACCTACGAGCCGGCGAACGCCCCGAGCTTCGAGGTGGTCTGCGACCCCAAGAGCCTGCTCTACATCTATGGAATGCAGCTGGATTTTTCCAGCGCCCTGATCGGCGGCGGCTTCAACTTCACCAATCCCAACGCCACCCAGACCTGCGGCTGCGGCAGCTCCTTTGCCGTGTGAGGGCCGGGAGAGCGGCCATCCACCGGCAACTCCGAGTGGCAATCTGAGGGCACGACCGGCAGTCCCTTCCCATCTCCGTGACCGACCAGCCATCCACCACCAGCTCCGCCGCCACGGGCGACATCCCCGCTGACAGCGAGGACAGCTCACTGTTCGACCAGGCAATCAGCCGCTACAACAGCGGAGCCCCGGCCGGCGAGCTGATCGCCGATTTCCAGGCGATCACCCAGCAAGCTCCGCGCCAGTCCGCAGGCTGGACCTGCCTGGCCTGGCTGCAACTCCTCGACGGGCAGCCCCTGGAAGCCCTGCTGGCTGCCCGCACCGCTGTGAAGCTCAATCCCCAGGATCCCCAGGCCCGCGTCAACCTCAGCCTGGCCATGCTGGAAACCGGCGCGAAGGGCGTGCGCGAACACATTGAGATCGTGCAGCGGGTCATGGTGATGGCGCCGGAACTGGCCAGCGAACTGCAGGAATCGATGGCCGATGGCCTGCGACGTCGCCCTGGCTGGGCTGCGATGGAAAAAGTGATGGCCTGGCTCAATGGCTGAGGCCGAGGCCCCGCAGCTGCTGCAACAGCTCAAGAACGGCATCGATCTGCTGTTGGTGATCGACGTGTTCCTGGTGATCACCGGAGCCCTCTGGTTTGTGGTGGCGGTGATCTGCCACAGCCAGCACATCGAGGCACCACTCACCCTCTTTCAACAGCTCTGGGAGCCGCTCTTCACACCAGCCATCGGCCTGTTGATGGCCGGTGCTCTGGTCAGCGGCGCCCTGGGCTGGTGGCAGCGGCGAGGGCAGCGCTGAGCTCCGGGTACTGAAACTGAAAATCCTGGCCCTGTAGACGCTGGGAGAGCACCCGTTGCCCTTCCAGCACCACTTTGGCGCCATCCCCCAATAACACCTGCAGCAGGGGACCAGGCACCGGCAGCAGATTCGGCCGGCCGAGCGTGCGTCCGAGCGCCGCGGTGAAGTTTGCCATGGTCACCGGCTGGGGGGCCACGGCGTTGTACGCCCCGGCGAAGGAGCCATCTTCGAGAGCGCGACCAATCAGGCGGCAGAGGTCCTGGCGGTGGATCCAGCTCATCCACTGCCGGCCGTTGCCGAGGGGGCCACCAAAGCCCATCCGGAACACCGGCAGCATCTTGCCCAGGGCCCCACCGTCGGGTCCCAGCACGATGCCGATGCGCAGGATCACCAGCCGGCAGCGCGCCGGTCGCCGGGCGGCGGCCTCCTCCCAGCGCTGACAGATCTCCGCCAGCAGATCGGACCCGGGAGGGCTCTCCTCGCTGAAGGTGTCCGTTTCACTGGTGCCGTAGAAACCCACGGCGGAAGCATTCACCAACACCGCCGGTGGACTGTCCAGGCCGGCCATGGCCTTCACCAGATGCTCGGTGGTGGCCAGCCGGCTGTTCAGCAGCAACTCCCTCTGGGCGACGGTCCAGCGCTTCTCCGCGATCGGCTCACCAGCCAGATTCACCACCCCCTCAGCGCAGGCCAGAGCCTGGAGCAGGCCATCGTGCTGCCAGCTCTCCGCCTGGGCCGGATCGAGCTGCAGACACGCCAGGCGCTCCCCCGCCAGGGAGGGGAAGGGATCGGCCTGGCGACTCACCACGGTGAGGTGATGGCCGAGTTCCAGCAGGAAGGGCACCAACTCACGGCCCACAAATCCAGAACAGCCCAGAAGCAGCAAGCGCACGCCTTGATCACGCCGTGGTTGCTGGAGGCTAGAACCCGTGGCCGTGGCCGTGGCAAGGCGCCCTAGCCTGGCCACACCGATGCCCCTCGCCATGGCCCCTGAAGCCCCCAGCACCGAAGCCCCCGGCCGTGCTGCCCCGGCCGCTGCGCCCGCGCCCATCAAGAAGGGGGGCCTCGTGCGGGTGAATCGCCAGCGCTACCAGGGCAGCCTGGAGGCCGGGGCCAGCGATAGCGAGGCACCTGATTACATTTTTGAAGGCCCGGGTGAGGTGCTGCAGGTGAAAGGCGACTACGCCCAGCTGCGCTGGCGTCGTCCCGTGCCCGATGTCTGGCTGCGGCTGGACCAGCTGGAGACCTATCCCGCCTCGTAGATCCGGTCAGCGACGCAACTGACGGCAGCGCTGGTGCAGCACACTGCGCCGGGCCCTGGCCTGGCGCAACAGTTCGCGGCCATCGCGCAGGTAACTGTCGACGTACCCCATGGTGAAGCGCTCGAGGTCCACCAGGGAGTCCTTCATCAGGCTCAGGCAGTGGTAGAGATCAAGCCCCAGCTCCTTGAGCCCGGGCGGACAGGGCTGGGATCGATAGAGCGTTTCGCCGCGAGCCAAGCGGCCCTGGCATTGCTCCAGAAAGGCGCAGAAGGCCTCCATCAGGGCGTCGTCATAGGGATCAGCCGCCAGCGCCCGCAACTGCGCCGCAAAGGGATTAGCCACCTGGCCCAGCAAGCGATCGACCGGTCCATAGACCTGCTGCATCCATAGGGCGATCTCCTCCTCGCTGGCCGTGCCAGTGCCGGAGCGGCCTGGTGGCCGAGCCAAACCCACGGCGGCGGCGGCGGCGTGGAGTGGGGGGTCGAGCGGACGGCGCTGGGCGTCGTAGTGCCTGCGCCGCTCTCCGTCACCCAGCACCTCCCAGGCGGCATTCAGGGCCAGGATCGTGCTGGCATCACCGCCAGCGTCGGGATGGTGACGTTTCACCAGGGCGCGGTAGGCCGCCTTGATCTCGGCTCCACTGGCCTGCGCTGAAACGCCGAGCACCTGGTAGGGGTCGGCGGAGTCAACCTGAGCAGGCCGGGAGTGGGTCAAACGCTCACTGCTGGATAGTTCCTCAACCTAGACAACTCCTACCGCGGAGCCGCTGGGCCTGGCCATAAAAAACCCCGGCAAAGCCGGGGATGGAGCGAGTTCCGGAACCTCGGAACCCGTGGTGAGGGGTATAGAAAATCGGTGGGGCTGGCAGTGTGTGAGGAGGCCAGCCCGAACCGGAGAGTTCTGAAGGATCAGAACTTGAAGGTGGTCTTGATCAGACCGCCGTAGGTGTCATCAGCACCGTCGTTGCCAACCCAGAAGAAGGCGGGGGTGACGCTGATGTTGTCGGTGACCTGGAACTTGTACCAGAGTTCGTAGGCCAGGGTCTCACGACCATCGGGGATCCAGATGCCGCCGGTGCAGTTGCTACCGCCGAAACGGCTGCACTTACCCTTGGCAAGGGAGCCGGCACTACCCAGAGCCATGCCCAGAGCGTTGCCCTCCATGAAGGAGTCAGCCCACTGCAGGCCAACCATCCAGCTCCAGGCGTCGTCGCTGCCGTTGCTGAAGGGGTTGCCCTGATCCGCGAAGCCGAAGCCGGCACTGATCGAAGGAGCCCAACCAGCGTCGAGAGGAGACCAGTAGCCGCTCAGGCCGATGGCGTTGGCGTCACCGAAGTCGCGGATGTCGGTGTAGGTGTAGGCGAAGGCAGCACCCCAGCTTTCAGCGGCATAGCCGAGCTGGAAGGTGGCGGTGAGGTCTTCACCAGCGCCCACCAGGGCGTCTTCAGCGGCACCCTCGTTGGACACGTAGTTGGCGCTGATGCTGAAACCTTCCTTCTGCCAGGACAGGCCGATACCGGCACCCAGGTTCAGGCTGTAGGTGGCGCGGGCACCGGCGTAGGTGAACAGGTCGAGGACCGTGTCAGCCGGATAGGCGCTGGGCCACATGGCCAGCATGTCGTCCTGGCGGACCTTGGCACCCACGGTGGCGGTGAAGCCGTCGGCAATCGGGAACTTGTAGAACAGGCGGTTGATGCCGACGGTGTCAACACCAGTGTTGGCGCCAGCGTCTTCCTGGAAAGCCACTTCCAGGGCGGTGTTGCCCTGACCGAACACCGAGTCAGCGAAGTTGCCGGCACGCAGGGTGGTGCGCAGCAGGTCCTTGCCGGTGAAGCTGGTGTCGAAGTTCAGGCGAACGTCGTAGTTCACGGTGACGTTGTCACCGAAACCGGTGTTGCCGGCGCCGCCGACCACCATGGTGGCGATACCGTTCAGCTTGGTGGTGGTGGAGAACTGGTTGGCCTCCAGCTCACCCACCTTGGCCTCGAGGCCATCCACCCGGCCCTTGAGCACGGCCAGTTCCTTCTCGAACTCGGCCATCAGGCGCTTGAGCTCGTCGGTCACTTCGGTGACGCGATCGAGGCAGGCATTCAGCAGAGCGGCGGCCTCGAAGCGGGTCATGGCCTTCTGGCCGCGGTAGGTGCCGTCGGGATAACCGGCCACGCAGCCGTAGCGCTCAATCAGGTTGGAGAGGGCCTGGTAGGCCCAGTCGGTGGGGCGAACGTCGGAGAACTGGGAAATGCTGGTGACCTGCTCCTCGCTGGCGTACTGGTTGACGCCGGACAGGTTGACTTCAGCGGCCGTGGCAGCCATGGGAGCCATCAGGCCCAGGGCCGCGGGAGCCACCAGCAGTTGCTGGAAGAATTTCATGGTGGTGTTCCTCACACAAAAAGGCGCAATGCGCCGACTCACAGTTTCAAGGGGTATCACCCCAATCACCAGCCCTCCTGTGCCAGAGCGCACAATGGCCAGGGCCGGAGTAGACGCATGCTCCGCCAGAAAGTTGCCAAAAGCGATGCCCCCAAAAGCCTGTTCTCCGGGAGGAGACCATGGCTGTTGGGGGCTCTCGCCGGGTCCGCGTCGGTCGCGGAACCGTTTGATCAGGGTTGAGGTGCCGAAATCAGCCGGCGTTCTCCGCGATCAGCAGACCCTTGGTGAAACAACTGGATTGCATGGACACCTCCTCCTGGTGGGGATATAGCCAGCCGGCGACGCCTTCGGGAGCCGATCCGAGATCGACACCCACGTCACTGCTGACGGGACCCGCAGATCCTAGGGGTGATCGAGCCAGAACGCCCAGGGCGGGCCTGCATACGCTCTTCAGCAATCGCAGGCAGCAACCCCTTGACCCTCGGTGCCCACCACCCCCGTCCCGCCGGCAGCCATCAGGATCTGGCGAGACGGCACTGGACGTTCCCAGCCCGCAACCGCAAGGCCAAACTGCGCCGCTGGCTCCATGGCGCGCTGGAAAGCCTGGTGTGTCGCTTTGCGATCCACGGCGACCGGCCGGTGTTTGCGGCGGACCAGTTCGGCTGGATTGGCGATGTGGAAGCCCACTGGCAGCAGGTGCGCCGGGAGCTGGATGCGGTGATGGCCTACCGGGAGGCCATGCCCAATTTCCAGGACATCCTGCGGGAAGTGGGGAGCATCCAAAAGGACGACAACTGGAAGACCTTCTTCCTCAAGGGGGTGGGAATGAACTGTACGGAGAACGCCCGCCGCTGCCCGGAAACGATGCGTGTGCTGGCCGCGATACCCGGCTGCACCACCGCCTTCTTCTCGATCCTGTCGCCCCACAAGCACATCCCTCCCCATCGGGGAGCCTGGGCCGGTGTGCTGCGCCTGCATCTGGCCCTGATGGTGCCCGAACCCGCGGAGCACTGCCACATCCGGATCGCCGATCAGCTCCACACCTGGCAGGAGGGCCGCTGCCTGGTGTTCGACGACACCTACAACCACCAGGTGTGGAATGACACCAATGGCTACCGGGTGGTGTTGTTTGTTGACTTTGAACGTCCACTGCGCTGGCCACTGCGCACTCTCAATCACTGGCTGCTGAACCTGGCCGCCCTAGCGCCGTTCCTGCGGGAGGCCAACGCCAGGCAGGAGGCGGCGGAGCGCAGCTTCTGGCAACGCATTGCGGCCGCCGCAGTTGGGCCATAAGAAAAGCGCCCCTGGCGGGGCGCTTGCGGATGAACGGTTCCCCGGTGAGCCGGGATGAACCAGGGGATTCGGAGGCCTGCCGATCAGAGAGCGTTACCGCGGGGCAGGACTTCTTCAGGGAAGACGAAGTTTTCGTGCGGCTGGTCAGCCGGTGCCATCCAGGCACGCAGACCTTCATTCAGAAGAATGTTCTTGGTGTAGAAGGTCTCGAATTCAGGATCCTCAGCGGCGCG